>CAYRLJ010000016.1:0-54622 GCA_964425025.1 uncultured Burkholderia sp. | reverse complement strand
CGTGCTGCTCCTTGCCGCGCGTATCGGTGAAGCGAAAGTCGACAAACTTGACGTCCTCGTCCTTGACGAGTTGCATGACGTCGGCCACGGATTTACTCATATCCTTTTCTCCATTTAATAAGTTCGGCGGTTCTTCGCTTCTTTCGAGCTTCGGCGCTCGCGCCTTCTTGAGTCCAAAGCCGGTGTTGCAAGCGATCGCCGCGGTAAAAAGCAGCTTCTGTGCCAGGTGATGCGCGTGCCCGCCGTACGAGGGGGCGCGGGCATCTACAGCCGCACGCCATGCTGTTCGGGGCCTCGCCGCGCCCTACCCCCTGCACCGAATTCGGGCGCGGCGGTTGGCACATTCATGGTGCACTGTGGCTCCCCTTCGCCGGCGGGAGCCTCCTATTGTGGTGCATTGGCTCTCGAAATGCACATTTTTGGCGCATCGGCTCGCAGGGCGCGAGCGCACCGTATCGAGGCGCGGCATCCGTCCTCGACGGGGCTAGAATGTCCCTTTACGAATTCAGGAGACCACGGCGATGAGTTCACTGAAGCAAATCCTCTCGCAAGCCGGCGCGCGCCGCGCTGAACATCAACTGCCCTATGCGGGTGCGGTTTCGCCGGATGAAGCGTTCGAGCTTTTGCAGCTCGATCCGCGTGCGCGTCTCGTCGACGTACGGACGCGCGCCGAACTCGATTGGGTGGGCCGGCCCCTTGTCGGCGACGGGCAGTATCTGCACATCGAATGGACGCGCTACCCGGGCGGCGTGCCTAATGCGGAATTCGTCGAACAACTGAAACAGGCGCTGCCCTCGAAGGACACGCCCGTGCTGTTCCTGTGCCGCAGTGCGGCGCGCTCGAAATTGGCAGCCGTGGCGGCTGCGCAAGCCGGTTTCGACAAGGCCTACGATCTGCTCGAGGGATTCGAGGGCGACAAGGATGGCCACGGCCACCGCAAGACGGTCACGGGATGGTGCTTCCGCGGATTGCCTTGGATGGGGGCTTAGATCAAAGCCTGGACAAGCCTCACCTCGCCTCCGGCTCGACGATATCGCCACCGAGCAGATGCACGCCCTCTCTGAGCTTGACGAATGCGGCGGCCACGGCCTCGGGCTCACCCTTGACGCCTAGATCGATATGCCGCCGCGCGAAGACGCCACCGCGTTCGGCGTCGCCGACACTCGGCAGGCTGAACACGCGCACGCCCGGGAAATCGGCTTCGATCTTTTCCATGAGCGGCGTCAGCGTCGATTCCATCAGCTCGAACACATAAAGCGAGCGTTCCGCATGCGCGACGACGTGATGAAGATGCGCATACTTGGTATCGAGCACCCACTCGATCATCGGCCATGCCATGACCGGAAAGCCCGGCACGAAATGATGATCGCCCACCGAAAAACCCGGAATCTTGTTGTAGCCGTTCGGGATGATCGTCGCGCCGCGCGGAAACACACCCATGTTCATGCGGTGGCGATTCTCGGGCGAATCGAAATCCAGCGGCTGGGTCGCGACGGCCGCACCTGACGCGGCCTGCATCTCCCGAATGCGGGAGCGGATGAGGTCGGCGGCTTCCGGATGCAGTTCCAAAGGGACGCCAAAGGCCTGCGCCGCACATTGGCGCGTGTGATCGTCGGGGGTCGCGCCGATTCCGCCCGTCGAGAAGACGACGTCGCCGGATGCGAACGTGCGCCTCAAAGTCGCCGTGATGCGCTCGGGATCGTCGCCGACGTACTCCGCCCAGCCGAGCGCGAGGCCTCGTGCGCTCAGCAATTCGATGACCTTAGGCAGGTGCTTGTCGACACGCCGGCCCGACAGGATTTCGTCTCCGATGATGATCGCGCCAAATGCCATAAACCGCCCTCACGTGGATGGAAGCGCCTCTTCGGCGCGCAGGCGCTGCAACGCGTCCAGGCAGTAATGACCGAACCATAGCGCCGAAAACACGAGGATAAACGCATAGATCCAAATCGTGGCGGCGGTGATCACCGGAAACAGCACGACGAGCCAAACGGACCAAGCCCAAATGAGGGTCGGCACGGTTCCCATGAGGCCGGTGGCCACCCCGATCGCGAGCAGCGGCGCGCGATGGCGCCTGATCAGCGCGCGGCGCTCGGCACGGCTCGCGTGCAGCGCGAGCGCATCGTAAGTCATGACGCGGTAAGTCAGCCAACCCCATAGCAGCGGCGGGATCACGGCGAATAGCGGCGGAAACAGCCACAACGGCAGCGTCACCACGAACAACACAAGGCATACGAGCGTCGTCACGAGCGAATGCGCGAGCGAGCCGTACCACGATCCGCCCCGCCGCTGCTCGAGATCGGCAAAGCGTCGCAGGGACAAGTGGCGCACCACGAGCGGCATCGAAATGGTGGCGATGAGAAGCAGCACCGTCGTGACAATGAGCGGGATCGACAGTGCAATGACGACAAACGGCGCGAGCGCCGCGTGTAGAGAAGCCAAGCCCACCCAGCCAAAGGCGCGGTCGAGCGTTGCGCCGAACCAGGAGGCCGCGAGCCACATGTGCGCCGTGCCCACGAGCGGCTGCCACATGAACCAGAAAAACGCCCCCCATCCCACCGCCGCAACGACGAACGGCATAAACGTGAGCCAAAGCATGCGCGGGTGAAATGCGCTGGCCGACGCTTTGGCCAGCGCGCGCAGGAAATCCCTCATGCGCGCGCCCCGTCAAGCCATGGACGCTCCGCCGCCGCCCGAACGCCGCAGGCCGAGCCGCCGCGCGATGCGCACGAAAGCCAGCCAGTGTTGCGCGACGAATCCCTCTCCATACGATTCACCTTCGAGTTGCTGACGGATGCCGGTCGGTTCGATCTCGCGATTCCACGACGCGGTCCTGAACAGCATATCCCACCAGGGAAACAGCACGCCGAAATTGCACCCGTACGCCGTTCCCTCGTGGCCGTAGCCCATCGCATGGTGCCGCCGATGGAACGTGGGGCTGACGATCAACCGCTCGAGCAGGGGTCCGAACGGCAGACGCGCGTTTGCGTGCTGCACACTTTGCGCGAAATTCGTGACGGCGGTCAGCACGACGAACTGCGTGGGCGCAATGCCGATCGCGATCGCGATCGCCGCGAAGAAGCCCGCTTGCACGACGTCGTCGAGCAAATGATTGCGATCGTCGCTCCACAGCGACAACTGCTGCTGGCTGTGATGCACGGCATGCAGTTCCCACCAGAGCCCGATCCGATGCTGCCACCGGTGATACCAGTAGCCCGCGAAATCGAGCACGACGAGGTAGAACGCGAACGCGACGAGCGGCCGCGTGGTTACGCCGGGCCACAGCATGTCAAGATTGATGTTCGCGATGCCGTGGTAGCGCAGCCATACTTGCCCTTGGTCGAACAGCGGCTTAAAGGCGACGAAAAAAAATAGGTTGAACAGCCCGAGCTTGGAGAGCCACGTGTAGAACACGTCGACGCGCACGCTCTTGCGATTCGTCCATCGCTCGAGCGGCCGCCACGCTTCGAGAGGCCGCAGCAGCGCAAACATCGCGACGATCGTAAAAATCCCGACGATGACGGGATACAGCGCATCGTAGGTGTCCTCGTCGTAATCCATCCAGCCGAACTTGAACAGCAGCGGCTGGATGAGATCGATGTAAATCAAGGTTTGCAACGAGGAAACCATCCCATCGAGCATCGATACGATCGAATGCAACATGCACGCCCCCGTTACGCGCCGTTCGCAGCCGTCACCGGCGCGCGGTCGTCGAAGAAGATGCCGTGCGGCGATCGGCCCACGGCAATCGTCTTGACGAGCTTGCGCGTGGTCATGTCGATAATGCCGACACGCTTGGCGAAGCGGAACGTGACCCACATAAAGCGCTTGTCGGCGGTCAGCTCCATATCGTCGGGGCCGGGCATGAGGCCCGTGATGTCGCCGACGTTCGTCAGCGTGTTTTCGTCGATGATACTGATCGTGCTGGCCACGCGGTTGCTCACGGCAACGTGCGTACCGTCGTCGAGCGAGCGGAAGTTGTGCGCGCCCTTGCCCGTCTGAATCCGCTTGACGATCTTTTGCGTGTGCCAATCGACGACCGCGACGTTGTCCTCCCCCGTCATGCCGACGAGCAGATACTTTTCGCCCGGCGTGAGCCAGAGCCCCGCCGGCGTATTGCCCACCTTCATCTTCCACTTGACGGTTTGCGTCGCCAAATCGACAGCCGCGACTTCGCCGGACACCTGAAGCGTGACGAACACCGTCTTGCTGTCCTTCGTGAAGGCCATGTGGCTCGGCATCGTCGCGAGCGGGAGGCGCTTGACGAGTGTCGGCGTGTCGGTCTTCGCCTCGTACGAGTAGATATCGAGGCGATCGAGGCGCAGCCCCGTCGTGACGAACCACTTGCCGTCCGGCGAGAAACCGAGCTGATACGGATCTTCGATGTTTTCAAGGTGCTTTTGCATCGCGCCCGTTTTCGGGTCGACGAACATCAGATCGTTCGAGACCGAATTCGCCACGATCAGCGAGCGGCCGCCGGGCGTCAGCATCAGATGGTGCGGCTCCTTGCCCGTCGCAATCCTTTGGCCAAGGACCTGTTGCGTCGCTTGGTCGATCAGGGAAAGCGTCGCTTCGCCGGAATTGAGGACGATGACGTTGTCCGCGTGTGCCGCGGACGCCATCACCGCTACCGAGACGAACGCGGCCGCGAGCGCGCCGGCGAGCCGTTTGGCATGCGTCGCGCAGGAAAAACAAGAAATAGACATGAGAACTCGTTCGGAAAAATCGCCGCCATCATAGAACGTTTACGGCAACGGCGCGGTTGACCTGTATCTAAAAAACACGGGGCATGGTAGTCACACTATGCGCAGAATATGGGGAGGCATCAAACCCCCGCGCTCATCGCTGCATCGATTCCCATACTTTGTGCAATCGCTTGACCGAGACCGGCATCGGCGTACGTAGTTCCTGCGCGAACAGCGACACACGCAATTCTTCCAGCAGCCAGCGAAACTCCGCGAGCCGGGGGTCAAGCACGCCACCGCGCGCCGACTGCGCGCGCTGATACGGCTGCAGCAGCGGCTGCATCTCGGCAACCGCGCGCGCGTCGCGCGCCGGGTCGGCTTTCAGCTTGTCGATGCGCTGCCCGATCGCTTTTAGGTACCGCGGAAAATGCGCAAGCTGAGCGTACGGCGTGTCGAGGACGAACCGCTTACCGATTAGCGCTTGGAGTTGCTGCACCATATCCGCATAGGCGGGGGCGAACGGCTTGGCCTGCGCGAGCTTTTTCGTCACGGCCGCATATTCGGTCAAGATCTGTCCGACCAGGCGCGCGATCTCCTGCGCGAGCAGCGATAGCCTGCCCTTACCCTCGTCGCGGCGCGCGCGGAAGCTCGCATCGTCGTCGGGCAGCGGCTCTTGCAGACAGGCGCGATCGAGCGCGGTCTCGATCAGTTGGTCGCGCAGCGCCTCTTGCGTGCCGAGCGGCATATAGTGCATCGCCATTTCGCGCAAACCCGGCAGATTTTTCTCCAAGTACTTGATCGGCTCGCGCAACTGCAAAGCGAAGAGACGCCGCAATCCGGCCCGATGGATTCGAGCGGCCTCGTCGGGCGAATCGAAGACTTCGACATCGCAGTGCGTCGTCCGATCGACGAGCGCCGGGTAACCGAACAGCGTCTGCCCACCGCGCCGAATCTCGAGCAGCTCCGGCAGTTTGCCGAAGTTCCACGTAGTGAGATTGTCATAAAGCGCCGTCGCCCCGGGCGCGGAGCCGCCAGCCGCGGCATTCGCCGCTGTGCTCGGCTCCGAGCGACGCGCATCGCTGCCGCGGGCGCCGCTGGGCGGTTGCTGCGCGCCGGCTTGCGCCGGGATAGCGACACCGCCCGCGGCCAGCGCCGCTCCCGCGGCCAGCTTTTGGAAGTGCCGTTGCGCGTCCGCACCCAATTCCGAGCGCAACTGCGCCAGGTTTCGGCCCATCGCGAGCTGCCGACCGTGCTCATCGATGACCTTGAAGTTCATGAACAAATGCGCCGGCAGCGTTTCGAGCTTGAAATCGGTGGATTTCAATGCGGTTTGCGTCTGCTCGCGCACGTCGGCGATCACTGCCTCGACGAGACCGCCACCGCCGAATCGCTGTTCATGGCGCGCGGCAAACCCAGCCGCGTACTCGGGCAGCGGTACGCACTGCCGGCGCAGTTTCTGCGGCAACGACTTGAGCAGCAGTTGCACCTTCTCCTTGACCATGCCCGGCACGAGCCATTGCGCGCGGCGCTCGTCGATCTGATTGAGCGCGTAAAGCGGCACCGTCAGCGTGACGCCGTCGCGCGGCGAGCCTGGCTCGAAATGGTATCCGAGCGCCATTTCCACGCCCGCCATCGTCATTCGTTTCGGAAAAAGATCCGTCGTGACGCCGGCCGCTTCGTGGCGCATGAGGTCGTCGCGCGACAAGTAAAGCAAGCGTAGCTTGTCCTCGCCCTGCCCGCTCTTTTTGACTTCGTCGCGATACCAGCGCTCGAAAGCCGCCCCCGTGTGGATGCCCGCCGGCAGCGCTTGGTCGTAGAACGCGAAGATCAGTTCGTCGTCGACGAGCACGTCTTGCCGGCGCGACTTGTGCTCGAGCTGCTCGATGTCATGCAGCAGCTTGCGGTTGTGCGCGAAGAAGGCGAGCTTCGTATCGAATTCGCCTTCGACGAGCGCCCCGCGAATGAACAACTCCCGGGCTCGCGCCGGGTCCTGCCGCCCGAAGGCGACGCGGCGCCGGTGGTAGACGGGCAGCCCATAAAGCGTCGCTCGCTCGAACGCCGTCACCTGCGCCGCCCGCTTCTCCCAATGCGGCTCGGACAACTGCTTCTTCAGCAGATGGTCAGCCACTTTTTCGATCCACTCCGGCTCGATTTTCGCGAGGCAGCGCGCATAGAGCCGGCTCGTCTCGACGAGCTCGCCGGCCATGACCCAGCGCCCCGCCTTCTTGACGAGCGTCGATCCCGGCCAAAGGAAGAACTTGATGCCGCGCGCACCGAGGTAATGCGGTTCGTCGTCGGCCTTCAGCCCGACGTTGCCGAGCAAGCCCGTCAGCAGCGCCAAATGAATCTGCTCGAACGTCGCTTCGCTCTCGTTCAAGCGCCATCCGTGCTCGCGCACGACGGTCAATAGTTGCGAATGCACGTCGCGCCACTCGCGCAGCCGCAGGTGCGACAGAAATTGCGCACGGCACGCATCGACGAGCTGCCGGTTCGATTTTTTGTGCGCGACGGCTTCGCCGAACCACTTCCAAATCCGAATCCACTGCAGGAACTCCGAGCGCTCGTCGGCAAACCGCCTGTGTGCTTCGTCGGCTTGCTCCTGGGCGTCGGCCGGGCGCTCGCGCGGATCCTGCACCGATAGCGCACTGGCGATGATCAGCACCTCAGCGAGCGCATGCTGATCGCGCGCGGCGAGAATCATGCGGCCCACGCGCGGATCGAGCGGCAAGCGCGCGAGTTCGTGGCCGAGCGGTGTCAGCGCATTGTCTTCGTCGACGGCGCCCAGTTCGGCCAGCAACTGATAGCCGTCGGCGATGGCGCGGCCCGGCGGTGGTTCGATGAACGGGAACGACTCGATTTCCGTCAAGTGCAGCGACTTCATCCGCAAGATGACGGCCGCGAGCGACGAGCGCAGGATCTCGGGATCGGTAAAGCGCAGCCGTCCTTGGAAATCGGCTTCTTCGAACAGCCGAATGCAAATGCCGTCGGCCACTCGGCCGCAACGGCCGGCCCGTTGATTCGCGGCCGCTTGCGAAATCGACTCGACCTGCAACTGCTCCACTTTGTTGCGGTACGAGTACCGCTTCACGCGTGCCAGGCCCGTATCGACGACATAACGGATGCCGGGCACCGTCAGCGACGTTTCCGCCACATTGGTGGCGAGCACAAGCCGCCGCGCGTTCGAGGGCTTGAACACGCGCGCTTGCTCCTCGGCCGACAGCCGCGCGAACAACGGCAGGATCTCGGTGTGCGGCGGATGGTGCTTGCGCAGCGCCTCGGCGGCGTCGCGAATCTCGCGCTCGCCGGGCAGGAATACGAGCACGTCGCCCGGGCCTTCTCGGCAGAGTTCGTCGACGGCATCGACGATCGCATCCATGAGGTCGCGATCGGCGTCGCGCGCGCTCCTTGGTTTCTCGGCGCGCTCGCGCCCCGTCGTCCCTTGCGCCGCCTTGATCGCGGCGCTCTGTTCCTCGACGGCCCGATAGCGGATCTCGACGGGATAGAGCCGGCCGCTGACTTCGATGACCGGCGCCGGCCGCGTTTCGGTGCCGAAGTGGCGCGCGAAACGCTCGGCGTCGATCGTCGCCGAGGTGACGATGAGCTTCAAATCGGGCCGCTTGGGCAGGATTTGCCTCAGATAGCCGAGCAGAAAATCGATGTTCAGGCTGCGCTCGTGTGCCTCGTCGATGATCAGCGTGTCGTAGGCGCGCAAAAGCGGGTCGGTCTGCGTCTCGGCCAGCAAGATGCCGTCCGTCATCAGCTTGACCGATGCGCCCGGGGCGAGATTATCGGTGAAGCGCACCTTGTAGCCGACGACTTCGCCGAACGGCGTGCCGAGTTCCTCGGCGATGCGACGCCCCGTCGCGGACGCCGCGATCCGGCGCGGCTGCGTGTGACCGATGAGGCCCGTGCCGCCGGCGCCGAGCCCGCGGCCGAGCGACAAGCAAATTTTTGGCAGTTGGGTCGTCTTGCCCGAGCCCGTCTCGCCCGACACGATCACGACCTGATTGTCGCGAATGGCGCGCGCGATCTCCTCGCGCCGCGCCGAAACGGGCAACGCGGCCGGAAATTCGATCGGTGGAACGGGATTGGGCGAAACGGCAGGACGGCGCGATTTCTCGGCGCGCGGCGCACGCGGTGCACTGACCTCACCGGCGGCCGGACTTTTGGATACGTTCGACATGGGGGCGCATTATAATCCCGGGATGAATTCTCAATCCGACCTCGCCCCTCTGCCGGAGAGCGCCCCGACCCGTCCCGCGGCGCCCGAAATCGAACCCGTCTCGCATGCCCAGTTCGTCGACTGGATGCGATCGGTCGCGCCTTATATCCATGCCTTCCGCAACAAGACGTTCGTCGTCGGATTCGGGGGCGAAGTGGTGCATGAAGGGCGGCTGAACGCGCTGGTTTCCGATATCGCGCTGCTGCAGGCGATGGGGATCCAGATCGTGCTCGTGCACGGATCGCGCCCGCAGGTCGAAGAGCAGATGAATCTGCATGGCGTGCAATCCGAGTTCTCGCACGGCATGCGCATTACGGATGCGCGCGCGCTCGAGTCCGCCAAGGAAGCGGCCGGCGAAGTGCGGCTCGATATCGAAGCGGCGATCAGCCAAGGCTTGCCGAATACGCCGATGGCGCACGCGCACATCAGCGTCGTGTCGGGCAACTTCGTGACGGCGCGGCCGGTCGGTATTCTCGACGGTGTCGACTTCCAGCACACAGGCATCGTGCGCAAGGTAGACGCCGAATCGATCAAGCATTCGCTTTCGAGCCGCAAGCTCGTGCTGCTCTCGCCGCTCGGCTTCTCGCCGACGGGCGAAGCGTTCAATTTGTCGATGGAAGACGTCGCCTCGGCGGCGGCCATCGCATTGCGCGCCGATAAAATCATCTTCCTGACCGAAACGCCGGGCCTCATGGACGACACGGGCGAGCTCACGCAAGAGCTCTCGCTCGACGATGCCTACAAGCTGCTCGATAGCGGCGAGGTCAAGGGCGATTCGGCGTTTTATCTGAAGCATGCCGTCCGCGCCTGCCGCGGTGGCGTGGCACGCGCGCACGTGATTCCGTATGCGCTCGACGGTAGCTTGCTGCTCGAATTGTTCCTGCACGACGGCGTCGGCACGATGATCTCGTACGAGAATCTGGAAAGCCTGCGCGAAGCCGCGCCCGACGACGTCGGCGGCATTCTCACGCTGATCGAGCCGCTCGAGTCCGACGGCACACTCGTCAAGCGCGGCCGCCACCAGATCGAACGCGATATCGATCACTTTTCGGTGATCGAGCACGATGGCGTGTTGTTCGGCTGCGCGGCGCTCTACCCGTATCCGCAAGAGCGCATCGGCGAAATGGCGTGCCTCACCGTCGCGCCCGACGCGCAAGGCGTCGGCGACGGCGAGCGGCTTCTCAAGCGCGTCGAGCAGCGTGCGCGCGCGCGTGGGCTGACGCGCATCTTCGTGCTGACGACGCGCACCGAGCACTGGTTTCTAAAACGCGGCTTCGTCAAGGTCACTGTCGACGATCTGCCCGAAGACCGCCGCCGACTCTATAACTGGCAGCGCAAATCGCTCGTGCTGATGAAACAGCTCTGAGCGCCCCGGCCGCGCTGCCCGCCCCCAACAATTAATTACAGGAGAAATTCACGATGGCCCGCATGATTCAATGCGTCAAGCTCGGCAAGGAAGCCGAAGGACTCGATTTTCCGCCGCTGCCCGGCGAACTCGGCAAGCGCATTTACGAAGGCGTTTCAAAGGAAGCCTGGCAAGCGTGGCTCAAGCAACAGACGATGCTCATCAACGAGAATCGTCTGAACATGGCCGATCCGCGCGCGCGTCAATACCTGATGAAGCAAACGGAAAAATTCTTCTTCGGCGAAGGTGCCGACCAAGCGGCGGGTTACGTGCCGCCGGCGCAGGGTTGAGTATCGCCACGCTCATGGTGGCCTCCGCTGCTTTGAGTCTTTCCGCATTTTCCGCACGTTGACGATCTGCTTCAGCCGCCGATTAGCGTCTGGATCTGCGCACGCACGCGGCCTTGCTCGATGAACAAGTCGCCCGCTGACACGGGCAGCTTGAAGCGGCGAGGCCCGGCGCTGCCCGGATTGACGAACAGTACGCCATCGCGCATCACGATCGACGGTTTGTGCGCCTAACGCCTCCGGCCGCACTAGATTGTGCGTGTCGGAAATGAGGCCGATGCGAACGACATGGCGCGTGTTGGGCATGAGTCAGGCGATGTCGGACGGTTACAGGCGATTTCAGGCGATTTCAGGCGATGAGCGATGCAGCCCCGCGTGGGCTCAAGCTCGTGCGAACTCAGGCAACGCAAGCGCCGACAGCCGCCCCTCGACGATGCCCGAACAATCCGCGGGAGCGGTGCAACGCCGCACGTGCGCCGCGCGTCGCCATGACAGCGCCGACCTGCCCGAGATTGAAATCGAGCGAGACCATCAATTCCAAGAGTTCAACCATCGGCAAGACGACGGTCGGGCTGTATATCCTTTCTTCGATGAGCTTTTTCATGGCGACTCTCCTGGTTTGTCAGCGGAGCAGCCTATGCCCCGTCTGCAACCTTGAGTGCCATTGTAGGGACGCGCGCGATGCCGATAAATGCACTAAATCGAAAGTCAGAAGTCGCGAGAAACGAACAATCGCGGCAACCGCGCGATCCCACGGCCCGTCATCTCTCTTTCAATCGGGTGGGAAGGTCGGTAGCGCCGGGCAACCGCCAGTTTGCCGTGGCGCTCACGGCGCCCGCAAGCAAGTTATCGGCAATGGGCAAATATTGAGCACGTTTATACCGCGCCGATCGTCCATTGCAGGGCGGCAACGTGAGCTACGGCGCGTTTGACAGCGATGTCAACAATGCTGCCCGGCCCCGTCGATCGCGCTCGTCGGCGCGGACCGTGAGTTCGTTGTCCTTCGCGAATCGCATGACGAACTCGAAAGCTTCGGGGCAGATCTCAGCTAATTCACCGGACACGCTCAGACATCTAGCACCGCCGTCGACGAGCGGCACGGCAAGCCATGTCGACGCGACGCTGCCGCCTGGGCGCCGCTCCTTGACGAACAGCGCGATGACGCCGGCAAGGCGCTCCGCCCAGTCGCCCGGGCGAAAGTGCTTGCCGGCGTGTGTGACGCCGACAATCAGATGACCAACCGTTCGGCTGCCGGCAGCGGCGTAAAAGTCGGTCCCATTTAGCGGATGGTCGATAGTCGTCATGCGGAGTTGAGCCGGTAAATCTGTGGCGCGCCGTGCGATATCGATGGGCGGATCGAAGCGAGGCCACCCGCCGCGCCGAGCCGAAACGCGGACACCGTTTCATCGAGCATGCGCCTGAAAAAAGGCGGCAAGCGAAGTGGCTCGCCGCCGCCTTTAAATTGCCGCCCGAAACGCGGCAATGTCTTGGAGGAGGTTAGGAAAATCAGAAGCGGGTGCGGATACCCGTGGTCAATTCGAGCTGGTTGGATTTCCCGAACGTCGAGCCGACCGTGTAGCCGCCATGCAACTTCATGTAGTCGCCGGCCAAATAAAGCTCCGTACGCTTGGAGAGGTGATAGAACGTCGAGGCGTACAACGTTTCTTTGAAGCCGTTGTGCACGCCCTGCGTCGGATCGAATGCCGAACTGAAATTGGCGTTGAGGATATCGCCATTCACGTTGTATGCCGCGTTATGCACGCGCATCTGCTGATAACCGAGCTCATAGTCGAGCGGCCCCTTCGGCGCGAGCTTGAAAGACACCGTCCACGCGTTGTCTTGGCGCTGGCCAAGCGAGCCTTGATTGCCCAAGTAGCGGAAGTAGCCAGCATTCACCCGTGCGATACCGAACGTGTAGTTGCCGCCCACCGACCACGCTTGATTCGTGTTACCCGCGTTGTTCACGTGATTGTAGAAGCTGGCCACGTTGAACGGCCCGCCGTTGTAGCCGACCGCAGCCTGGTACGTGCTGCCGTTCGCGAACGCCGTCGAGTTGCTGAACGCGTAGCCCGCGCTCAAATACAGTCCGTTGTTGAACAATTTTTTCCATGCGAGGCCGTTTTGGTAACGGGTACCCGTTGCGCTGGCCGCGTAGAAAATCATCTGCTTGAAGTTGTTCGAATTCGTCCAGCCGCCCTCTTCGTAACGCAGCTTCGCGCTGCCGTACGGGTCGCCGTAGATCGCCGAGGCATCGCGGGCAATCGTATTCTGGAAGCCGGCAGTGAACTGGCCGATCGTATCGTTCTCGAGCCCGACCCACGCGTCGCGATCGAAAATCTGGCCCGGGTCTTCCATAGTGCCGTTAGCGACTACGAATTCGCTCTCGAGCCGGAAGACAAGCTTGTTGCCGCCACCCAGATCCTCTTTGCCCTTCAGGCCCCAGCGGCTGCCGCTGAACCAGGGTTCGCCGTCATTGCCCATGCCGAGCACGTGATCGCCGTTCGCATTGGCATGCGTCCGATAGGTCGGAAAGCTCAGATCCATCAGGCCATAGAGCTGCACATTCGATTGCGCATGCGCGCCGGTTGCGACCAAAGCGCCTGCTGCCGTCAGCGCCAACGTCCGATACGTCTTGTTCAAGATCGTCTCCTCTTTACTGCGTTGAAATTTTGTTCTTGCGCATGCGCGCGCTGCATTCCTTGCATCGCTGCGCATCGCCGCAATGGAGACAATCGTATGCGCCCCTATCCTTCACGCTCCTTTCGTGTATGGTTAGTACAACTAAGTACTTTCACTTAAAACGATTGACGCCATCATGCATTTGCACGGAGCAATTGCATGACGACGAACGATCACTAAGAACCATCCTTCGCGCGCAACACATAGCCGAGCCCGCGCAGCGTCATGATTTGTGCCGTCGAATGGCTCAAATGCTTACGCAATCGATGAATGTAGATATCGATGGCATCCGCGCTCGGCTCGTCTTCAAGGCTGTAGACGCTGTCCATCAGCGCCGTCTTCGATACTGTCTTGCCTTGCTTGAGCATCAGTGCTTCGAGAATCGCGTGCTCGCGCCGCCGCAACGCGAGCGGCGCATCTTGGTGGCTAAACTCGCGCGTATTGGTGTTGTAGTTCAAATCGCCGCAGACGAGCGAAGTCGACTTGCCGCCCGCCTGACGGCGTATCAGCGCCTTGATGCGCGCGATGAGTTCTCGCGCATCGAACGGCTTGACGACGTAATCGTCGGCACCCGCGCTGAAGCAATCCACCTTGTCATCGATCGACCCATGCGCGGTAAGCATCAGCACCGGGGCATTGTCACCGCGCCGCCGAAGCCGCGCGAGCACGTCCTTGCCGCTCATGCGCGGCAGCCGCATATCGAGCAAGATGACGTCATAGCGCCCCGTGAGCAGGACGGCATCGGCCGATTCGCCATCGTGCACGCAGTCGACGGTGAAATTCTCGCCTTGCAGCAAATTCACGATCCAGTGCGATAGATCGGCGTTGTCTTCCACGAGCAGCAGCTTCATCGTTCAATCCTTCCAAGCCGGCAGGCGCACCTTGGCCACCAGCCCGACGCGCCCTTTCCCCGGTGCAACGCCAACCGTCCCGCCATGCGACTGCGCAATGCGCTGCACGATCGACAGCCCCAAGCCGGTTCCTTCGATATTGGTCATCCCACGATAGAAGCGCTCGAATACATGAGCGCGCATCTCGGCGGGTATGCCTGGCCCATTGTCGACCACTTCCAACACGATCTCATCGCCCTCGCGCCAGCATCGCGCAGTGACGAAGCCGCCCTCCTGCGTATAGCGAATCGCGTTGTCCACGAGATTGGCGACGAGCGCCGTCAACAGCTGCTCGGTACCCGCGACGCGCAGGTCGCCTTCGTCATCGAGCTCGGCGCCCAAATCGATCTCGCGGCGCTGTGCGGCCAAAATCAACTCCTCGAGCACCGACGACACCACGTGCCGCATATCGACGGGCAAGTTAGGCGCCGGCGACGGTGCCGATTCGGCCCGCGCGAGCAGCAGCAATTGATTGGTCATCTCCGTCATTTTGCGGCTCGTGCGATGAATCCCGTCGAGCGCATCGGTCAGCGCGGGGCCGTCATCCGCGGTTTGACGCGCGCATTGAACTTGCGTGTCGAGCAGCGTCAGCGGCGTGCGCAGTTGATGCGCCGCATCGGCGATGAACTGGCGCTGCGTGCTCGCATGAAGCTTGAGCCTTGCCACGCATTGATTGATCGCATCGACGATCGGCCGCAATTCGCTAGGCAGATGATCGACGCGCACGGGCTCGAGTTCCATCGGATCGCGATCGGCCACGTCGTCTTTCAATTTCATGAGCGGGCGCAGTTCGCTCGTGAGGCCGATCAGCACGAACAGCACGGCGAGCACGAGCATCAAGCCTTGCCGCACGACTTGGGGATGCCATAACGCCTTCAGCATGCCTTCACGCGACGCCTGCGTTTTCCCGACTACGACGACGACGGGCAGCGCCTCGCCCGAATTGTAGAGCTGGCGCTGATAAGCCACCGCTCGAATCGATTGCCCGTCAAGCGTGGTGTTGTAAAAGACGGGATAAGCGCCGTGCGCGTTCGCCGGCAGCGAGAGTTCCGGTGAGCCGCCCAGCAACCGATCGCCGCCGGCCACGACCTTATAGAAGACGTGATCTTGATAAGGCGACGCGAACATCTCGAGCGCCGCGGGCGGGGTCTCGGCGATCATCTCACCATTGATCCAGTGGACATCTTCAGCGATCGTTCGCGCCGAAGCGAGCAGCGCGTTATCTTGCGTGAGATCGGCCGTCTCGCGCGCCGCATCGTAGGCCATGACGCCTGCCACGAGCATGAACGCCGCCAACGGCAACAGCACCCACCATAGCAAGCGAGCGCGCAAACTGTGCATCATCGATCGACGCCCCCGTAGTGCCAAACTAACGCATGACACGAAATGCAATTTCGGCCCGTGCGCAACCGACGCGCGTGGCGTCGGCGCGGCACGAGCCGGCCGGGTCGAACGCGCCGCGTTGGCGGCGCGCTACGCTCAGAACGCGGCGGGTCTCCATTTCAACAAGCGCTTTTCCAGGCGCGTCAGCAAGTAGTCGCAAGCCAAGGCCACCACGGCAAGCACGATCATCGCCGCGAACACGCCGCTCGAGTTGAACGCGCCTTGCGCCGTCGAGATCAAGAGACCGATACCTTGCTTCGAGCCGAGGAATTCGCCGACGACCGCACCGACCAGCGCGAAGCCGAAGCTCACATGCAAGCTCGCCAAGATCCACGACAGTGCCGACGGGATCACGACGGCCGTCGTCAGTTGACGCTTCGATGCGCCCAGAATCTGTGCGTTGGCGATCATATAGCGATCCGCTTCGCGCACACCTTGGAACGCGTTGCCGAAGACGACGAAGAACACCATCACCACGGCCAGCGCCACCTTCGATGCCATACCCAAGCCGAGCGCGATCACGAACACGGAGCCGAGCACGACGCGGGGAATCGAATTCGCGATCTGGATGTAGAGACTGAATACGTCGGACAGCAGCTTGTTGCGGCCGAGCACGACGCCGCAGATCACGCCGGCCACGGAGCCGATCGCGAAACCGATTGCCGTCTCCTCGAGCGTCACCCACACTTGCACGAGCAGCGGGCCTTGCGAGGTGCCGTTCGCGAACCAATCGACGATCTGCGCGAAGATCAGCGAGGGCATCGAGAAGAAGAACGGGTCGATCCACTTCAATCGTCCGGCAAGCTCCCAGCCGCCGAGCCAGACGACCAGCACGAGCAAGCGCAACCCGATGATCAACGCGTGACGCTGACGCAGCCGACGCTGCGCTGATTTTTCGACATCGGCGAGCGACGCATCGGCAGCGCTCGTTTTGGGGTGTTCGAAGGTAGTAGCCATGGTAGCCATCTCAGTCTTTCCGGTATTCGGTGTCAAGCAATCTGCACTTCTTCGCGCAGGTCGTGCCAAATGTCGCGCGAGAGTTCGATGAAACGCTGTTCGTAGCGAATCTCCGAGGTAATGCGCGGACGCGGCAAGTCGATTTCGTAGACCTTTTTCAGCGTCGCGGGACGCGCGGTCAGCACGAACACGCGATCGGCCAGTGCGATCGCTTCCTCGAGATCGTGCGTCACGAAGACGACCGAGCCCTTGTTCGCCGACCAAAGCTGCAGCAACTCGTCTTGCATCAGCGTGCGCGTTTGCATATCGAGCGCCGAGAACGGTTCGTCCATCAGCAAGATCTCGGGCTTGTTGATGAACGTCTGCGCCAGCGCGACGCGCTTACGCATGCCGCCCGACAGCTGGTGCGGATAGTGATTGCCGAATTTTTCGAGGCCAACGCGGCGCAGCCAGTCCTTGGCTTCCTCGTGTGCCGCGGATTTCGAGCGGCCGCGGAACATCGGGCCCGCGGCGACATTGTCGAGCACCGTCCGCCACGGGAACACCGCGTCGGCTTGGAACACGAAGCCGATACGCGGATCGATGCCGTTCACGGGTTGGCCCATGACCCGCACGCTGCCGGTCGTCGGCTTGAGCAGACCCGTGATCATGCTGAGCGTCGTCGACTTGCCGCAGCCCGTCGGGCCGACCACGGCGATGAATTCGCCCTTGGCGACGGACATGCTGAAATCGCGCAACGCGATCGTGGCTTTGCCGTCGGGGGAAATGAAGCGACATGACACCGAGTCGAACTCGATGACGGGTACGTCATGGGAAGCAGCGTGGTTCATCAGAGCAATCCAGGCGAATTTGGACGGGCGCCCCAACGGCAGCGCCCGGGGTACGACAAGGTAACGACATCCGAGCGGCCGGCGCGCGCCCCAAGCGCGGGCTCAACCGATCGATCGATGCTTACTTCGCGGCCACGAACTCGTTCGTGTACGTCTTCGACAAGTCGACGTGCTTGCCCTTCACCGACGGGTTGAAGCCCGAGAGCACCTTGAGCACCGTCTCAGGGCCGTCGGCCGGCATCTTGCCGTCCACCGTATACATCGGCAGCGACGCCTTCAACGCACTGACGTACAGCGCCGGGTCCTTCCGATAATCGGCCGGCATCTTGGCCGCGATCTCGTCGGCGCTATGCGTATGGATGAACTGCATCGTGCGCACGAACGCATGCGCGAGTTTCGCGGCGTCCGCCTTGTGCGAATCGGCCCAGGCCGATTGAACGTACAGGCTCGATGCGGGATAGGTGCCGCCGAGCGCGGCCTTCGTGCCCTCCACCGAGCGCATGTCGACGAGGACCTTCGCGTCGCCGGTCGCAAGCAGCCTCGACACGGTCGGCTCGGTGGTCATGCCCGCGTCGATGCGCGACTGCTGGATTGCCGTGATGAAACTCGCATCGGCGCCGACCGGCAGCATCGTGTACTGCGACGAGGTAATCCCGTGCACGTTCGCCAGATATTGCGTGAGGAAACTCGTCGACGAGCCTAGGCCCGTCACGCCGAGCGTCTTGCCTTTGACATCGGCCATCGACTTGAGCGAATCGGCCGCCTTGGTCGACACCATCTCGACCTCGCCCGGGACTTGACCGAACACGACGATCGCCTTGACGTCCTTGCCCTTCGTCTGCAAGTCGATCGTGTGATCGTAGAAACCGACCACGGCTTGCACGGCGCCCGCGAGCAGCTCGTTCTCGGCATCGACGCCGGCCGGTTGCGACAGCAGTTCGACGTCGAGCCCTTCATCCTTGAAGTAACCCAGTTGCTCGGTCAACTTCGCCGGCAGGTAAATGAGCTTGGTGATGCCGCCCACCATGATCGTGATCTTGCCGCTGTCCGCGGCCATCACGCCATGCGAAGCCATGCCGAACAGCAAGGCGGATGCGAGAGCGAAAGTACGGATTTTTCGCGACGTCGGGTGCATTCGAGTGTCTCCTCATTATGTCGGCACGTTTTTGCGCCGGGTTGCATCGATGGGACGATTCTAGGCGGAACAATCCTTCCCGAGCCTTTCACCGGATCGGGCACGGTATCCGGGATTACCATGACAAATCGCTGCGGCGCATGCAAGCGGCTCGAATCGGCGGCGCGCAGGCACCGCGCGGCGCACGCGGCCACGCGCCTCATGAGCCACCGTCATGCCGGCGCGTTCATTTCGGCGATCTCTTGCGCAAGCCGGCGCAGCGCATCGCGCAAGCTGAAGGGCTCGAGAACGCGCACGCGCGGCCCAAGTCGCAACAATTGCCGCGCCGCCTGATCCGTCTCCTCGACCGGCACTGTGACGCGGCACCAGCCCTCGTCGTCAGGCAAACCGCATACGGCCCGCTCGGCCGCCGCGGCGCCAAGCGCATGCAAGTCGGCAATCGCCTCGCGTTTCACGAGTAACGTCGCGCGGCCCTTGAGCAGATCTTGTTCGAAGCGAACCACCGTATCCGACCAGTGCGCTTGCAGGTCGAAGCCGTCAGGGCGCTCGAAGGTTTCGGCTTGCAGCTCCAGCCATTCGATGTGCGACGCCTTGTAGATGCCGATCCGCGTGCGCGCTTGAGCGACGAGATACCAATTGCCGGCTTTCAGGACGAGACCGAGCGGGGCGCAGCGCCGCACGTGCGCGCCGCGCCAGCTTCGATACCGCATCGCGATGCGTTTTTGCTCCCACACGGCGGTAGCGAGCAGCGGCAGTAACGGAGCCGGTTCGGGCCGTCGATACCAATCGACGGGATCGATGTGCAGGCGTGAGCCGATGCGCGACGCGCCGGCCGCCCCCTTGGGCAGCGCCGCCACGAGCTTGAGCTGCGCCGAGCGCAGCGGCTCGGTCAGCCCAAGCGCGTCGGCCGCACCCGGCAATGCGGCGATCGGCAGTGTCTCCGCTTCAGCGCGCGTCATGCCGGTCAGGTCCGTGCGATAGCCATCGAGCAAGGCAAAGCCGCCGCCCGGCCCGCGATCGGCGTAGACTGGCACGCCCGCCGCGCTCAGTTGATCGACGTCGCGATAGACGGTGCGCACGGAAACCTCGAACTCGTCCGCCAGCGCCTGCGCGGTGATTCGGCCGCGCGCCTGCAGCATCAACAGCATCGAGACGAGTCGGCTCGTTCGCATCGCACGCCTCCCGCATTCCTGACATCCTTTGTCAGGTATTCGGGATTATAACTGTCGTTCCGAAGCTTCATTGCAAGCATCGCCTAACCGGCATGCAGACGATACAAAGCCGCAGCGCTTACGTTGAGCCCTGAGCCTGCGCGAGAACCTACGAGATTTCGCACACCAGATGAGCACATCGACGAACACGCCCACCGCAGGACATCATCAAGGCCCCTCACACGGCAGTCTCACTGTGCTTCAAGGCGCGGCGCTGTATGTCGGCGCCGTTCTCGGCACCGGCGTGATCGCCCTGCCCGCCTTGGCCGCGAAAGTGGCCGGGCCGGCTTCGCTGCTCGCTTGGCTCGCGCTCGTCGTGCTTTCCGCGCCGCTAGCTGCGACGTTCGCCGCGCTCGGCGCGCGCTACCCCGACGCCGGCGGTGTCGCCACCTACGCTCGCAAGGCGTTCGGTCCGCGCGCCTCCGCCATCGTCGGCTGGTGCTTTTACTTCGCCGTGCCCGCGGGCGCACCGGCCGCGGCGATGTTCGCGGGCGCCTATGTTGCCGCCGCCGTCGGCGGGGGTGAGCAGACGGTGTTGCTCACGAGCGCCGCGCTGCTCATCTTCGTCACTGCCGCGAACGCATTCGGCGTCACGATCTCGGGCCGTATGCAAGTCGTGCTTTCGACGCTGCTCGTCGCGCTGCTGCTGACGGCCGTCGGCGCCTCGGCGCCCCACGCTCGAGCGAGCAACCTGCATCCTTTTGCGCCGCACGGGTGGTTCGCCGTCATCCCCGCGGCCGCCCTGCTCGTTTGGAGCTTCGCGGGCTGGGAGGCGATCACGCATCTGGCCGGCGAGTTCAAGCAGCCTTCGCGCGACCTGCCGCTCGCATCGGGCATCGCCGTCGTCGTCGTTGGCGCGCTCTATCTGGCTGTGGCGCTCGCGAGCGTACTCGTGCTCGGGCCCTCGGCGGGCAACGCCACGGCCCCGCTTGCGGAACTGCTCGTGCGCGGCATCGGCGGCAGCGTCCGCGTGCTCGCCGCGGGTGCCGCCCTCTTACTCACGCTCGGGACGATGAACGCTTATTTCGCCGGGGCGGCCAAGCTCGGCGCGGCGCTGGGACGCGACGGCGCGCTGCCTGCGTGGCTCGCGGCGGGCAGCCTGGCCGGCGACGTGCCGCGCCGCAGTCTCGCCGTCATTTGCGTGTTGGCGGCCCTGTGCATGATCGGCGTCGCCTTGGCCGGCGTCGGCCCGAAGCCGCTCGTGCTGCTGACGACGGGCTCGTTCGTCACCGTCTATGCCCTCGGCTGTGCCGCCGCTCTTCGACTGCTGCCGCGCGGAACCGCCGCGCATCGCTGCGCGCAATGCGCGCTCGTGTGCGTCATCGCGCTGTGCGCGGCCACGGGCTGGTTCTTGCTCTGGCCCCTCGCGATGAGCGGGTGCGCCCTACTCTATCTGCGCCTGAGCAGGCGCCGCACCCGCGATGCGGCCGTGCCGTGCGACGTTTCTTGAGCGCTGCGCGCCCGATGCGCCGATGACGGACGGCGCCTAAGCCGCGCCGCTCGTCACGGCACCCGGCCAGCCTAGCGTGCGAAATGCCGCGGCCGTGTTGCTTGTCTTCGGGGCCGCCGCCTGCGCAACGGCGGGCAGCGCGTGGGGACAAGGGTGAATGTCGACTGCCTTGCGCGGCGTCGATAGCGTCAATACGGAGGCGAAATCCGCCGCGCCCGCGAAACGCGGCGTATCGAGCAGCGGCGTGCCGGTTTGCGGCAAAAGGCGTGCAAGCGTCTTCGCGATCGACGCGTGGTCGTAAAACGTGTGATCGATCGTGGCTTGCTTAATGTAAGGCGAGACGACGATCGCCGGCACGCGAAAGCCGAAGCGGTCGAACCGAAAGCCGCGTT
Organism: uncultured Burkholderia sp.; assembly: GCA_964425025.1. Classification (GTDB taxonomy): domain Bacteria; phylum Pseudomonadota; class Gammaproteobacteria; order Burkholderiales; family Burkholderiaceae; genus Trinickia. Next base: position 33,096 of record CAYRLJ010000016.1, on the reverse strand, counting down.
TGGTCAACCCGGTCGGCACACTGGGCGCGAGCGTCGGCATCCCCGTGACATGCACAGGGTCCGGAATCACGTGATCGAAGAAGCCGCCGTGTTCGTCGCAGACGATGAGCAGCAGGCTTTCCTCCCAATACGTTGACGACAAGATTGCGTTGTAGACGCGTTCGACGAGCGCCTCGGCGTTGCGCACATCGCCGCACGGGTGCATCGATTCGCCGTTCTCGAAGTTGCCGACGGGATCGTAGTGCGGCTCGATAAAGACGAAGCTCGCATCGACCTGGCCGCTCGCCAATGCGGAAAAGAAATCTTCGTGCGTGGCCACGCGGTCGCGATGCGCATCGACACCCTTGATCGCCCATGACTGCGGCAAATCGCCATGCGCTATCAGCCATTGCTTGGGATCGAGCCGCGTGAAGATCGAATCGTTGCCGTTGCCGTATTTTTCACCGTCGAATAATGTCGCTTCGATCGATTGCAGATCGCTCGGTGAATGATCGAGCCCCCAGGAGGTAGCGGCCAAAGCGAAGAAGCGATTGGGCCAAGTCGGTCCGGGCACCGACGAGAACCAGCGGTCGCATACGGCGAATTGCTGCGCGAGAAAGTTGAGCACCGGCAGTTGGTCGGGCGTGAAAGTGCGCATTGCCGACGCCGCGTCGTAGCCATGCGCTTCCAGATCGCGCGCGAAGCCCAGATCGCTCGGAGTTGGCGCGCAGGCCGGATAAAGTCCGTTCGTCAGGGCCGCCGAATCGTCACGGACGCAGGTAGCAAACGCTTGGCTCTCGCTCGGCACCGCCATTTGCACCAGCGCATCCGTGAACTCGTGGCCGGGATCGAAATGGAGCGTAAACGGCGCCCCCGGCCCCACCGGATAAATAGCGCCGTTCGCGCCCCTGTTCGAGAAAGGGGGTTTGCCGACCAGACCGTCGGCCTGCGTCGGGGTGCCGTCTGGTGCCCAACCGCGCAAGTCGGACCACCCGAAGAGGTTGTCATACGAGCGGTTCTCCAACATCAAAACGAACATCTTTTTGACATTTGGGACTGCTGACATTTTCTTTCTCCGACGGCCTCTAGCCGCTCGACGGCCCTGCCCCCAACATGCGCCACGCCGTGGCGCCCGCCGGTCCCGCCCACTGAAGGCACTTCCACAGCGTCTGCCACGGTGTGACGAAGCTGCCCGGGTGCCTCGATATGCAGGCCTATCCCATTCGTCGGACCGTAGTTCACCGCCTTGCACTCGTCAAGCAGACGAAACCCACCCTCAAGCTTTAGATCCGACAGCCGATAAATGAAGCAGGCACATATTAGATGAACAAACGGCTGTCCTTTTTTTGCTCCATGCTTTCGGAACACTTTCATCGCGGGCGGATCCCGCACCCGCTGTGCCGTCTTACGCTCGTGCTATCGATGTTGTTCGCGGCCGGCCGCGTCGTCGCGGGGCCGGTCGATGCGGCCGGCGCGGCCGATGCCGGCTCGACGCCCGACCTCGCCTCCATGCCGCTCGAAGCACTGATGCTGGTGAAGGTTAGGACTGCTACTTTATTCGGTCAGTCCGTGGCGGACGCGCCCGCGGCCGTCGTCGTCCTCACGGCCAAGGATATTCAAGCGTTCGGCTGGCGCACGCTCGCCGATGCGCTTTCCTCGCTGCCCGGGTTATATACGTCATACGACCGCAGCTATGCCTACCTCGGTGCCCGCGGCTTTCAGCGGCCCGGCGACTATAACAGCCGCTTTCTGCTGCTGATCGACGGCATGCGCGTGAACGACGCCATTTTCGATGAAGCGCCGATCGGCGACGACTTTCCGCTCGACATGGATCTCGTCGAGCGCATCGAATACGTGCCGGGTCCCGGCTCGGCCATCTACGGTTCAAACGCGTTGTTCGGCGTGATCAACGTCGTCACCCAGAAAGGCAGCGACATCAACGGCACCCGAGTGGCGACATCGGCGGGCAGCTTCGGCGAAAAACGCGCGCGCGCCACTTACGGTTGGCACGGCGGCGGTGGAGCGGATGTCGTGCTGTCGGCCACGGCCTATGGCCGCAACGGACAAGACCTTTACTACCCCGAATTCGATACGCCCCATCAGAACAACGGGATCGCACGGAATTTGGATTACGACCGCGCGCAATACCTTTTCGGCAAGTTCACCTACCAGGACTTCAAGATCAGCGCCGGCTACGGAACCCGCACGAAGGGCAACCCCACCGCCTCCTATCAGGCCGTTTTCAACGCGCCGGCAAGCACGACCGATACGCATAGTTTCGTCGACGCGACGTACAGCCATGCCGTGACGAACGAGCTCGAACTCGCCTCGCAAGTGTATTGGGAGCGTTACGACAACGCCGACAGCGGCTGGTATGGGATACCCGCCATCGTCAACGTCGATCATTACAAAGCCATCTGGTACGGCGCCGACGTGCATGCCACGCTTTCGTCGATCCCGCGCAACAAATTCGTTATAGGCGTGAGCCTCACGCGCGATGCGGCCCGCGATCAATACAACTACACCGTGGACCCCTATCAGTCGATCTTGAACGATCAGCGCAGCAGCAATTCGGCGGGCGTTTATGCCGAAGACGAACTTCAGCTGCCGTGGCATTTCACGCTCAACGCGGGGCTGCGCCTCGATCACGATTCGACCGCGGGCACGAATGCGAGCCCCCGGCTCGCGCTCAACTTCAAACCGACGAGCGCCGACACGTTCAAGCTGCTTTACGGGCGCGCCTACCGCGCCCCGAATGCTTATGAGCTCTACTACACGGTTCCGGGCCCGGGTGGTCAGCACGGCAACTCGTCGTTGCGTCCCGAGCACATCACCACAGCCGAATTCGTCTACGACCGCTCGCTCGGCGAGAACGCCCATGCGACGGTATCGCTGTTTCGGTACGACGCCCGAGATCTGATAACGGAAACGCTCGACCCGTCAGGCGTGTTCATCTTCGAGAACGTCAATAACGCAGAGGCGCACGGCGTTGAACTCGCCTACGAGCAAAACATAGCTTCGATCGCGCAGATTCGAGCCAGCTATTCATGGCAAATGACGCGCGACAGCGCGACCGGCGCCGTGTTGCAAAACTCGCCGCGCCACCTCGGCAAGATCAATGTCGTCGTGCCGCTGCTCCATCATGCAGCGCGCCTCGGCGCTCAAATGCAATGCGCGTCGGCGCGGGCAGCGGAAGTGGGCTACGCCGCGGGCTACTGTCTCGGCAACGTGACGCTCGGCAGCGATCGCCTCATTGCGCACGCGGACGTTTCGTTCTCGGTCTACAACGTGACCGACAAACGGTACGCCGATCCGGCCGGACCGAATTTCACGCAGAACGTGATCGCGCAGCAAAGCCGAACCTTCTTGCTCAAGCTCGTGTACGGTTTCTGACATGCGAGCGGCTAGATCTCTATGGAGTCGCACCACGGTCCTCGCGCTGGCTGCGTGCGCCTGCGCGGGAATGCCTGCGCACGCGCAGGTGGACCTCTATGCGCTAGAAGCCGCCTATATCTACAACCTCACGCAGTTCACCGAATGGCCGACGCCGCATGCCGGCGGCACGACCTTCACGGTATGCGCGAACCCGCATACGCCGCTCGGCTCGGCGCTGGCCACGCTCGACGGACGCACCGTATCGGGCAAGACGTGGAGCGTGAAACCGATGCCCGAAGGACCAACCGTCACCACATGCAATGTGCTGATCGTCGACGATGCCAGCGCGGTGACGAAGGCAGTACCAGCACGCGATTTGCCCATTCTGGTGATACGAACAGCCGAGGTCGACACCACTGATACGCACTCCGTCGTCACCCTGTTTCGCGACGGCGATCGACTCCGGTTCGACATCGACAACACTGAAGCGCTGCACCGCCATCTCGGGCTCAGCTCGAAGCTGCTCCGCTTGGCAAGGAACGTGACATGAAGGAAAGCGAGGACTACGTACCGAGCCCCACGAAGGAAACGTCGCGCGTCAAGCTCGCCGGGTTTGGCGTCGCGCTCTTGATTTCCGGCTTCGTCTTGCTCGTGTATCAAGCGATCTCATTGCGCTCCGCGCTGATGGCGGATGCCACCGTGCAAGCCTGTGTGATCGCCGACAACGTGTCAGCCTCCGTCTTGTTCGACGATGTGCGCTCGGCGCAAGAGACGCTGCATTCGCTGCGCAAAGTGCCTTATGTCGAGAGTGCCGGCGTCTTTACCGTCGAAGGTAAACGCTTCGCGACCTATGCGCGGCCCGGGATGCCCGAAGGCGAGCGCCTCGAAGCGCAGCCGGCTAACGTTTCGAGCAACGCCAGGCGCTTCGTGTTCGACGATGTCTTCGTCGCCGCGAGCATTACGGAAAACGGAAAGGCGCTCGGCTCGGTCGTGGTCGTCGCGACGACCGAGCCGATGATAAGGCAGTTGCTGCACTTTGCCGGGTTCATTTTGGCCGCATCGCTCTGCGCGCTTTGGATTGCGTTCGTGATTACCTCGCGGATGAGCGCGCGCATCGCGCATGCCGAGAAGGAACTCGAGTACTTGGCTTCGACCGATCCGCTCACGGGCTTGCCGAACCGCCGCGCGTTCTATGAAGCATTGACCGAGCGATTGCGGCGCGGTGTGCAAAGCGGCACGCGCGCCGCGTTGATTCTCGTCGACCTCGACGACTTCAAGAACGTCAACGACACGCTCGGACACGGCGCGGGCGATGAGTTACTGAAGCATGTCGCCGTCGCGCTTCGGCAAAGCGTACGGACGGTCGACCTCGTGAGCCGTATCGGCGGCGACGAATTCGCGGTGCTCGTGACGATCACCAAGGAAAAGGCCGAAGGCATCAGCACGGCCGAGCGTATTGCGCGCGCGCTGGCCCGCCCCTTCGATCTGCCGCGCGCGAGCATCGTGGCGAGCGCGAGCGTGGGCGTCAGCGTATATCCCGACGACGCGATCGATGTGGCATCGCTCGTCAGCAGCGCCGACATCGCGCTGTATGCCGCCAAAAGCCGCGGCAAGAACGCCGCCGTCGAGTTTCATCCGAGCATGACCGTCGAAGCACGCCGACGCGCGCGGCTCGAAACGGAATTGCGCAAGGCGATCGAGACCGATGGTCTCAGTCTCGTCTATCAGCCGCAATTTCACTGCCGCACGGGACGCTTGGTCGGCGTCGAGGCGCTAGCCCGCTGGGTCCACCCTGTCGACGGCGAAATCGCGCCGACCGAATTCGTGCCGGTCGCCGAGGACAGCGATCTCATCGTGGCGCTCGGGCAATGGGTGCTGCGCCGCGCGTGCCGCGATTGCGCGCGCTGGAATGCCGAACCGGGCGTGGATATTCACGTAGCCGTCAACGTATCCGCGCGCCAGTTGCGCCAGACGCAATACAGCGAAGACGTGAAGGCGGTGCTCGCCGAAAGCGGCCTGGCTCCTCACCTGCTCGAACTCGAGCTGACGGAGAGCCAACTGATGGCGAACATGACCGCCGGCGTCGAGGCAATGCGCCAACTGCGCGCGGCCGGCATCCGCTTGTCGCTCGACGATTTCGGCACCGGTTATTCCTCGCTGTCGTATCTGCAGTCCTTTCCGGTCAACAGCCTCAAAATCGACCGCGCATTCGTGGAACCGTTGCCGCGGGCTGGACAGCCGATCGTGACAGCCATCATCTCGATGGCGCACAGCTTCGGCATCGCCGTCGTCGCCGAGGGCGTCGAGGATGACGCGCAACTCGCTTGGCTCACCGATGCGGGCTGCGATAACGTCCAAGGCTACCTGACGGGCCGGCCGATGCCGCTCGAGCGCATCACCGAGCTGTTGCAAAGCGAGTGCGAGGGCTCGGCGCCTTCGGCCTAGCGCCGGCTCGTACGGCTACTGATCGGGTCGGTCCGAATTCCTTCGAAGGCGTATCATGCGTCGCTCGCCATCGAACTCGGCTTGATCTCGACGGCCACTACGCCTGCTCACGCTTATGGATTCGCACGATCTCGAACGCCTCGTGACCCTCGCCATGCCGTTCGGCAAATACAAAGGCAGATTCATCGCCGATTTACCTGGCCATTACCTCAACTGGTTCGCGCGCGAGGGTTTCCCGCCCGGAGAGATCGGCCGCCTGCTCGCGCTCATGCAAGAGCTCGATCACAATGGGCTGCGTCCATTGCTGGAACCGCTGCGCAAGCAGTAAATCGCGGCGGCAGCGGGCTGGCTGTTGCAAAGCGGCGCGATGCCACGAAAAACTGCAGGTTGTCGACGAGGCCGGTGCCGTCCGCAAGCACGCGCGCTTCCGTTTGCTGCTCGACCGACGCGAAATAGGGATCCCAACTCACCCATGCATCGATGCTGCCTTGCGTGAACGCGGCCCGCGCATCGGCCGGTGCGAGGTAGACAGGATGGATGTCGCTGTATTTGAGTCCGGCATGCTTGAGTGCGCGAACGAGCCGCTTGAGCGAATTTACTCAGGACGGATGCAGATAAACGCGGCGATCGCGCATTAGGGCATTGGCGATGGAGCCGATCGAGCCATCGACGCTGGGACGTGCCGCTATCGCCGGCGAGTGCCGCATCGGCTCGGCCTTTTTATTCGGTGACATCCGCGCAATTGAGCGGGCGCATCGCGGATAGTGCGACTTATCCCCACTTTCTGTTGGCAATGCTGTGGACAAGCTGCAGATTGTTCGCGTAAGTTGTTGATTGAATTAGGGGATGGACACGGTGCACGCAATTGAGCTGCACCCGTCTTTTTCACGTGCCGCTTCTTCGTCGATCGGAGTTTCAGCCATGCTCAAAAGACTCTTCTTGCTGCTCGCCGCGCTCGTCTTCACCGTGTCCACCGCGTTTGCCGCGTCCGTCGACGTGAACTCAGCCGATCAAGCGACATTGGAAACGCTAAAGGGCATCGGCTCAGTCAAATCGCAAGCAATCATCGACGAACGAGCCAAGCACGGGCCGTTCAAAGATGCTGACGATTTGGCTCGGCGCGTGAAAGGCCTCGGTACGAAATCGGTCACGAAGCTCGAAGGGGAAGGTCTCACGATCGGCGGCTCTTCCACTCCCCCCACGGCCGGCGGCGTACATGAAAAGGCTGCACCGGCGAGGGCCGCTACCGCCGCGCAATCGCCCGCGAATACGGCCGCACCCGCGGCAGCGACATTGACGTCGCACGTGCACGAAACTCACACTAACTCGAAGAAGAATAAGAAGAGCAAAAAGAACAAGTCAGAGGCCGCCGCCGCAACATCCGGTAAATGACCGGCCGCAACCGGCCATTCCCGCGCCGCACGGCGCATCCCCTCGGCGTCCCACCATGCTGGGCAGCGCCGCTTCAGCAGGAGCGTCATCATGGGTCTATTCGATATGTTTGCCTCTCTCCTCGGCAACAAGGATGCCGGTGGACAGGAACAAGCCGTCCTCACAGCCGTGACGGATCTTATCAACAAGCACCCGGGCGGAGCATCCGGTCTCGTTGATCAACTGCAAACGAGCGGCGCGGGAGGCGTCACCCAGGAGCCCGTCGACGGAGCGAGCCAGGCGCCCTCGGCCGACCTGCTTCAAAACATCGTGGGCTCCAGTGCCGTGAGCGAGTTGGCCGGTAAGATCGGCGTTTCGCCGGAGCAAGCATCGAGCGTGTTGGCCCAAGTGCTGCCGCTCGTGCTCCATCACGGGACAGCGGGCGGCCAGGCGCCCCAGGGCGGACAGATCGATTCCGCCAATGTGATCGCATCGATCCAAAATGCCGGTGGCCTTGCCACGCTGGCCCAGGGCTATTTGGAGAAGAAGGAAGGCTGAGTAGGCGGAGCCGATGCCGGACGGACGGCTGCGTCCGGCATCGCTTCGGTTACCCGACGGCTGTCCCGCATGGCTCGGACGAACGCCAAGCCCGCTGCTGCCGCTTCAATGGATGCGGCTACGATCCTACCGTTGATACGTCGTATCGGTACCGCTCACTCCGGCGAAGCATCGCTCCGGTCTTCACCCATTTGCGGTTGCGGATCTACCTCGGCACCCACCGAAGTCACGCCCTTTTCTTCGGCATGCTCTGCCGCCTCGGCGTTGGCTTGATCTGCGTTGGCTCGATCTGCGTTGGCTTGATCTGCGTTGGCTTGATCTGCGTTGGCCTGGGCTGCCTGACCCGCGCCGGCCTGACCCGCATTGCCCTTGCCCTGCTGCGCCTTGCGACGCCCGCCCGGGCCGCCCTTCGCCTGATTGCGCGCAAACGCGGCATCGCGCGCCGTCACCGCGCCCGCCGGCTCACCAGACAAATCCACGCGCGCAGCGCCGTCCGTCAAGCAAGCCCAATAGCGGCTGCCGCGGCACCATGTGCTGACGGCCTCGCGGATCTCGGCCTCGTTCAACTGCAGATCGGCTGCCTGCGCCATCAAATCGGCGAGGATGCCCACCTTCAGTGGCACTTTCGGGGCCGGATTCTTCGGGAACGCAGCCGGAAAGCGTTTTTGCAGCTTGCCAATCACGCGCACCACGGGATCGACCGGTGGCGTCTTGTCGCCCGAGCGCGCTTGGCCGCCGGGCCGCGATGGCCGTGCCGCCTTCGCGGCCGGGTTCGTCGCCGGGTTCGTCGCCGGCTTCGCGCCGTGCTTCGGGGCCGCCTTCGCCTCCGGTTTCCCGCCCTGCTTCGCAGCCGGCGCCGGCTTGCCCGCCGTGCGCTCCTCCTGCTGCTTCTTCGCCTTCGCTTCCTTCGTCAGCTGCGCCTTGAGCGCCGCCAGTTGCTCGAAACCCATGCTCTGTCCTGTCACCGCAAACCTGAATCGGACGACAATAGTATCAGCGTCGCCGCAGAATTGCCGCGTGGGGCGACATTTGTGAGCAATGGTAGTCGAAATATCGCTAGCGATACGCCTCGATTCCGGGGTATCAGACGCGCGCGCCCATGGGGCTAGACGCCTGGCCGACCGAGCGAAGAGCCTCGATCGCGCTCCTCGATCGCCACGGCGAAGATGGCGGGACAGATCGCGATGAAGATCATGCCCACGGGGTAAAAGTCATTGCCGTAGGTGACGACGTAATCCGTCGCGGCAAGAGAATACACAGTGAGGCTGATCAGGCATGGATTGAAAAGGTCCCGGAATCCCGATGCATCGGGATGTCGCTTTGCCTGGAGCAACAGCCACGCGCCGCGCGCGGCAAGCAAGAGTGTCTGCACGACATGGATCGGATGAAGCCGCCCGGCGCGGGGATAGTATCCGAACGAGTGGAGGCTTACGCCGTTCACCACCTCATTGCCCGTTAGCACCAGGATTGCCAACAGCAAGCATAGGCCGTACGACATCCGCAGCAGCGTCTTTTCGGGGCGGGACACAACCCCCGTCACGAAGTGATAAAACGCCGTGGGCAAAAACACGATGAACACGTAGCCGGTTTTGGCCAGCACAACCGCAACGCCCACGCTGGTCGTCTGAAAAAGAATGGCCCAAGTTCCTTGCCACACAAACGTCGCGGTGCACACCGCGATGAAAGGAGACCACACGCGCGTCATGCGCTCTTTGGCGAGCACATAGATGCTGAACCCGGCAAATACCATCGATACGACAGCAGGCAATAACGAGTACATATTCTTGCTCGCGACGCGCGTCTTGGCGAGTAATACGTCCGCTCACCAAAAAAACGTTGAAGTAAAAGCATATATGAGCCGCATCTTAACTCAGGGGACGATCGGCATTCACGCGTTAACTGATAAGTATGCAGAAATATATTTCAATTTCGTGACGAATATACAGAACGGTACGCTCATTGAAGAGCATGCTGGCATTGCGGTAGAACTTGCTTTATCGCTATCAGGGTCCTTTAAAAAGGTATTTTTACCCGCGTGCACGCATTTATGAACTTGGTCACTCGCCGCATCGTGATGCGGCCGAGGCACTGAGGCAACTGAGGCACTGAACGATGCGATCGCTCAGTTCGTGGCGGCGGCCGGCGTTTAGGCGACAAAGACTATCCGGCGCGCGGGCAATATCTCATCAAGTTATGAATGTCCCGCTAAGTGCGCAGAAAAAGGAATTTTACATACTGGCAGGCAGTATGCTACTTTCATACTACCCCTGAGTATACGAAACCGACCCAATGCCGCATACCGCTGAAGAAAAAAAGCGCGTCCTCGCTCGCGTTCGCCGCGTGCGCGGACAGATCGACGCGCTCGAGCGCGCGCTCGAGGAAGGGGCCGACTGCGGCCCCATTCTTCAGCAGATTGCCGCGGTACGCGGTGCGATCAACGGGCTCATGGCCGGCGTTCTCGAAAGCCACTTAAGAGAAGAGTTTTCGCATGTCGCGCAAGCGAACGGCGCGCAGCAAGGGTCGATCGACGATGTCGTGTCCCTCGTGCGCTCCTATCTTCGTTGAGTTGATCGGATTCAGCGGCCATTGATTCGGTTGGCTGACCTCCCCCTTTTCGCCCCAAAGGACTGATATGAAATCACGTGCTGCCGTTGCGTTCGGGCCTGGCAAGCCCCTTGAAGTCGTAGAGATCGACGTCGAACCGCCCCGTAAGGGCGAAGTGCTCGTCAAGATTACGCACTCGGGTGTCTGCCATACCGACGCGTTCACACTCTCGGGCGATGACCCCGAAGGCATCTTCCCCGCCGTGCTGGGCCATGAAGGCGCCGGCATCGTCGTCGAAGTGGGCGAAGGCGTGACGAGCGTGAAGCCCGGCGATCACGTGATCCCGCTCTATACCGCCGAATGCGGCGAGTGCCTGTTCTGTAAAAGCGGCAAGACGAATCTATGCGTGTCCGTGCGCGCCACCCAAGGCAAGGGCCTCATGCCCGATGGCACCACGCGCTTCAGCTACAACGGCCAGCCCATCTATCACTACATGGGCTGCTCGACGTTCAGCGAATACACCGTGGTGGCCGAAGTCTCGCTCGCCAAGATCAACCCCGACGCCAATCCCGAACAGGTCTGCTTGCTCGGCTGCGGCGTCACCACGGGATTGGGCGCCGTCAAGAATACGGCCAAGGTGCAAGAAGGCGATACGGTGGCCGTGTTCGGCTTGGGCGGCATTGGCTTGGCCGTCATCCAAGGCGCCAAGCTGGCCAAGGCCGGCCGCATCATCGCGATCGACACGAACCCGAGCAAGTTCGAACTCGCGCGCGTTTTCGGCGCGACCGATTGCGTGAATCCGAAAGATCATGAGAAACCGATTCAGCAAGTGATCGTCGAGATGACGGGCTGGGGGGTGGATCACAGCTTCGAATGCATCGGCAACATCAACGTCATGCGCGCCGCGCTCGAATGCGCGCATCGCGGCTGGGGCCAGTCGGTCATCATCGGCGTCGCTGGTGCCGGGCAAGAAATTTCAACGCGTCCGTTCCAACTCGTGACGGGCCGCCGCTGGCTCGGTACCGCGTTCGGCGGCGTCAAGGGACGCTCGCAGTTGCCGGGCATGGTGGAAGACGCTATGGCCGGAAAGATTCAACTTGCGCCGTTCGTGACCCACACGAAGCCGCTGGCCGAAATCAATGAGGCATTCGATCTAATGCATGAAGGCAAGTCGATCCGCACCGTCGTTCACTACTGATTGTCGATTGCTGATTGATCACAACCGATACCTACTAGGAGACAAATCATGACCACGGCCATTCACCCCAGCGTCGACAACGGTTTTCAAAAAGGCGCGAGCGATTTCAAAGGCGGTACGTTGCGCTGTTTGTGCGCGACCGATCCCGTCGAAGTGCGCGTGGATACGCAGGTGTTGTTCAACCATGCTTGCGGCTGCACCAAGTGTTGGAAGCCCGCGGGCGCCGTGTTTGCCGTCGTGGGCGTCGTGCCTCGCGACAAGGTAACCGTCACCGCGCACCCCGAAAAACTGAAGGTCGTGGACGACTCGGCGCTCATTCAACGCCATGCCTGTACGGGCTGCGGCACGCATTTGTTCGGACGTATCGAGAACGCCGCGCACGCATTCCACGGGTTGGACTTTATCCATACCGAGCTATCGAAGGATGCCGGATGGGACGGGCCCACGTTTGCCGCGTTCGTTTCGTCGATCATCGAGAGCGGCACGCCGCCGACCGCGATGGCTGAGGTACGCCAAACGCTGCGAGAGAAAGGGCTCGAGCCGTACGATTGCCTCAGCCCCGCGCTGATGGACATTCTCGCCGCGCACGCGGCCAAAGCCAAAGGCACCTATCGCGAGGCCTGATCGATATGGAACGGATCGAACGACACGCATGTCACGGTGGATATCAGGAGGTGTGGAAACACGCCTCGTCCACGCTCGACTGCGACATGCGGTTCGGGGTGTACTTGCCCGAAGCGGCCGTGCGAGGCGAGCAATGCCCGGTGCTGTATTGGCTTTCCGGGCTGACCGGCACCGAGCAGAACTTCATCACGAAGAGCGGCGCGCAACGCTATGCCAATGAACACGGCATCATCGTCGTCTCGCCGGATACGAGCCCGCGCGGCGACGATGTCGCCGACGACCCGGCCTATGATCTGGGTAAAGGCGCCGGCTTTTACCTCAACGCGACGCAGCACCCATGGGCCAAGCACTACCGCATGTACGACTATGTCGTCGACGAACTGCCGGCGCTGATCGAAGCGCGGTTTCCGGTAACGGACGCACGCTCGATCTTCGGCCATTCGATGGGCGGGCACGGCGCATTGACTATCGCGCTGCGCAATCCGGGCCGCTACCGCAGTGTGTCGGCGTTCTCTCCGATCGTCGCGCCGAGCCAGGTGCCTTGGGGGGAGAAAGCGTTCACGGCGTACCTCGGTGACGATCGGCAGGCGTGGGAGCAATACGATACGGTGCAGTTGCTCAAAGGCGCCACCGAACGGCTGCCGTTACTCGTGGATCAAGGCGACAGCGACGAGTTCTTGGACAGCCAGTTGAAACCGGAGCTGTTGCGCGAAGCCTGCGAGGCGGCGGGACATCGGTTGCAACTGAACGTCCGATCGGGCTACGACCACAGCTATTACTTCATCGCCAGCTTCATCGGCGAGCATCTTGCTTATCATGCGAAGGCGTTGCGTTGACTGCCGACTAGCCGGGCACGACGTTCACGTTGCGAGTATCTTTGTCATCATGAACGTCGTGAACCTTGCGGGTGTCGAAAAAAATGAACTACCGCGTGACTTACGAGCATAGCCTCAAGAGCGCACCGAACGACTTTATCGTGCACGTGCCGTGTCAGGTTGTCGACAACGTGCCCGACAACATACCGTTCGCATTGCTCCCTGAATTCATCACCGACTTGATCCTCAGCCGCTCGCCGCAGATCGGCAAGATTCGCGAGTTGCGAGTGTTGTAGGAATGTCGCGCCGCCCTCTCGTGGGCGGCGCCCTGGGGATAAAGCCGGAACTAGTCGACGATATTGCGAACCCAGTCGGCAAAGCTTTCATTCTCGAACTCATAGACATCGCGCGGACTTTTCGCCACGACCGTCTTTTCCGCGAGCCGGGCCAGCGCCTTTTGGATATGAGTCGCCTGGAGGTCTTCGATACCGACGCGCTTGCGAATCTTCACGAGCGTCGCCTTCGCGAACGGCTTCATCGAAGGGTCGTCGGTAAGCATCCGTACGAGCACGCGCTCGATCGCGTCGAGCGAATTCCAGGCGCCTTCATGATTCTCTCTGCGAGCAAGCTTCTCTTGCTGCATCGAAATCGCCTCGGGAAACGTAAGCACCGGGCTCATCATGAGTGCGAGCACCATCTCCATCAGCGGCTCAGGGCGCCTTCCGAAGAGGTCAAAGGCCTCCCGCGCGGCACGAGCGTCCAGCTTGCGCTTCGTCGATTCCTTGAACCGGCGTGCGATGTAGTCGACGAAATCATCGCCGAGCAGCGGAAAATCGTGCACCGCGCTCGCGGCCGAATAGAGCGGTGCGTTCGCATTCGTGAATACATGTCCGAGTTTCGTGCGCGAAGAACCGGTAAATAGCATACGAAGCTTGCGCTGGTGCTTGGTGAGCGTCGTACGCAGCGCGCGCGCCATTTCCTCGCCTTCCTGGCTGCGGCCAAGCGCCTGCGCCTCGTCGATCAGAAAGAGCACGGGCCGGCGCTTTGTCAGCTCGGCGACGAGTGCGTCGAGCAGAAGCGCCGAATCCGCAATCTCCCGCTTCGGCTCCTTCTCCAACTCGATTTGCCCTTCCAGCTTCGCGCCGGCGAACTCCGCCCGACCCTTGAGCGCTTTAACCGGCGTCTGAAGCCGTGCGATAACTTTCTCGAGCACGGAGTGGGGTTCGAGCGCTTCTTCGAGCGCGCGCACGAGCGCCGCTCCCGGCGTTTGCCGCGTTTGCCATAGATCGCAGTAGACAACCGTGTACCCCTCCTCCTGTGCGAGCGGCCTGAGATCGCGCAAGAGGAACGCCGTCTTGCCGGTGCGCCGCGGCGCAAAAATCGTCGTCGAGGTGACGAGCCCGGTGTTCAGCGTCGCAAGATAGGCGCTAGCCAACTCGGGCCGCGGAAAATGCCACAGTTCCGTCAGTTCCATCGGGTTATCCAAAATTATCCGTGCCCGGATAATTATACCGTCTTGGTATAATTCTGGATAACTTCGGTAGCGCCCCAAATTTCGTTACGTCTCTTACCGACTCCGCGCCGACGAGCAACACCTGTCCTACCGCGCCTCGGTATACTCCCGCGCCATCATTCCAACAAAAGGCAAGAGGCCTAAAAAGATGCTGAAGAAAAACGTTCGGACTGCCGTATCGGCAACATGCGTGGCGTTGGCCGCGTTGACGTCGCTGCCGGCGCTCGCCGGCGACTTGAACAACGCACTTGGCGGCGCACTGGGTGGCGCGGCCGGCGCTGCCCTGGGCGGCGCGGTAGGCGGAAGCACCGGCTCGATCATCGGCGGCGCGGTGGGCGGCGGCGCAGGGGGCGCCGTTACATCGAATCGCCGCGAGCGCACCGGCGCAATCGTCGGCGGCGCGCTTGGCGGAGGTGCAGGCGCGGCGGCAGGCAACGCCATGGGCGGACGCGCGGGCGGCATCGTCGGTGCGGCTGCCGGCGGCGGAGCCGGCTCGGCGCTCGGCGGCCATGTCTCCCGCGTGAATTCGTATGCCAACGATTACCACGGCTATAGAAGCCGGCGCCACCATCGTCACTATCGCGATTGATACTTCGGCGCGCTAACGGCTGCTCGGGGAGGGAGGCCGTCGTCTATCCTGTTGACAGGCGAGCGGCCCAGCCTTACTCATAGGCGATGTCCCTGGAGCTATCGATGCAAATATTCAGCGCGCTTGGCCACGCACTGTGGATGGCCTTCACGATGCTCTGGCAGATCTTTTGGGGACTAAGCCTCGGATTTCTCTTTTCAGCGGTGATCGAGGTGATGGTTTCAAAGTCCGAGATGTCGAAGCTGCTGCCGGACACGTCTCCCCGTTCGCTCGCGCTCGCCAGCCTCTTCGGAGCCGCCTCGTCATCATGCTCTTATGCCGCCGTTGCCATGGCCCGCTCCATGATTCGCAAAGGAGCCGATCTCACCGCTGCGATGGCCTTTCAGTTCGCCGCTACCAACCTCGTGCTCGAGCTCGGCGTGCTCATGTGGGTGCTCATTGCATGGCAGTTTGCTGCCGCTGAATTTATCGGCGGTCCCATCATGATCGCTCTCGTCGCTCTGCTCTTTCGCGTCTTCCTCCGGGATACGTTGAAGAAGCAGGCTATCGAACAGGCGGACAAAGGCATTGCCGGCAGCATGGAAGGACATGCGGCCATGGCGATGGGCGAACGGAAAGATACATGGAAAGAGCGCCTTATATCAAAAGACGGGTGGAAGGCCGTCAGCCATAGCTACGTGATGAACTGGACCATGCTGTGGCGGGACATCGGCGTGGGATTACTTGTCGCGGGAGCCATGGCGGCATGGGTGCCGGACAGCTTCTGGCAAAAGTTTTTTCTCGCCAATCATCCAACGCTCGCCGCGATCTGGGGTGCTTTTGCCGGTCCACTCATCGCGATCGCCTCATTCACGTGTTCTGTGGGGAACGTGCCGCTGGCAGCCGTGCTTTGGAAAGGCGGTATCAGTTTCGGGGGCGTCGCGTCGTTCATATTCGGCGATCTCGTCATCCTGCCGATTCTGAACATCTATCGCAAGTACTACGGCGCAAAGATGACGGCCTTCATGGCGGTGACGTTCTATATTGCGATGGTGCTCGCGGCACTCGCCGTGGAGGGGCTGTTCCAACTCGCCGGCTGGGTGCCTCATGCGCGCCATACCTCTGTCGTCGACGCGACAATCACCTTCAATTACACGACCATCCTGAACATCGTTTTCGGCATGGTCTTTCTGGTATTGACTGTTGTCTTCTTCCGCACAGGGGGCGTCGAGATGATGCGGATGATGGAGACGGACGAGCATGACCGCCATGGAATCGACGCGCATGCGCATGGCAGTCATTCCTCCGAAACCGGCCGTCATTCCCATCAGAAACGTTGAGCGATTTGCCGAAAGCGAAACAGCAATGCGAACGCAAGGCGAACGACGCCCACTGTGCGCCGGACTAGATGCGCCGGACTAGCTGCGCTTGTATACGCACTTGTGCATCAGCATACGGTTCAAGCCCGCTCGTACCAGCCTTTCGACTGTTTGACGATGCGCACCACCAGCAACATGACCGGCACTTCGATCAGCACGCCGACGACCGTTGCCAACGCCGCGCCGGAATTGAAACCGAATAGGCTGATGGCGGCTGCAACGGCCAGTTCGAAGAAATTGGAGGCGCCGATGAGCGCTGACGGGCACGCGACATTGTGCTTCTCCCCGACCGCGCGGTTAAGCCAGTAGGCGAGCGCCGAGTTGAAGAACACCTGGATCAAAATCGGCACCGCGAGCAGGGCGATCACCAGTGGTTGCTTAAGGATGGCTTCTCCCTGAAAAGCGAACAGCAACACCAGCGTCGCCAGCAGCGCGGCGATGGACCACGGGCCGATCTTCGCCATCGCTGCGTCGAACGCCCCCTGCCCCTTCGAGAGCAGCAGCTTGCGCCAAATCTGCGCGAGCATCACTGGAATGACAATGTAAAGCACCACCGATGTACACAGCGTGGCCCACGGCACCGCAATAGCGGAAATGCCGAGTAGCAGGCCGACCAGTGGCGCGAACGCGACCACCATAATGCTGTCGTTCAACGCGACCTGTGAAAGCGTGAACAGCGGATCGCCGCCGGTGAGACGGCTCCAGACGAAGACCATCGCCGTGCATGGTGCGGCGGCCAGCAGGATGAGGCCGGCGATGTAGCTGTCGAGTTGTGCGACCGGCAACATCGGCGCAAACAAATGCTTGATGAACAGCCAGCCAAGAAACGCCATCGAGAACGGCTTCACGAGCCAATTTACGATGAGCGTGACGCCGATGCCTTTGACGTGCTGACGAACTTCATGCAATGCGCCGAAGTCGACCTTGACGAGCATCGGGATGATCATCACCCAGATCAGCAGCCCGACCGGCAGATTGACCTGCGCGTATTGCATTCGGCCGATCTGCCGAAAGAGGCCGGGCAGTTCCTGCCCAAGCGCAATGCCGACGACGATGCACAGTGCCACCCAGACGCTCAAATAGCGTTCGAAAAAGTTGATGGCTGGCTTGGCGACAGCTTTTTCCGTTGTAGCAGCGTTAGACATATTCATTGGACGACGATTTGCCTCGTAGATGCATGCGGCGCCTGAATTTTGGAAGCCGACATGCGGGCCATCAGGTATGCGAGATGTGTGTCAGCGCCTTCTGAAGTTCAGCGTTGTCGTAGCGGTCGAGCGGAAGGGCCAGCAGTTGAAGCATTCGATAGCCGATCGCTTGGCGAGTGAGCTCGAACGCGAGTCGCTTACCGTCGTCCCCGCCCAAAGCGTTCGATGGATCGGCATAGCCCCAATGCACGCTCACAGGACTGCCCGGCCAATGCGGGCATGCCTCCGACGCAGCGCTACCGCATACCGTGATGACAATTCGCATTTCAGGCGCGTTGTCGCCGGCGAACTCGTCCCAGCTTTTGCTGCGGTATCCGCCGACATCCACGCCCGCGCCCGTCAAGGCTTCTAATGCGAACGGATTGACCCGGCCGCTAGGCTCGCTGCCGGCGCTGTGCGCGCGCACGTCCTTGCCGAGCTTCGCGGCCCAATGATTGAGCATCGCTTCCGCCAGCACACTACGCGCCGAGTTGTGGGTACAGAGGATCAATACGTTCGTGGTCATGTGCGAGGCCCCGGTGCCGCATCGACAGCACCCGAATAAAAACGAACGCTGTCGAGATTGGCTACGCTGACGTGAACCTGAAAGCGCTTCATGATCGATTCTCCTTGGACGTCGAACACGAGGCCGCAGGCGAGCAGGGATTGCCACCGCAGCAGTTCTCAGTGAGATAGGCCAGCAGGCCGTTCATCGTCGAAAAGTTCGCGCAATAAAAGACGAAGCGTCCCTCTTGCCGGCTGATCACGAGCTGCGCGTGAGCCAGCTCCTTCAAGTGAAAAGAGAGCGAGGACGGCGGCACGTCGAGCAGCGTGGCAATTCGGCCCGCCGGCAAGCCGTGCGGCCCCGCTTGCACCAAGGCGCGGAAGACGGCGAGCCGGGATTCGTGCGCGAGCGCTCCGAGGGCGGCAATGGCTGGTTTCATTTCCATATTTCGATAATAGTCGAAATATAAGCCGCTGGGAACCCGGAACGCAGACCCGATGCTTACGCTGCGAGCGTCGCAAAACGCAACCGGATCAGAAAGAGACCGTCCTGCACGTCCGGTCGGCTATCATGCCAATCCTCTCCGAAGTATCTCCTTATGATCTCCGTCCGTAATCTCACGCTGCGCCGCGGCGTTAATGTCGTACTCGAGCGCGCGACCATCACATTCTCCCCCGGCGAAAAGATTGGTCTCGTCGGCCGCAACGGCGCCGGTAAGTCGTCCTTTTTTGGCCTTCTCAACGGCACGCTGCACGAAGACAGCGGCGAATTCTCGATTCCCTCTACGTGGAGGATGGGCCAGGTCGCGCAAGAGATGCCGGAGACCGAGCAGAGCGCGACGGACTTCGTCATCGAGGGTGACACCGTGCTGTTGGCCGCGCAGGACGAAGCCGCCGCCGCCGAAGCCAGCGACGACGGCATGCGCATGGCCCATGCCTATATGGCCCTGCACGACGCCGGTGCACACGATGCTCCCGCACGTGCCCAAGCGCTGATCCTGGGCCTTGGCTTCAGTGCTGCGCAACTTAGCCAGCCGGTCAACAGCTTCTCCGGCGGCTGGCGCATGCGACTGCAACTAGCGCGCGCGCTCATGTGCCCGTCCGACTTGCTGCTACTCGACGAGCCGACCAACCACCTGGACCTCGACGCGCTGGTCTGGCTGGAAGCCTGGCTCAAACGCTATCAAGGAACCCTTGTGGTGATCAGCCACGATCGCGAATTCCTCGACGAGGTGACGCAGGTGACGGTGCACGTCGACAACGCCAAGCTCGTGCGTTATGGCGGCAACTACAGCAAGTTCGAAGACATGCGCGCCGAGCAGCTCGTGTTGCAGCAGGCCGCGGTGGCGAGGCAGGCGGACAAGATCGCTCATCTGCAGAAGTTCATCGACCGATTCAAGGCCAAGGCCTCGAAGGCGAAACAGGCGCAGAGCAGGGTCAAGGCGCTCGAACGCATGGAGAAGATCGCACCGGTGCTTGCCGATGCGGAGTTCAACTTCGAGTTCAAGGAGCCCCTCAACGTCCCGAACCCGCTGTTGTCGATGCTGGACACGAGCTTCGGCTACCCCGCGCCGGCCGGCGCACTGCCGGGCACGCCGCCCACGGTGATCGTGCGGGGCATCAACCGTTCCGTGCTGGCCGGGCAGCGGATCGGCATTCTCGGTGCCAACGGCCAAGGCAAGTCCACGCTGGTGAAGACGGTGGCGCACGCGCTGGCGCCGATTGCCGGCGAAATCAGCGAAGGCAAAGGCCTGAACATCGGCTACTTCGCACAGCAGGAGCTCGACGTGCTGCGCCCGCATGACACGCCGATGGAACACATGATCCGCCTTGCCAAGGACACGCCGGCTCACATGCGCGCCCCCGGCCAGAGTGGTACCGAACAATCGCTTCGCACCTTCCTCGGCACTTTCAACTTCAGTGGCGACACGGTCCATCAGGCGGTCAGCACGATGAGCGGCGGCGAAAAGGCGCGGCTCGTGTTGTGCATGATCGTGTGGCAGCGCCCCAACCTGCTGCTGCTCGACGAGCCGACCAACCACCTCGACTTGGCCACACGCGAAGCGCTAGCCATGGCGCTGAACGAATTCGAGGGCACGGTGATGCTGGTCAGCCACGACCGGGCCCTGCTGCGCGCGGTATGCGATGAGTTCTGGCTGGTCACCAGGGGCGGCGTCGAGCCCTTCGACGGCGATCTGGACGATTACCAGCAGTTCCTGCGCGATGAAGCCCGTCGCATGCGCGAGCAGGCTGCGGCGGGGCAATGACCGTTACATTTCGCTCGATTGCTTTCAGCTATCAGCTATGTTGAATTCATGAAGTCGCAACGCGGACGCTTCGTCCACGGCTGCATGAATTGGAAGCGGGACGTGCTGCCCGCCAACTTTCGGTTCACGTTGCCGTACGTTGGCTAGCCGTCGCGGCATCACCTACACTAAACACCAGGCGTGAACAGCGCCGCCCCGCGACGACGAGCCACGTATCAGTTATCGGAACGGGGCACTCCCGATTCCCGCGTCGATCTCCGGGCACGACCTGCCGGCAGACCCCCGCCATCCTTCCCGGAGGAAGATGTTATGGCTACGGCATGGAAAATGAAAGGGGACTATCTCAAGAACTGCAACTGCATTGCCACCTGTCCATGTGACACGGTGGGCGTGCCATATCCCCACAAGGGTTGCGAAGGAATGGCGGGCATGCGGATCACCGAAGGCTACTTCGGCGACGTCCGCCTGGAGGGAACTATCTGGGCCGCAACCTACCATTGGCCCGGCGCACTGCACGAGGGCAACGGCACGATGCAGCCGCTGATCGACGAGCACGCCACCCCGGAACAGCGCGACGCGCTTCTGCAAATTCTCAGCGCACAACACGGCGGCACCTTCTTCGAGATCCTGGTGTCGATCGTCACGACCTTCCTAGACCCGCTGTTCGTTCCCATCACGTTCGAGTTTGACAAGGCAACGCGCAAGGCTCGGGTGCTCGTGCCGGGCATTCTGGAAACCGCGTCGGCACCGCTCATCGTGCCCGCCACCAACGAAGAACAGCGGGTCGTAGTACAACTACCCAACGGTTTCGAATACAGGGAGATGGAGGTCGCCCAGACCGTCACGCTGATCGGGACCGGCGCGATCAAGTTCAACCACGCGGGTACGCACAGCTCGCTCGCTCAGGTCGAGCACACGCCGACCGGATTGGCCGCCTGACTGCGAACCGGCACATTGGGGCTTGGCTGTGGTGAGTGACGACCCGGCGGAAGCCGGGCGGACTATCGAGAGTCGAATTCATTCTCGCCGGGCCTCGGCGCGCGCTTGCTCGCGTGGTTGTACGTGCTCTATATGGCTTGGGGCATGGAGCACCATACGACGCCCCCAAGTCTGGGCTCGCGCGGCAGGTATGGATTGCAGTATCGAACAAGCGCCGGTTGAAAGCCAAGGAGATGAGTAAAACGAATAACGTCATGCACGCATTTCGTTTGATAGGCGACTACTGGCTGCACACAATCGCCATAAATCTCCGCGCTCCCCGCTCGAGAAGTCACATCAACAGGAGATGAATGAACCGCGTGCGCAACAACCCGTGGGGATTTTCAGAATACGCGGCGTATTGAACATAGATATCAGAGGAAAATCCCATGGTCTCCCGGTTTCACATCAGTCATCGTCCTATCGTTCTGGTTGCATCGTTGTTATTCGCCATCGGGAGAAAGCGAATTCACTCAATCCCGCGCAGTGCAATGCTGCACTCAAGGCAACGGACTATGACGGTTTCACCGGAAAAATCGCATTTACCGCAAACGGCGACCTGAAAAATCCGAGTTCGACGCTCTACCAAGTCAGGAACAATGAATGGGTCGCGCTGACGACAGAAACAACCGACTGATCAGCTTGAGCCCTCCTCCTCATGGAAAACGGCGGGCCTCATAGACCAGAAGTAGATCAACTCCCGGCGCGCAATGTTTCCGTCTCCCTCGCCAACCACTGGCGGAAACATTCGAGCGGCGGATACCCGCTGCTGCGGCTCGCTGGATAGGCAAGGTAATAGCACCCAGCGCTGACGAGCGGTGCGTCGATCGCCTCTACCAGATCGCCCCGCCTGAACTCGTCCTCGAACAGAAAAGCCGGCAGCAAGGCGACACCCAACCCCGAAATGGCAGCCTGGGTGGCCAAGGCGAACTGATCGATCAGCATGCCATGCACACTGCTGAAGCCCACGCCATTCGCATTGAACCAGCGCTCCCAGGCATCGGGACGAGACACCAGGTGCAGGAGAGGCACCGAGAGCAGGTCCTCGGCCGTGCGCATGCCATATTGTTCCTTGAAGGCCCGACTGCAGGCCGGCACTACGGTTTCCGGCATCAGGAAATCGAGTTCCGCGCCCGACCAGTCCGGCATGCCATAGTGGATCGCGGCATCGAGCGCTTCCAGACGGAAATCGAACGGCTCCAGGCGGGTGACCAGGCTGATGGAAATGCCAGGATTTGCACTCAAAAACGATGGCAGGCGTGGGGCTAGCCAGCGGGTGCCGAAAGTCGGCAGGATCGCAAGACGGATCGTGCCCCCCTGCGGGTTGGCCCGAAAACTCAGCGCCGCGGTGGCCAAACGCTGCAAAGCCTGGCGAACTTCGCCGGCATAAGCCTCGCCGGCCACCGTCAACCGAGCCGTCTGCTTCTCGCGCACGAACAGATCGGCGCCCAGCATATCTTCCAACGCATGAATCTGCCGGCTGACCGCGCTCTGGGTGAGGTTGAGCTCGCGAGCGGCAGCCGTGAAGCTCGACAGCCTCGCGCAGGCCTCGAATGCGCGCAAGGCCTGCATCGGCGGCAGGAATCGTCGTGGGATGGTCAAGGTGATTCCCTTATGGAATGAGGTAAGTCCGAATACTCGATTGACCCCCGCAATGTACGGGGACAGAATTTTCGTACTGTGCCACATCCATTCCAAAACGGACTGACTGATCCCACGTTACTTTCAATGCCCCGTTCAACAATGACCTCTGCATCGCTGATCTCCCCCGACGACATTCGCACCCGCTTTTCCACCGCCATATGTTTCGCGCAGGTGGCAAAGTGAACGGCGACACGCATAGCCACGGCCTCTGGGAAGCCAGCGCCCCGCCCGCTCCCACGACGAGCATGTTGCTCGGTCCGCAGTCGGCCGACGTGGTCATCGTGGGCGGCGGCTACACCGGTCTTTCGGCAGCGCTTCATCTTCGCGAAAGTGGCGCCAGCGTGATCGTGCTTGAGGCAGAGGAAATCGGCTTCGGCGGCTCAGGACGCAACGTAGGACTGGTCAACGCGGGAATGTGGGTCATGCCGCGGGCCTTGCCGGATTTGCTCGGCGAGACCCATGGCCGACGGCTGCTCAAAGTGCTCGGAGATGCCCCATCGCTCGTCTATTCCCTCGTCGACAAACACGGCTTGGACTGCCAAGCCATCCGAAATGGCACGCTGCATTGCGCCGTCGGCAATCGTGGCCTGAAAGATATCCGCGAACGCTGGCAGCAATGGAAGGAAGCCGGAGCGCCCGTCGAACTGCTCGATGCAGAAGCGACAGCCCGGGCCGTAGGCACGACGGCATACAGTGGCAGTCTGCTCGATCGGCGCGCCGGCACCATTCAGCCGCTCGCTTACGCACGGGGGCTGGCTCGCGCGGCACTCGCGGCCGGCGCGTCGATCTGCACGAAGAGCCGAGTCGTCGCTGCGCAAGACCACCAGAGCCATTGGCGGATACGGACAGAACAGGGCCATGTCGACGCGCGATGGGTCATCGTCGCGACCAATGCCTATACCTCGAACATCTGGCCCGAGTTGCAATCGCAGTTGATCCGCCTGCCGTATTTCAACATGGCCACGAAACCGCTCAGCGAGCGTCTGCGCACCCGCATTCTTCCGAACCGTGAAGGCGGCTGGGACACGAAGCAGATTCTGTCGTCCTTCCGCTATGACAGGTGCGCAAGACTGATATTCGGCAGCGTCGGGGCTTTACGCGGAGCTGGAGCCGGCGTACACGAGAACTGGGGACGGCGGGCGCTGGCCTCGCTGTTTCCCGAACTTGGCGAGATCGACTTCGAATACGAGTGGTACGGCCAGATTGGCATGACCTCCAACGCCTTGCCGCGCTTCCATCGTCTTGCGCGCAGCACCATTGCGTTCACGGGATACAACGGGCGCGGCATCGCGCCAGGAACGACGCTCGGCCGCGAACTGGCCCGGTTCATCCTCGGGCAGATCGGCATCGAGGATCTGCCGCTGCCCCCGACAAGCCCTAAAAGGGCCGCCTTGAAGCCTGTGCGCGAAGCAGCGTACGAATTCGGGGCCATCGCGGCCCATGCGATCGACGCACGTTTCTGAAGTTCTTGCAGCCCGCTCGCTTGGCGAACGAGGCTGCCCGGCTGGTATTCAAAAAAGAACATGGCGGCGATCGGCTTGACCGCGCCCCTACCCGAGTACCGCCTGCCGGATATCGATGTGCTTGCCGTGTATCCGAGCCGTCGACACGTGAGCGCAAAAGTACGTGCCGCAATCGATTTCCTGGTCAACGCATTTTCGGGCGTGCCACCATGGGACAAGGGGTGAGATCGTCCGTCGAATCAGACCGTCAAACGCTGCCGGTCAAATGGAAACGCGTAGCGGGATGCCAGAGTTGCACGGAGGTCGCCACCGAATCGCCGACCCAAGTACGGCGCCAAACGAGCAGACAAGGCTCGCCGATCTCCATCTCGAGATAACGGCGCACGTGTGCGTCGGGCTTTTGCGCATAGATCCGGAATTCCGCGTGCTGAATCGGCGCGAGCCGCACCATGTAGTGATTCGGCGTCTCCAACGTGAAATCCTGTTGCAGATACTCGGGAAACACATGCGGATTGACGAAGCGATCTTCGTATTGGATCGGCTCGTCTTCCTCGCTATGGACAATACGCGAATGAAATACCGGCCCCTTGGCAAGATCGAGTGCCGCCACCGCATCGGGATCATCACTGGATTCCAGCGCAACCACGCGCGCGCCATACCGGTGGCCACGCGACACGATTTCATCGGCGATGTTTCGGATCTCGAGCACAGGAGATTCGTAATGGCGCGGCGCGACAAAGGTACCGGAACCCTGTACGCGAGTCAGAACCCGCTGCGCGGTGAGCTCGCGCAGCGCGCGCGATACCGTCATGCGCGCCACGCCGAATTCCTTGACCAGATCAGCCTCGGAGGGAATCATGTCGCCCGGCTTCCAAGTGCCGTTCGTGATACGGTCCACCACATAACGCTTGATCTGCTCGTAGGCCGGCAACGTCCTGCGCGGCGCCTCGGCCGGAAGTGCCGCAATCTCAGCTCGTGCGTTCGTATTCATCGTGTGTTCGACTCTGTCCTTTTTCTTGATCGGTCAGCGGCGCGGGCGCATTGTCGGCAATCATCCGGAACGCACGGTTCATGTCGTCCGCGAGCGGACGATCGTCCCGGTAGGTCGGCACGATGCTGCGAACCTGCGCGCGCAGTGCCTCGGTATAGGGCGAACGCTGCAGGCCGGCCGGCTGCAGATCATATGCCTGCACAGCGGCCAGTAACTCTATGCCGACGATGCGCGTGCTATTTTCGATGATGCTGAGCGCTTTGAGCGCCGCCGGCGTCGCATGGCATAGGTGATCTTCCTGCAACCCCGAGGTCACGCCGCCGTCTAGGCTTGCCGGCGCCGCCTCTCGGTGGTTCTGAGCGACGAGCGACGACGCAGTATATTGCGCGATCATGAAACCCGAACGCGTCCCCCCTTCTGCCGCAAGAAACGCGGGCAAACCGCTGACGAGCGGATTCACGAGTCGGTCAATGCGGCGTTCGGACATCGCCGCAACCTGTGCCAGCGCCACGCTAAGGCTGTCCATGGCCAATGCAAGCGACGCGCTGACGGCATGCGCTTGCGAATACACGCTCGGGTTATCCGGCGTACCCGCGACGATCGGATTGTCCGTCACCGACGCTAGCTCACGGTCGACCGACTTCGCCACATCGGTAAAGACATCGCGCGCCGCACCATGCACATGCGGAATGGCGCGCAGGCTCAACGAGTCCTGCGTGCGCCGCCCGACGGCCATGGCCAGGATGCCACTGCCCGCAAGCGCCCCGCGCAGCCGGGCGCCCACCGTTGCGAGCCCCGTGGACACACGGAATGCAAGCGACTGTGGATCAAATGCCTCTAGCTGCCCCTGCAGATTTTCGAACGTCATGGCCGCCACCACATCGACCCAGTCAAGCAGACGCCGTGCCCGCGCCAGCGCGAGCACGGCAAGGCCTGTGACACAGGGCGTGCCGTTCACGAGGCTCAGACCTTCCTTCGCCTCCAGCGACAAAGGCTCGCGCCCGAGCCGGCGCAGTGCCTCGGCGCCACTCGCACGAGTATCGCCGAATCGCGCCCAGCCTGCTCCCACGCAGACGAGTGCGATATGCGCCATATGGCTCAGATAACCCACCGAACCGAAGGCCGGCACCTCGGGCACGCAGTCGGCCTCGAGCAGTGCAACGAGCTGCCGTACGACGGCGAGGCGCACCCCGGAGCACCCATGCGCGAAGTTGTTCACGGCCGCAGCCATGATCGCGCGCACCGCCTCACGTTCGAGCAGCGGGCCGACTCCGACCGCATGGCTCATCAGGATGTTGTGCGACAAATCGTGCTGCTTGGCCTGCGACACGACCGTGTCGCACAGCGCCCCGACGCCCGTGTTGACGCCGTATGCGCGAATCCCGCGCACGACGATCTGCTCAACCAGCGCGCGCGCCGCGTCGATACGCGCACAAGCGTCGTCCGACAGCTCGAGCGGCGCGCCGCCGGCAATCTCGGCAATCGCCTGCCAGTCGAACGGTTCAGTGGAACGGATAAGAGTCATGGTTGCGCAAAGAGATAGAACGCGGCATCAGTGCGCCGCACGATCCTGGTGGCTCGATACGAACTGGCGGAAACGTTCCGACTTCTGTTCACCGAATACCTCCTGCGGCGTGCCGTCGAGATCGACGCGTCCCTCGTGCAGGAACATCACACGATTCGAGACGTGGCGCGCAAAACCCATCTCATGGGTGACGACGAGCATCGTGCGTCCCTCGTCGGCAAGCGTGCGCATCACGCGCAGCACTTCGCCGACCAGCTCCGGATCGAGCGCGGAAGTCGGTTCGTCGAACAACATGACCTTCGGATGCATCGCCAGCGCACGCGCAATCGCGACACGTTGCTGTTGGCCGCCCGATAAGTGCGCGGGGTAATGGCCACGCTTGTCCGCCAGGCCCACCTTGGCGAGCAGCACCTCCGCCTCCTCGACAGCCTCGGCGCGATTGCGCTTGAGCACGCGTAACGGGCCCTCGATCAGGTTTTCGAGCACCGTCATGTGCGACCAGAGGTTGAAGCTCTGAAACACCATCCCGAGCTGCGAGCGCATATGGTCCACCTGCCGGCGGTCGGCGGGCTGCAGGCGGCCATCGCTGCGCCGCTTCATTTTCAACTCATCGCCGGCAAGGGAAACCGAACCGTCATCGGGCATTTCAAGCAGGTTCAGACAGCGCAGGAACGTGCTCTTGCCGGATCCGCTCGCGCCGAGGATCGAGATCACGTCTCCCTCTTTGGCTTCGAGCGATATCCCCTTGAGAACGTGATGGTCACCGAAGGATTTCTGGATATTCCTGACCGACAGCGCGACAGGTGCAGATGGATTCATGTAGTTCTCCGTCTAGTGCGGGCCCAGCTACCGTGAAGCTGTGCGGACGAGATTGGGCGAGGAAGGCGCGGGCGTCGATACCTTCGGCGCGCTCAGATGGCGCGATAGCCGCTTCTCGAGCAACCCGATGGCACGAACAATGAGAAAGTTCAGGCACAGATAGATGAACGCCGCGCAGGCGAATACCTCGGTCGTGCGATAGGTCTGGCGGATGATGTCCTGAGCGACGGCGGTCACTTCCCAGACCGTGACGAGACTCGTGAGCGCCGTCGATTTGACGAGCAGCACGGCCTCCGTCGAATAAGCAGGCAGGCACTGTCGCAGTGCGATCGGCGCGATCACGCGGCGCAGCAGCTTGAAACCCGACAAGCCGATCGCATATCCCGCCTCGATCTGCCCGATCGGCACGCCCATCAGGCCGCCGCGGATGATCTCGGCGGTATAGCCCGCCGTGCACAGCGCAAGGGATAGCACCGCGCACACGTACGGCTCGCGCAGCAACGGCCAGAGCAAACTGTGGCGGATCACGCCGAATTGGCCGAGCCCGTAGTAGATCAGAAACAACTGAATCAGCAATGGAGAGCCGCGGAACACGAAAATATAGAGTCGTGCGAAGCGGTTCGGCAGCCAATATGGCGAGACGCGCATCGCGACGATCACAAGCGAAAACAGCCCGCCAAGCACCAGCGAGGCGAAGAAAATTGCAAGCGTAGCCGGCACGGCGGTCAGCAGCCGGCACATCGTGTCGTAGAGAAAACCGAAATCGATTGACATGTGTATTCCCCGGGGCAACGTTCAGTTGCGGGCAAAGTTGCGTTTGAACGAGCGCCCGACCACCGCCTCCGCGCGGCCGAAGATGCGATTCGACACCCCGGTAATCACGAGATACAGCACACCGCCGGCAATGAAGAACTGGAAGTAATCGTGGGTCGAACCCGCCGCCACCTGACTTTCACGCATCAGGTCCGCCAAACCCGTCACGGAAATCAGCGCGGAATCCTTGAGACTCATTTGCCACACGTTGCCAATGCCCGGCAGCGCGAAGCGCAGCACCTGCGGAATCAGGATACGGCGCAGCGTCGTGAGCCGCGACATGCCGATCGCGCGCGCGGCCTCGAGCTCACCGGGCGCCACTGCCAGCACGGCCGCACGGTACACCTCGGCCTGATAGGCGCCGGAGATCATGCCCACAGCGAAGGCGCCGACCGCGAACGGCGGCATGCTGATGAAACCTTCCGAGCCGAACCAGTGCGCAACAGTCGTCACGAACCCGGACCCACCGAAATAGAAAAGGTAGATCACGAGCAACTCGGGCACGCCACGAAAGACCGTCGTATAGCACTCCCCTACGAAGCGCGCTGCGCGGAAACGCGATAGCTTCGCGGCGGCGATCAGTGTGCCGAACACGGCGCCGATGGCGAGTGCGGCAAGCGTCAGCAGGACGGTCATCAACGCGCCGAGCAGCATCACGCCACCCCACCCGTTGACGCCAAACCCGAATATTTCAAAGAGATTCACGTGCCGCTCCCGGTCTTCACGCTGCGGATGCCCGTATGCCGCTTAAGGAGCGACGTTCGTCTTGAACCACTTCTGCGAAAGGCGCGCCACTGTGCCGTCCGCAATCGCCGCCGCAATCGCCGTGTCGAATTTCGCCTTCAAATCGGCATCCTGCTTGCGAAACGCCAGCCCTTCGCCTGGCCCCCAGACGGCACCCGCGATTTCCGGACCGGCCATCACGATCGAAGCATTCTTATTCGCTCCCGAAGTGAAGTAGGTGACGTCATCGAACGAGGCATCGATACGGCCGTTTGCGAGGTCGAGATCGCGCTCCGGCGCAGTCTTGTATTGGCGGATCGTTGCAACGTCCTTGAAGTTGTTTTCGACGAAATCCGTGTACACCGTACCCGACTGAATGCCGATCGTCTTGCCGTTGAGTGCCTTGTGCAACGCCTCGATACCCGGCTGATTGGTACGTGCGTTATTGTCGAGCTTGATCACGACCGGGTTCGCCGCGGCCTTTTGCAGGATCGTCGTGTCCGCTACTGCAAACGTTGCGGGCGTAGCCGCATAGGGCCGTGACAGCCCGATGATCTTCTCGCGGTCGGGAGTGATGGAGATGGCGTCGACCAGCACATCGAACTTGCCCGCCTGCAGGCCTGGAATCATGCCGTCCCAATCCTGCGTGACAAGTTTGCATTGCAGCTTGATGCGGGCACAGAGGTTTGCGAGCAGCTCCGGTTCGAAACCGCTCAGCTTGCCACCGGGCTCCGTCAGGTTCCACGGCGCATAATCGCCCTCGGTTGCAATCGTCACAGACGTCCACTCTTTGGCCTCGGCGGACCCTGTGAGCACAGCCATGCCCAATACCGCACCGATCCATGTCTTGACGAGCATGGTGCGCTTGAACTTCATTTCGACACTCCTCTTGCGTGGGTGAAAGACTCGACTCGCATTCCTCTCGGCGCGGCTGCGAGGTTGTATAGACAAGACTGCCCGAAACAAAATCGCATCGCAAGAGGAATCGCCGTGAAAACAGGCAGTCTCCGGGTATGCCCTAGCCTAAATCCATCCAGCGAAACGGTTGGCTATACATGTCAAAGATGCGAATCACGGCGGCCGATTGACAAAAAAATAGCCGCCACGCGCGCTCTCGCACGCGGGCGGTCAAAAGACACCCGGACAGATGACCGTGCCCTAGGTGACGCGTGGTTCACGGAGAACCTGGCGCATTCAGAACTTGTGGCGCAGCGCCAGGCGCACGACGACTTGATTTGCCGTCGATGACGAAGCTTGGGCGCCCAGGACGAATCCTTGATCGAGAATCGACTTCGTCTTGTCGCCGGCGACGTGCTGATACGCGGCCTCACATAAGCATCGGTGCGCTTCGACAAGGTGTAGTCCGCCATCAAACCCATCTGATGGATCTTCGGCTTCGCTTTGCCTGCGGAGGAGTTATAGTTCTCCAGCGAAAGCGTGTACGCCGCGCCAACCGATAACGCAGGCGTCATCTGGTAGAAACCATTCACCTCGAAGTTCTGGTATTTGATCGCGCTTACCGTGGCGCCTGCAGCGATGATCGCGCTGGGTGTGCCGAGATAGCCGTTGCCGGTCGGGCTCTGATAGTTCGAATTCGTGTAGGTGAAGCCGACAGTCGCGGGTCCGAACGTATAGTTGATGCCCGCACCGAACACGCGCATGCGTTTCGCAATGTAGCTCGCGTCATTCGCGGTAATTGCCCCCGCCGAGCCGGAGCCGGGATTATTAGCCTGCAGGTACGCCGCTGCGACAAGCAAGCCGCCGTTCTGGTATTGCGCGCCCAGGCTGTATGCGCGGTTGTCCGCGAATCACCGTACCGGTCACGCCGCGGATCCGGCAAGCAACGCGCCGGATCGCAGGAGTTGGGCCATTGCCGCGCGGTACGCGGCGTACGCATCGGCTTCGTCGCGATGGCGGCGTGCAGCCACGACACGCTCGCCTCCCGTATAGACGTCGTAGACCGGCGTGTCGCCGTGCTCGGCGAAAACCACCCCCGACAGCCACGTCGCGCTATCGTGCTCAGCGATCGCCGGATGATCGGGATCGAGCACGAGCCAGTCCGCGCGGCAGCCTGCGGCGAGCGCGCCAATCGGCCGGCCCGCCGCGCGCGCGCCGCCCGCGAGCGATGCGTCGAACAGGCGATCGGCGACGTACGCCCCCCGCCCGCCCGTGCCGTCCGCGAGCACATTGCGTGCGCGATGAATGAGCCGCTGTCCGTATTCGAGCAGGCGCAGTTCCGCTCGCCAGTCGACGCTCGCGTGACTATCCGAGCCGATGCCGATCGCACCGCCATGTGCAAGATAGTCGACGGCGGGGAACAGCCCGTCGCCGAGATTCGCTTCGGTGGTCAAGCACAGCCCCGCTACCGCGCCGCTCTTCGCGAGCGCGACCGTCTCGTTCGCGTCGAGATGCGTCGCGTGCACGAGGCACCAGCGCGCGTCGACATCGAAGTGCTCCAGCAGCCACTGCACCGGCCGCATGCCGTAGGTGCGGATGCAGTCGTCGACTTCAGCCGTTTGCTCGGCGATGTGAATGTGTACCGGCGCGTCGTCGGGCAGGCAGTCGAGCAGTGCGCGCAGGCTCGCCTCGGATACCGCGCGCAGCGAATGCGGCGCGATGCCGTAGCGCAAGCCGCCATGCTCGGGCGCCGCGCGACGCAGCGCGTCGAGCAGCTCGAGCAGGTCATCCGGCGTGTTGATGAAACGCCGCTGATCGTCGCGCGGCGGCTTGCTGCCGAAGCCGCTGAACTCGTACGCGACCGGTAGCATGGTGATCCCCATTCCCGCTTCGCGTGCCGCGCCGACCACGCGCGCGCCGAGTTCGGCGATCTGCGGATAACGCGAACCGTCCTGTGCGTGATGCACGTAGTGGAACTCGCACACCGACGTGTAGCCGCACTTCAGCATCTCGATGTACAGCCACCGCGCGATCGCCGCGAGCGCGTCGGGCGTGATCGTCAGGGCGAAGCGATACATCAGATCGCGCCAGCTCCAGAAGCTGTCGCTCGAATTAGCGCGGTATTCAGTAAGCCCCGCCATCGCGCGCTGGAACGCGTGCGAGTGCAGGTTCGGCATGCCGGGCAGCACCGGGCCGGCCGCGCGCGCGGCGCCTGCGGGATAAACCGCGTCGGGAGTCACTTCGATCAACGTTCCCGCCGCGTCCCAGCGCAGCAGCACGTTGTGGCGCCAGCCTTCCGGCAGATACGCACGCGCCGCGAACAACGTTGAATCGGCCATGTGTCAGCGCCCCAGCATCGGCAGTTTGAGACCGGTTTCGCGCGCGGTGCGCTGTGCGAGCTCGTAACCTGCGTCCGCGTGGCGCATCACGCCCGTCGCCGGATCGTTGAACAGCACGCGCCCGAGACGCTCATGCGCGGCATCGGTGCCGTCCGCCACGATCACGACGCCCGCGTGCTGCGAGAACCCCATCCCGACGCCGCCGCCATGATGCAGCGACACCCACGACGCGCCGCCCGACGTGCTGAGGAGCGCATTCAGGAGCGGCCAATCGCTGACCGCGTCCGAGCCGTCCTTCATCGCTTCGGTCTCGCGGTTGGGGCTCGCGACCGAGCCGGTGTCGAGGTGGTCGCGCCCGATCACGATCGGAGCCTTCAGCTCGCCGGTTTTCACCATCTCGTTGAAGGCCTGGCCGAGGCGATAGCGATCCTTCACGCCGACCCAGCAGATCCGTGCGGGCAGCCCCTGGAACGCGATCCGTTCGCGCGCCATGTCGAGCCAGTTATGCAGATGCGGATCGTCGGGAATCAGTTCCTTGACCTTGGCGTCGGTCTTGTAGATATCTTCCGGATCGCCCGAG
>CAYRLJ010000015.1:0-58744 GCA_964425025.1 uncultured Burkholderia sp. | reverse complement strand
GTTACGAGCAATTGTGCGACGAACGGATCCTGGACGGGGACGCCGCCGTCGTCGGCGTTTTCGATGGCGAGCGCCAGTTCGGCAAGACGGCTTCGAATGCGCTCGTGCAACTCGGCCGTGGCCGCCTTCGTGAACGTGACGACGAGAATCTGATCGGCGTTCAGATCGCGCTCCAGCAGCAGCCGCACGTAGAGCGCGCAGATGTTCCAGGTCTTGCCCGTACCGGCCGAAGCCTCGATTTGATTCACGCCCGCGAGCGCGCAAGTGAAAACGTCGAGCGGCTCCGGCAACGCCGGCTCGGCGATGAAGCGATCGAGCTCGCTCATGCGTCGTCTCCGGTCAAATGAGCCGTCAACGGCTCGAACACGATGCGCGAGAGCGCGCCGAACGGCTCGTCTAGCGTCAGGTCGAAGCCGCGCCATGCGATTGCGAGCGCGGCGTCGTCGGATTCGCCGCGCACGCGGTCGCTGATCCACACGCCAAGCGCCTCCGAATCGCCACCATTCGCCTTGGCCCACGCGCTCTTCGGGAAAAATTTCAGCGGCAAGCGGCGTCCGGCGAGAAACAGCGCAACGAGCGGCGCGAGATGTTGCAGCGGCGCCTCGACGCGCGAGAACGCAAAACGATCGGCAGCGCCGTACCAGACTGTGCGGCAGGGCCCGCCCGGCTCGGCCGCGCAGTACGCGAGATGCGCCAGCCAAGCGTTCAAATATTCGCGCGCATTCGGGCTCGCATAGCGATAGAGCACCTGGCCCGTATCGGTCACGCGGCTCAACGTGCCCTGTAGCTGAACGGGTGCCGCATCGCGCAGCGCATCACGCAGCATTGCGTCGTGCTCGCCGAAGAGCGCGACGTCGCCGGCGTCAGGCCAGCGCGGGGGCACCTGCAACGAGAACGGCAGGCGTGCCGAGCCGGCCGCCAGTGCGCCGCGCACTTCGCCGGCAAGCCGGGCCAATGCGCCCAGTTCTCGCCGCTTCAGGACGTCGCCCGTCGCCCCGGCGGGCAACTCGGGGCTCGTCTGCGCAACACGCCACGCGCGTGCGCGCGCCTCGTCGTCATCGCGCTCGATGAGCCGCGGCAGCAATCGGTCCGCAAGCGCATCGCGGCCCGCGTAATCGAGTTCGAACGGTTCGACCTCGAGCAGTTCGCCTTGCGTTTTCTCGAGCACGACGCCAAGCCGTTCGCGCAGCAAGGCGCGCGCCGGGTGCTGCCAAAAGCGCTGGAAATCGGCGAACGCAACCGGCCCGGCCGGCTCCGGCGGCAACGGCGCGGCGAAGAACGGCGGCGCGGCGGCCCGCGTGTCGGCGGCCAGTTGCGCAGCGAGACGAGCACGCTGCGCGTCATACGAAAACAGCGCTCGCGTACCGTCGAAGTACGCAGCCGAAAACGGCTGCAGCGGATGCTCGACGATGACCGAAGCGCGCGCCGCCGCAAGCCGCGCCGGCGGCGCATCGGCACCCGCTTTCGCCCGCGCCAGATGATCGAGCAGTTCGTCGACGAGCGAGGCCGGCGGCAACGGCGCGTTGTCGCGAATGCTGCGCCCTGTATAACTGACGAAGAGACGCTCGCGCGCGGCGAGCAGCAGATCGAGAAACAGATTGCGCTCATCCGCGCGGCGCTGGCGATCGCCCAATTGGGGAAACGCGGCCATCAAGTCGAATTCGTCCGCGCGCGCAAGGCTCGGCAGCACGCCGTCATCCATCCCGACCAAGCAGATCGCGCGATACGGCAAGCCGCGCAGGCTCGTCAGCGAGGAGAACGTCACGCCGCCCCACGGCACGCCGCCGTGCGCCGCGTCATCGAGCGCGGCGGCGAGCGCCGCGCGCACGACCGCGGCCGGAGCTCGCGCGTCGCGCGCGCCGTCGCGCATGGCCTCGAGCGCCTTCTCGACGGCGTCCCGCACGTTCGCTAGTGCATCGGCGAACGGCGGCGCGCCATCGAAAAAGCGCGTGAGCGCATCGGCCAATAACGCGCCCCAATCGTCGCAAGTGAGCGCCTCGCGCGAGTGCCGGACGAAGCCGTACAGATCGTCGACGAAGCGCGCGAGCCGCCCAAGCAACTCGCCATCTGCGCCGCGCGCGCCCGCCACCGGCAACCAGGCATCGACGGGCTCGCCGTCGTCAGGCATCGCGTAGCCGAGAAAGAGCCGCGTGAGTGCGTCGGCGAACGTATGGCGCGCCCCCGACACCGCGTGCGCGGCGCGCCCCTCGCCTGCGGCCGGCGCTTCGCTCGCGAGCCCGCGTCGCGCGCCTGCCGCGGCTAGCCACCCCTGCACCGTATCGAGCGCGACCGCATCGATGCCGTAGCGCGCCGCGATCGCATCGACGCGCAGCCATTCGATGAGTTCCGGCGCCGCCATGCCGCGATCGGCGAGCGCGAGCCAATCGAGCAGCACGCGGGCGATCGGATTGGCCTGCGACGGCGGCAAGCCCGTGATCCGATAAGGAATGCGGCCGCGCTCGTCGCCTTGCGTCGTACCGAACACGGCGTCGATCAAGGGCGCGGCCGCCGCGAGGTCCGGACAGACGACGAGGATGTCCGATGGGCGCAGCCCCGCCAGCGCATCGCCCGCCTGTTCACCGGCGCCGTCGAACCAGCCGAGCAGCCGATCGTGCAGCACTTCGAGCTGGCGCGACAGACTATGGCAGACGTGGACTTCGATTCCGCGTGCGCGTTCGTCGACACGAGCACCGTCGTCTTCATCGTCATCGTCATCGTCATCGGCCCCCTCGGGCACCAAATCGAGCATCGCGTTTTGCACGCGCGCGAGCCAGTTGCCCGCCTCGTTCTCGGCAAAGCGCGTCGCCTCGCCCGATGCCGCACTTTCCGTCAGCTCATGCATCAGATGCAATTGCGCCTGCGTCTGGCGGCCCCACTCGGCCAGCAGCGGATGGCCCACTTCGTGAAAATCGAGCGCGTCGGCCGCTTTCAGCGCGAGCGCCGTCTTTTCTGTGACGATGTCGAACCAGAATTGCCGGCACGGGTTCATCACATACAGCCGCACGTCGATCCAGCGCGAGAGTTCGCGCAGCAGCGCGATATGCAGCGGCGCGATCGTCGGCAGCGCAAACACGCTGACAGCTTCGGGCCAACGCGCCCGCATGACCGCGTCCAGATCGAGCGTGCGCACGAGCTCGAGAAAGCGGTGCGCGGGCGGCGTCGCGTCGGCAACGCCGCTCTCCTGCGAGAGTTCGGCCAATACGGCGCGCCAGAGCGCCGCTTGCCAGCGCTCATCTTCGCGCGCGGCGGGAGTCGCGCTTGCGATACGCGACGGCGCGACCCCGCCGGGGCCGGCCTCGAAGATCGACTGCCCGCGCTGCCAGCGCGCGAGCCATTCGGGGCGATAAGTCAGATAGTGGTCAAACACGGTCGCCACGCGGCGAGCGAGCTCGTAGCGCATCGGCGCATCGGCCGCGTTCAGGTAGCTGCGAAGGCGCGGCGAATCGAGCCACGCCGCCGGTACGGCGGATTGATCATCGAGCAGGCCGCGCTCGCTATCCGCACCTCGCTCGAATAGCCGATAACAACGCCAGGCAAGCCGCTCGGCGCCGAGCGGCGAATGCGTGGGCACGTCGATGACCCGGCCGATCTGCGTCCAGAGCCAGTGCGCGAGGTAACTGAAATCGACGTTCGCGCAGATGCCGCGACGCGTCGCGAGTTCGAGTTCGAGCCGGCGATGCACGGCCGCGCTCGGCACGACGATCTGCTCGCTCGTCCACGGATCGGTGGGCATCGCGGCGAGATCGTCGACGAGCGCTTGAACGAGCGTTTCGTACCGGTTCGAATAGAAAAGCTGGAGCATGAGCCCTTGGTTGACAAGCCTGTGCTCGACATGCGCGCACGGCTAAGCGGCGAAAAGCGTCAGCATAACAAAGGCATCGGGCAGTGCGCAGCTTCGCCCGCTCGCACGCCCCCGCGCAAGGCGCGGGCCCATGCGGCGGTGCCCGCGCCGCTTGAAATACGATAGACTCCACGCCAGCCCACCCGCCCCGCTGCCCGCCTCGAGAATCGATGCGCTACTCGAAAGAAATCGAAAAATTTCTCTATAGCCAATATTTTTTCGGTGGACTGCGCGCGGCCATCGGCGTGTCGCTGCCGGCTGTCTTGTGCCTCGTCGTGTTCCACAAGGCCGATCTCGGCTTCACGATCGCCACGGGCTCGCTCGGCGCCTGCGTCGTGGACATGCCCGGGCCGCTCAAGTACAAGCACAACGAAATGCTCGTTTGCAGCGTCCTCGGTTTCGTCTCCGCGTTGGCGACCGGACTTGCGACGTTCAATGTCTTCGCGCTCTGGGCCACCGTCGTCGCGATGACATTCGTGCTGTCGCTGACCATCGTCTACGGCAACCGCTGGCCGCAAATCAGCTTCGCGACGCTGTTCATGATGGTGATGACGCTCGAGGAGCACCTCACGCCGCTGCAGGCGCTCATCAACGCCAGTTGGATCTTGCTCGGTGGGCTCTGGTACACCTACTGGGCGACGCTCATTTCGCAATGGCAGGCGCATCGGATCGAGAAGCAGGCGCTCGCGGAAAACGTCTTTGCTTGCGCCGGCTATCTGCTCGCGCGCGCCGACTTCTATGACATCGACGCGAATCTGGACGAATGCTACAGCCGTCTCGTGGAGAAGCAAACTTCCGCCGTCGAAATGCAGGATGCCGCGCGCGCGATCGTGCTGCGCAATTTGCCGTTGCTGCGGCGCGGCCAGCTCGATGCGCGGCGCGTCACGCTGTTCAATCTGTTCATCAACACCGTCGATCTGCATGAGCTTTTCGTCGGTGCGCACACCGACTACCCGCTCATGCGCAGCACGTTCGGCAATGCCGACCTGATGCTCTTCTTTCGCGACCTGATCCGCAAAGCGGCGAGCAGCCTCGAAGAGATCGGCCTCGCCGTGCTGCATAACCGGCGGCCCGATTCGCACGTGCACATGAAGGCGGAGATACGCGCGATCGAGTACGAGCTCGAACTCATGCGCAAGCAAGGGTTGCCCGAGCGCAATCCCGAAGCGTATGCATCCGCATCGGGCACGTTCCGGCGCATTTGGAGCGCGGTGCGCCTCATCGACAAGATGAGAAAAAGCGTCGGTGGGCAAACGCCGAACGCGCGCACCGAGATGCGTATCGATCACACGCTCATGCGTTTTCTGTCGGGCCGGCGCGTCCCGCTGCCGCAAATCTTTTCGAATCTGACGATGGCCTCGCCGAGCTTTCGCCACGCCTTGCGGGTCACGATCGCGGTGGCCATCGGCTTTTGGCTCGGGCGCCTGCTGCCACTCACGAATGCCTATTGGATCGTGATGACGACGCTCATCATCATGAAGCCCGGGTATTCGCTGACGAAACAACGCAACACGCAGCGGATCGTCGGCACGGCGATCGGCTGCGCGGCGAGCCTCGCGTTGATCTGGTTCGTGAAAGCGCCGGCCATACTGCTCGTCTTTATGTTCGCGTCGATGGTGATGAGCTACAGCCTGCTGCTGTTCAACTACACGGCGAGCGTCGTGTTCACGTCCTCGTACGTGCTGCTGCTGTTTCATCTGCTCGCGCCGGGCGGCATGCGCATCATCGGCGAGCGGGCGATCGATACGTTCATCGGCTGCGCGCTCGCGATCGCGGCGAGCCACCTGCTCCCCTACTGGGAATATCGGCTGATGGGCAAGCTCGTCACCGAGATGCTGGCCGCGACGCGCCAATATTTGGAAAGCGCCTGGTGGTGGGGCAACGCCCCGCGCGCCGGAGCCGGCAGCCGAGCCGCCGGGCCCGAGGCCACGACGAGCCCCGCGCCTAGCGAATCGGCCACCGCCGACGAGCGCGACTTCCGCTATCGGCTCGCGCGCAAGAACGTTCACATCGCGTTCGCGAATCTCGCGCAGGCATTTCGCCGCATGATGCTCGAGCCCAAGGCGCAGCAGCGATTCGTGCCCGAGCTCAACGACTTACTCCTGCAAAGTCACGTGCTGGCCGCGCATATCACAGCGACCGCACCGTTGCTGCGAAGCGTGGCCCTGCGCGAGCCCGACAGTTCGCAGGCGCTGCAGCGCGCGTTGTCGATCGTCAGAGAGAACCTGACGCAAGCGCAAACAAGCGACTCGCCGCCCGTCGATCAGGCGGAGACAACGAAGCAGATTACGCGCGAACTCGATGCGATGGTGGTCGAGGTCGAGCGCGCGGGCATGCAGCCGGCCGAGTTCGTCGGTGAGCTGAAAATGCTGGCGTTGCAGTGCAAGCAGATGCTCGCCGCCTCGTTCCTGATCCGGAAGGATGCGGGCGGGATTCACCTGCCCGAGGCTTGACGGCTGGGCCCGCTCGCCGCGAAGCGCCGTTACTGCGAAGCGCCGCTCGCGGCCACGGCAGCGGCCGCCGGCATCGATGCGCCCGCGTTTTGCTCGTCGTACTCCCGCTTGCCCTTGATCGCGTTGAACAGCAACGTGCCGATCACAATCAGCAAAACGACAACGATAAGCACGGCGACGCGTGTAGTGGGATTCGATTTATTCGGTTGGCGCGGATCGTTCATGATGGAAGCTCGCGGCAAGCTAACGGCCGGCCGCCCTGC
Organism: uncultured Burkholderia sp.; assembly: GCA_964425025.1. Lineage (GTDB taxonomy): Bacteria > Pseudomonadota > Gammaproteobacteria > Burkholderiales > Burkholderiaceae > Trinickia. The sequence continues at coordinate 52,187 of CAYRLJ010000015.1, read as the reverse complement.
AAAAGGAGTGAGACGAAAGCCGGCATTCTACGCGCGTCGGGCGCGTCTCACCTGACCGGCAGCGCCGTCGAATACTTGATCTGCTCCATCGCGAAGCTCGAACTGACGTCGAACAGCGGCACTGCCCGAATCAATTGCTTGTAGACACGATCGTAGTCGTCGATGTCGGACACGACAATACGCAATAAATAGTCGGTCTCGCCGCTCATTCGATAGGTTTCCACGACCTCCGGAATATCGCGCACGGCCTGTACGAACTGCTGCGCCCACTCCTCCGTATGCTGATCCGTGCGCACCGCGACGAATACGGTCGTGCCGACGCCGAGCTTGCGCGCGTCGCAGAGCGCCACTTGCCCACGGATCACCCCTTCTTCCTTCAGTCGCTGCACGCGCTTCCAGCACGGCGTCTGCGACAGGTTGACCCGGCTCGCGAGTTCGGCGATCGGCAGCGTCGCATCGGCCTGGAGCAGTTCCAACAGTCTGCGATCGATAGCGTCCATTCCCATTTCCATTCCCTGATAGAACTTTTTTCTACTATTTGGCGAGATCATGGAATTATAGAGAAACTATTTTGGCGCATAAATCGATATAAATGGGTCTCATCCCGTCACGTTCGAGGAGTACACTGCTCCATTCGTTGTCGTCTACCCCCTCATTTGATTCGAAGGAGAAGCGCCATGGCCGCGAAGAAGATTTTATTTCTGACGGGTGATTTCGCCGAAGACTACGAGACGATGGTGCCGTTCCAAGCATTGCAGGCGGTCGGACACACGGTCGACGCCGTTTGTCCCGGCAAGCGCGCGGGTGAAAAAGTGAAGACGGCGATTCACGATTTCGAGGGCGATCAGACCTACACGGAAAAGCCCGGCCATCAGTTCACGCTAAACGCGACGTTCGACGAGGTCGATGCCGCAAGCTACGACGCGCTCGCCATCGCAGGCGGCCGCGCGCCGGAGTATCTGCGTCTCGATGCGAAAGTGATCGAACTCGTGCGCCAGTTCGCGCGAGAGGGCAAGCCGATCGCGGCCATCTGCCACGCCGCGCAGTTGCTTGCCGCGGCGGACGTCATCCGCGGCAAGCGCATCGCGGCCTACCCGGCCTGCGCGCCAGAGGTACGCCTCGCGGGCGGCGAGTACGCCGACATTCCCGTCGACGCCGCCGTGACCGATGCGCCGTTCGTGACGGCGCCCGCCTGGCCCGCCCACCCCGAGTGGCTGAGCCAATTCCTCAACTTGCTCGGCACGCGCATCGAACTTTAATCGGGCTTTAACGGGGCTTTAACGGGGCTTTAAAAGAGCCTCAAACGTCCCCGGCGAACGACGTCGTGCGGCCCGCGAGCGCCGCCACGACGACGACGAGTTCAAGTGGATCGACGGGCTTGGCCAAATGCGTTTGGAAGCCCGCGAGCAGTGCGCGGCGCCGGTCTTCGCTGCGTGCAAAGGCCGTCAGCGCGGCGGCCGGTGTGTTGCGCCCGCGCTGTCCCTCTTGAGACCGCAACCGCCGGATAAACTCGTAACCGTCGACGCCGGGCAAACCGATATCGCTGACGATGACATCGAGCGCCTCGGTCGTGCAGGCGTCAAGTGCTTCGGGTGCCGACGCGAATGCGAGCGTCGTCGCCCCGCGCTCTTGCAGCACGCGTTCGACGAGCTCGCGCGCGTCCGGCTCGTCTTCGAGTACGAGCACGCGCAAGCCTTCCAGCGTCGGCGGCGCCTCGAGTTCGATCGAGCCGCCATCGCGCTCCTGTGCGAGTTCAGCCGCCGCCGCGGGCAGCGCCACGACGAACGTCGCGCCGCAGCCGGTGCCGTCGCTGCGCGCGACGATGCGCCCACCGTGCAGCGAAACGAGTTGGTGTGCGATCGAAAGTCCGAGCCCCAGGCCGCCGAACTGACGCGTGATTCCGGCATCCTCTTGGCAAAAGCGCTCGAACACGTGCGGCAAAAATTCGGGCTTGATGCCCTGCCCATTGTCGGCGACGACCAGCTCTACTTCGTTCTCGCGCCGTAGCAGCTTGACCTCGACGCACCCGCCCTTGCCTGTGAACTTGACGGCGTTGGACAGCAAATTCCAGACGATTTGCTGCAGGCGGCAAGCATCGCCGAGCACCGCGCCCGCCGCATCGAGCGACGTGACGAAGCGGATCTCCTTGGCCTGCGCGGCCGGCCCGACGGAGCGAATCACATACTCGGCCACATCGGCCAAATCGACACGCTCGGCCTCGAGCTTCAGCTTGCCCGCCAAAATGCGCGAAAAGTCGAGCAAATCGTCGACCATGCGAGCTTGCGCGCGCGCGTTGCGGTCGATGACATCGAGCCCCTTGCGCAGTGATTCGGACGCGCTCGCGTCGCGCAGCAAAAATTGAGTCCAGCCGACGATCGCATTGAGCGGCGTGCGCAGTTCGTGCGACAGCGTCGCGACGAACTCGTCTTTCATCCGCGATGCACGCTCGGCTTCGGCACGAGCCTCGCGTTCGGCGGCCAGCAGCGCCTCACGCTCTTCTGCCAACGCCCGAAAATGCGCCTCGCGTTCTTGCGCACGCTGCGCCTGAGCCAACTCGCGTTCGATGCGCCGCTCGCGCAAGACGCGCTCGATCGCTTCGGGCAAGTAGTCGAGGTAGCCCTCGCTCTTGGGCACAACATCGGCCACGCCCGAGCGCAGCGCGTCGATCACGCGCGCTTCATCGGTGAATCCGGTACAAAGAATGGCGGGTAGCGTGAGCCCTTGCGAGCGCAGCCCACGCAGGAAGTCGAGCCCGGTCTCCGCACTGCCGAGCGCATAGTCGACGACGATCACGTCGGGCGGCTCGGCAGCGATCGCCTCGCGGGCCGCCCGAGTGCTCGCGCAAGTACCGACGCGGTAACCGGCGCGCGCCAGCGAGCGCGCAGCGAGCCGCAACAACCCGTCGTCATCGTCGACAAATAGCGCGTACGCGCTCATCGAGCGGCTGCGGGCAGTTTCACTACCTGCAAGAAGAACCCGAGGCGACGTACCGCTTCGATGAACGCGTCGTACTCGACTGGCTTCGTGACGTAGACGTTGCAGCCGAGTTCGTAGCAACGCTCGATTTCGCGCGGGTCGTCGGTCGTGGTCAATACGATCACGGGCAGCGACGCGGTGCGCCGGTCGCCCTTGAGCCGGCGCAGCACCTCGAGGCCGTCGATGCGCGGCATTTTCAGATCGAGCAGGATCACCGACGGCGGCAGCTCCTCTCGCATGAACTGCGACGGTTCGTTGAAAAAGTAGTCGAGCGCCTGCTGACCGTCGGCAAAGCGCGTGAAACCGTTCGTCAAACCGGCACGCCGCAGGTTTCGCTCGATGAGCGTGGCATGACCGTCGTCGTCTTCGATCAAGATGATGCCCACCGATTGCCCCGTCGGGGACAAACCCAGCGTGAGCTGGTTCGCAGGTCCTGTTGGGGTATGCATGGTCTTGCTCCGTCTGTTCTGTTATGCGGCGACGACCTGCTTGGTCGCCTCCGGTAGCGATAGAAAAAACGTGGTGCCCTCGCCTTCCGTTGACTCTGCCCACACGCGCCCGCCATGACGTTCGACCATGCGGCGCACGAGCGCAAGCCCGATGCCTTCGCCGGCCGCCACGTTACCGTGCAGGCGCTGGAAGGCATTGAACAGGCGCGGCATCGCACCGGCCGGAATGCCCAGGCCGTTGTCCTTGACATAAAAGATGCGTAGCTTTCGCACGCCGCCGGGCGGCGCCGGCAACGCGCCGATCTCGATGCGGCCGGGACGGCCGGGGTCGAGATAGTTGACAGCGTTGCCGATCAGATTCGCAAAGATCTGCTCGAGCGCGGTCGGATCGCCCGAAACGGGCGGCAGTTCCTCGGCGACGACCTCGGCGTGACAAGCGCGAATGGACGCCTGCATCGCATCGAGCACGTGGCGCACGACGGAGGCCACGTCCACCTCCTGGCGCCGATACTCGACGCGCCCGACGCGCGATAGGCGCAGCAGCGAATCGATGATGTGCGCGGCACGCAGCACGGCGCTTTGCAGAAAGCGTAGCGCCTCTCCGATATCTTCGTCGATGAGCCGCTCGATGCGCTCACGTTCGGCCGGCTCGAGCGATGAAGCGTGCACCGCCTCGCGCAAATCGTCGCACGCGTGCGTGAGTTCTTTCGAGAAACCTTGGAGGTTCACGAGCGGCGCGCGCAGATCGTGCGACACGCTATAAATGAACATCTCGTTTTCTTGGGTCTGCTGGTGCAGCGTCTCGTTCGTGCGAGCCAGTTCGTCGGCGCGGCGCGACAAGTCGCTCTGGAAGCGCGCCTGAAGCCGCTCGGATTCGAGCAGACGCCGGCTCGTGTCGTGCAAGATTTCATCGAGCTCGGCGATTTCGTCGTTGCCGGGCGACGGCGGCCCGAGCGGCGCGCTTTGGGCCAGCCGCGCGGCGTTGTCGGACAGCCGCGCGAGCCGTCCGCGCAACCCGCGCGTAAAAATGAACACCGCGAGCGCCGTCATGACGAGAGAGCCGACGACGACGGCCGCCGTCAATTGCTGCTGCTGCGCGAGCGCCTGAGCCGCCTGCACCGAGCGCACCGCATCCATCCGCAGCTCTTCGTTCTGGAACTCGGCGAGCTGGCCGCGGAAGCGATCGAGGACATCGACGTTCGTCTGGTTGCGGAATCGGACGAGCACGTCGTCGCGCCGGCCCGTGCGCAGCAAATCCTGAACGCGATCGGACCACTGCCGATAGGTCTGCACGGTCTGGCGAATTTGCGCAGCACGTTCCACCTGCACGGGGTTGTCGGCCACCAAATCGACAAGGTGATCGATCCGGCGATCGAGGTCGATCCACAGCGCGACGGGCGTGGACGAGCCCCGCTCGTTCTTGAGCACGGCGCCGCGCATGCGCACCGATTCAATCAGCACCGGTTCGAGAATGGCGCTCGTTTGCCGAAGAACGTCCTTGCTATGCAGCGCCCATTGTTCGGCCTGATCGGCGTTGTTCTGAGCTTTCACGAGCCCGGAGAGCAACGCGAGCTCGATCGCCGTCGGAATAGCGATCAGCAACAGGCCTTTGGTCGTCAGTCTCATGCGCGGTCGAAACGGTTCGGGAACCCGGCGAATCGACAGCCGGAGATGACGCATTATGTCGGCGTTTTTTCCGAATGACAAAGGCGCCGTTAATTTTTTAGACGGTACCCTGTTTTAAAAATCCATGCCACGATGCCCGTGAAAACGGCGAGAAAGACGGCGGTCATCGCCAGGCTCACCCCGATATGCACGTCGGCGATGCCGTAAAAGCTCCATCTGAATCCGCTGATCAGGTAGACGACTGGGTTCGCCAACGCGATCGTGCGCCAAAGCGGCGGCAAAATTCCGATCGAATAAAAACTTCCGCCGAGGAACGTGAGCGGCGTCACGATCAACAGCGGAATCACTTGCAGCTTTTCGAAACCGTCGGCCCAGATTCCGATCACGAACCCTAATAGGCTGAAAGTGACGGATGTCAACACGAGGAACACCATCATCCAGATTGGGTGCTCGATGCGCAGCGGCACGAAGAAGGCCGCCGTGGCCATGATGATGAGGCCGAGCATGATCGATTTGGTCGCGGCCGCGCCGACGAAGCTCAGCACGAGCTCAAAGGACGATACGGGCGCTGTTAGCAGTTCGTAGATCGTGCCCGTGAATTTCGGAAAATAAATCCCGAACGACGCGTTGCTGATGCTTTGCGTGAGCAGCGAAAGCATGACGAGCCCCGGTACGATGAACGCGCCGTAGCTGATACCGTCGATCTCGCGAATGCGCGAGCCGATCGCCGCGCCGAACACGATGAAGTAAAGCGAGGTGGAAATGACGGGCGATATGACGCTTTGCATTAGCGTGCGCCACGTACGCGCCATCTCGAAGCGGTAAATCGCCCGTATCGCGTGATAGTTCATGAACGCTCCTTGACCAGATCGACGAAGATGTCTTCGAGCGAACTTTGCGTCGTCTGCAAATCCTTGAAACGAACGCGCGCATCCTCGAGATCTTTCAGCAAGTTGACGATGCCCGCGCGTTCGGACTGCGTGTCGTCGTACGTGTACGTAAGCGCGCCGCCTTCGGCCGACAACTCGAGCCCGTAGCCCGCCAGTTCGCGCGGCACTTCATCGATCGGCGCCGCGAGATGGAGCGTCAGCTGCTTCTTGCCCAGCTTGCGCAGAAGCTGCGTCTTTTCCTCGACGAGCACGATCTCGCCGCGGTTGATGATGCCGATGCGGTCGGCCATTTCCTCGGCCTCATCGATGTAGTGGGTCGTGAGGATGATCGTCACGCCCGTTTCCTTCAGCGTTCGCATCAGCGCCCACATGTCGCGCCGCAGCTCGACGTCGACGCCGGCCGTCGGCTCGTCGAGAAACAGCACCTGCGGCTCGTGGGCGAGCGCCTTCGCGATCAATACGCGCCGCTTCATCCCGCCGGAGAGCGTCATGATCGCGTTGTCGCGTTTGTCCCACAGCGACAGCGCGCGCAGTACCTTCTCTAAATGCGCCGGAGCGGGCGACTTACCGAACAAGCCACGGCTGAACGATACGGTTGCCCAAACCGTTTCGAACGAGTTCGTCGTCAATTCCTGCGGCACGAGGCCGATCATCGCCCGCGCGTGGCGATAATCCTTAATGATGTCGTGCCCGTTCACGAGCACCCGCCCCTCGCTCGGTTTGACGAGCCCGCAGACGGTGCCGATCAGCGTCGTCTTGCCCGCGCCGTTGGGGCCAAGCAGCGCGAAGATCTCGCCGCGCCGGATCTCGAGATTCACGCGCTTGAGCGCTTGAAAGCCCGAAGCGTAGGTCTTCGATAAGTTCGAGATTGAGAGGATTGTTGTTTGCATAATGTGCTGTCCACGGGATCGGAACCGGTCCTGCGCAGCCTAGCGCTCGCCCGCTCCGGATCGACGCTGACGATAGCAGAAGCGCGGCAAGCGCGCTGCCGAGCCCGACGAAATGCATCGCTTCCTCGCCTGTCCTAACAAAGCGGGCCGGGGGCGAGACGCAAAAACGAGACGAAAACGGGAAAAGTACGATAATACGACACCTGTGCGATAGCCCGCCTGCAAAAGGGGCCGTATCGGTCAGTCGCACAGCAGCATGCCCCACCCCGGCCTCGGTCAACTCGCGGCGCTGGTCCGCGCGCTGCCTGATGGTCCATCCTTGCCTGCCGCACCGGGATTGGGCTGAATGTGCAGCCGGATCCTCAGCGGTTGGCGCATGTCGGAAGGCGGCGGGCCCGGCAGCGGATGCTCCGTCAGCAGCCCACGTAGCGTCGCATCGGCCTGCGCGTCGCCCAGCGAATCGAAAAGCACCCGTGTCGCCTGGCCATCCGGTGCGATCCACACGCGAACCAGGATCGTCGACAACGGCAGATGAATCGCCCCTGCCTCACCCATGCGCGCATCAAGATATTGATGAAAGCGATCCGCATTCGGATCGCTCGCCTCGATCCAGGACTGAAACTGCTGCTCTACCATTTGCGCGTAGGCAAGCCACGACTGCGGAACGTCGGTTGCCTCCGCGCGAGCCGGTATGCCGGACATACCAGTCAGCATCGCCACCATCGCTGCGCCTAGGCGGCGCCAGTATCGGGACTTCGTCAAAATTTTTCCCCTTATCGCGCGCGGTCCGGCCAGAAGGTCTTCACACGGCGATCGGGCTGCGGGCCTGCCGCTGTTTGCGTAGTGTTTCAGAAAGCGTGCGAACGCGCGCAGGGGCTTCGCCTCGTCGTACACGACCCGTTTCAAGCCTCGCCGGAGGCGTGCGCTTGGGCTTCCTGACGCTCGGCCTCGGCCATCGCCGGGCGATTGCGCAGATGCAGGATGAACTCCTGCATCATGCGATCCCAAAGCGCGATCATCGACGTCAGATGCCGCGCGCTCACGCCGCCGGAGACGACGACGTCCAACTCCAACACGAGAAACTGTCCCTGGTTCGACAATCGCGCGAACCGCTTGGTGCGTGTCCACGACGGCACCAGGTCGGCCGGGATGTCGCCCTGCACCTGCATCACGCAACCGAGCGTGAAATCGAAGAAGTGTTGCGCTTCATCTTGCGCCTGCGCACGGTTGCCGAAACGCACGGCAAAGCCGATGCCCTGGCTCGCGCTCATCAATTGCGTATGACCGTTCTGTTCGGCCGGCGTCACACGGTAGCCCGATGCGCGCAATAATTCCGCCAGTTCGTCGATCGAAATGCTCTCGTACATCTGCACGGCGTCCTGCGCGACCGCCTGTTCCTGATTGGTTGCCATCTGTATCCGTCCTGTGAAAATCGTCGTATCACTGAGCCTCGGCGCCCGATGCCGGTGGGGCGGCTGTCGCGGGCCTTGCATTGGGATCGAACTTGCCGGCATAGAGCTGATCGCCGTATTGCTCCGCGAGCTGGTCGTACTTCACGCGCATACCCTGTGCGAAAGGCTCGCGCGACTTGAGGAACGTCCCTAACCCAATCTGTTCGTAGGCCCGCAGGATCTGATGCCCCACGTCATAGAGCTTCGCGTTCGCGAACTCGCAGGTCTGCAGCGCGGTCCTCGTGGCGGCTAGCTGCGTGTCGCGGGTCTCGATCGCCGTTTGGCGCGTGCGCGATTGCTCGGCGAGCCTCTCGTCATCGGCCCGGTATTTCGCAAGCTCCGCGCTGTCCTTCGCATGGCTCGCGCGTTCGGCCGCGAGCGCGCGAGCGGCGGCCGCCGACGCGTCCGGCCGCTGTTTCGCCGCCGCCAAATCCGCCTGCGCCTGCTTCAGATCCGCCAACGCCTTGTCGCGATCGTGCTGCGCCGAGCTTAGCTGCGCCTGCATCTGGGACTGGCCGTCCTGCAACTGGCGCAACTGCAGCGTGGTCTCACGCAACTGGCTGCGCAGCCGGTCCTCGATACTTTGCGCATCGGCCGGCGCCGACATGACGCCCAGGGTGCCGGCCAGCGCGCAGGCGCTAATAAATGAATGACGTGCGTTCATGACTGCTCCTCTCAGAACCGCGCGTTCATCTCGAGCTGCAGCACGTCGATCGAAAGCGGCGGCCCATACACTTCGCGCGCGCTCAGCCAGCGGGCCTGCAGCCACGCGTCGCGGGCGACGGCATACTGGGCGCCGATGATGTAGCCCTTCGCATTGGTGCCGCCCAGGTTGAAATCGGGGTCGACGAACGCATCGAGCGTCGCATCAGGCTGCAGATACTTGTACGTCGCGGAAATGTTCCACTGACCCTTCTCGTGCGTCTCCGGCTCGCCGAGCGTCGCCTTGAACATGAAGCCGTTGCCGCCGCTCTTGTAGTCGGATTGCGTGACGGTGGTCGCCGAGCTGCTCGCGTTGTTGTAGTTGTTGACGACCGGCGCCGCGCTCGCCGCGAACGCCTTGTTCGAATTGAACGCCAGGTTCTTCACGTACTCGCCGTCGAGCCGCAGCTTGAAGCGATCGGCAATCCTCGTATCCCACTGCAGCTTGGCGTCGAATAGGTGATAGTCGTACGCCAAACCGAAAAACTGCGGGTTCGGCGTCTGGCCAGGCGGGAGATTCGGGTTCTGCGTGATGTTGCGCAGCGCCACGAGCGTGTTGCCCTTCTGCATGAACTGCGGCGCCTCGTTATCCGTACTGCAGCTCGTCGCGCCGAGGTACACCGCGCAAGGCGTCGACAGCTGACCCTTCATGTTCATGAAGTCGTAGTACGCAACCGCACCCTTGAGGCGGTTCTGCTCGTTGATCTGCCATTCTCCGCCCACTTGCGCGCCCGCCATCCACTGTGTCGTGCCGCCCGGCGTATCGGCGTTCTGCGCGAGGAAGCTGTCGGAGCTGTACTGGATCGGGAACACGCCGACCGTGCCGAACAGCGTCACGTCATCGCGTCCCGGCAACAGATGACGGAAGTTCGCCGCGATACCGTCGAGCTGCAGATCGTTCGAGTAGAGCAAATCCGACGAGAAAAACGGGTTCTGGAAGCGGCCGGCCGTCACGTTCATCCAGCTAAACGGCTGATAGTTCAGGAAGGCCTGATTCAGCCAGATATTGTTCTTGCCCCAACCGCCGCCGAGCAGGCTCGTCGTCGACACCGGCTGGTTGTCGTTGCCGCTCGCTAGTTGCATTCCGGCGGTCAACTGGCTCGAAATGTCCGCTATCACGCCGAGGCGGGCGCGGATGCTCAACAGGTTGCTGCGGTCATGGTTAGTGTTCAGCGTCGGCCACGGCACTTTGTTCGTGTTCGGGTTGGTATCGATCGGGCTGCCCCGATTGACCGCCGCGAAGTTCGTCAGCCCCGCCACATTGAGCGGCGAGTAGAAGTCGTACTGGTCACGCACGCGCAGATCGCCGGTGAGGTGGATGCGGGACACCCAGTCCGGGAACGTGTTCGGCTGCGCCCAGTTCTCCGCCTTCGCCTGCGCCAAGACCTCCTGCTTGACCTCGTCCCGGATCTGGTCGCGAACCACCTGCGGCACGTACGGCACGGCCACGTCGCCCGGCTGGGTCGGCGCGTTGACGACCTTCGCCGCGGCCGCGCCGCCCGCCGGCGCGCCAGGATGGGCGGCCTCGCTTTGCGCCTGCGCAATCAGCTCCGTCGCGCTCTGCTGCGTCAGCACCCCCTGCTTCACGAGCAGCTTGATCAGATTGATCACCGTGTTGCCCGTCGGCGTCGCCGATGCACTAGCCGTTGCCTCGGCAGCCTGCGTTTCGAGCGATTGCGCATGGGCGAGCGGTACGGCGGTCATCCCGATCGCGAGTACGGCCAGGCTGATGCGCGAGAGGCGAACCCGCCCACTCGTGCCGGTGTCCCGCGCGCTCCGCCCTTCGATTCCCTGGATCATCCCGATTCTCCACGTATCTTGCATGCTTTTTCCCCGCGGACGCGGCCCTAGTCGGGCCTGCGTCCGCTCAGCCTGACGAGTACCGGGTACGTCGCTCCCGGCGGCGGCGGTTCGTCGAGCTTTCCAAGCGACTGGACGGCGTTGACCAACGCGTCGTCGAGTTTCGGTTCGCCCGTCGACTTCCCGACGGTGACCCGCGTCACGCGTCCGTCGGGCTCCAGCCAAAGATTCAGTTCGACAGCGAAGCGCGCACCGCCCCCCGCTTCCTGCACTTGCCTGTCGTGCTCGACGGTTCGCTGCAGCAGAAACGCGAGGTACTGCCGGTAGGTCGAGTTGCCGAACCGTCCGCCGCCTCCGCTGCCCGCCATCCCGCCTCCGTCGCCGACGCCGATGTTGAAGTTATCGCTACCTGCCTGGGCCGGCGCGTTCATCGTCATCTGCTTCGGCTGGTTGTCGGACGGCTTCGGCGTCTCCGACGGCTTCGGCACGGGCGTCGGACGCGTGACCGGCGTCTGCACGGTCGGCTGGGTCTTCGGCGGCGGCTTGACCTGCGGCGGCGGCGGTGGAGGCGGCGGTGGAACCGGGATCACGGTCGTGACCTGCGGCGCCTGCGCTCGCTTCACGCCGGCACGGTCCGCCGCAAACCGCCACAGCAGCCAGGCCGCCCCCGCGAGCAGCAGCAGAAGAATCGCGCGCCGGACCCAGCGGCGCCATCCGCGATCGGGATCGCCGCCGTAGCCGTTCCGGGAGATCATTTCCATGACGTCAATTGCCTGTCCCTCCCTGCGCGGGCTTGCCGGTCACGAGGCCGACCTGTGACAGATCGAGCCGACGCAACAGATCGAGGACATTCATCACGCGCTGGTACTGAACCGTGGAATCGCCCTTGAGCACGATCGGAAAATCGGGATTCGTTGCCTTCGCCGTGCGCAGTCGGTTCTCCAGTTCCTCCATCGACACCGGATACGCGTCGAGATAGATCTGACCGGAGCTCGACACCGTGATTGCTTTCGTCTGCGGCTTGGCCAGGCTCATCGAGGAGCTCGCCTTCGGCAGATCGACCTTGATCCCCTGCACCGAAGCCGTCGTCATGATGATGAATATGATCAGCAGCACATACGCCAGGTCCAGCATCGGCGTAATGTTGATGTCGTCGTACGGCTTGTCTTCGTCCTGAACGCGCATGGCGGGAACTCCTTACGCCGTGGCGACCGCGTGGTCCGGGCTGGCGTGCGCTTCAGCCAGACGTGTGACGAACTCGTCGACGAACACCTGCATGTTCGCCGTCACGTTCCGGTTGCGGATGAGCAAGTAGTTGTAGCCGAACAGCGCCGGAATCGCGACGAACAGACCCGTGGCGGTGGCGAGCAGCGCCGCTGCAATGCCCGGAGCAATGGCGTTGACGTTCACGTCACCGGCGGCTGCGATCGCCGCGAACGTGATCATGACCCCGACCACCGTACCGAGCAGCCCGAGGAACGGCCCACCCGAGATCGCAATCGTGAGGAGTACCATCGATTGCGACAGCTGCTGGTTCTCACGCACGAGCGTCGCATCCATCGTCGCGCGGATCGCCTCGATCGATGCCGCCGTGATCACGCTGTGGCCCTCTTCGTCGACGCGGTGGTGGATTTCATCGACGCCCGCCTTGTAGAGGCGATACAGCGACGACGGCATGAGACGACGGCCCTCCTCCGACCGCACGTCGACCGATTCAAGACCGACGAGCCGACGGCCGGCCGCTTCACGGAACCGCATCAGGAAGAAGCCGTTGGCCCTCTCGACCCGGTTGACGTAGCGCGCCTTCGCGTACATCACGACCCACGAGATCGCGGCCATTGCCAGCAGGATCGCGATGACGACCCAGGCGTCGACGGTCACCGAATGAACGATCACGCCGAAGTAGCCGAAGCCGAATCCCGACTGCTTCTCGTCAGCGCCGTAGCCCACCAGCTTCGACTCAGCGCCTTCGTTCAGCGCGTCGAGTGCGATCAGCGCCGGTGTGCGGGCCACCTTCGACAGCCGCAGCTCGTCCATCTCGCCGGAGTAGGGGGCGAAGGCCGCCGATGCGTGGGCGGCGCCGGCAACGTTAGCGGCATTGGCGAGCTCGCCGCCTATCGTCGTCGGCGTATTGAGCGCCGGTAGTGCCGCCGCGGCCTGCGCAACCTGCTTGCCGCCCACATAGAGCGTGACTTTGTGCCCATCCGCCGTGACCGCGATGTCGGTCCACTGTCCCGCCGCCACCGCCTGGCCTGCCCGCGTGCGGACCGGCGCCGTGCTACCGGATGCGACTTCGACGAACGGCACGCCGTTGTCCAGACCAATCAGCAACGCGTTCGCACCATCCTGACGGCTGTACAGCAGCGTTTGCGGCGCGAGCGTCGCGGGCTTCACCCAACTGCTGAACGTGAACGGGCCGCCCGCGGCAATAGCCAGCGACGGGCTTGCGGCCAGCGTCAACGGCGTGCCGTTGAACTGCGCGGCCTTTCCAATGATCCCGTCCTCGACGACCCGGACCGACGTGTTCTGCGCGTTGTTCGCGTAGGCCGTGGCGTCCTTCGCCGGCGTGCCGCTCGCATCGTTGAAGTGGAACACCGCCGTATAGTTCGGATCGAACGTCGCGGCGGGCTTGCTGCTATCCGGCGCCTTCTTGTTGCCGTAGTACATCCAGATGGATTCGGCGGCGCCCACCGGGAACTTCGGAATATCTACCCAGACCAGCGCGACGCCGAGCACCGGATCGTACTGTTCGACGTGGTAGTTCAACGGGGTTTTGTCGTCAGCGGACACGAAGCGGATGTCCGCTCCGCTGTCCTGGAGGCCGTCGAACTGGAAATTGCCCGAATGCAGACGAATCAGCAGCGGCACGCGGCCGGAGTCGTCCGTCAGATTCGCGCCCTTCGGGCTGGTGTCGATCGTGATCGATTTCCGGTACGACCAATCGTCCTGCCACCAGGCATTGGCCACGCCCGGCAACCAGGCGAGGGCCACGAATAAAAGAAGTAATGCTCGCTTCACGATCCACTCTCCCGAGGTAGCGGCAACCGTTCGTCCACCGGCCTATATGTCAAGAAACCGTGTTAGAAACTCGCGCGTACATAGAACTCGAACCGCGGGTGATACGCCTTCGTGAAAGGCCCCTGGTGAAACGGGAAGGCCATCTCCAGGTCGGCGCTCGCGTACTTGAGCAACTGGACGCGAGTGCCCACCCCCGCGCTCACGAGGTTGAACGACGAGGTCTGCTCGGGCAGCGGGCTCAGCAGCCACAAGTGCGCCGCGTCCACGAAAGTGTGAAAGCGCCATTCGTTCGTCCAGCTGCCGAGGTACTTCGCAATCGACGGCGAACGTAGTTCCAGGGAGCCCACCACGCCGCTGTCGGCTGTGTTCTCGGCTTCCAGGTAGCCGCGCACGGAATTGATGCCGCCCGCCGCGAACTGCTCGCTCGACACGAGCGGCGAATTCGCGAACTGGGCGGACACATGGCCGTTCAATTGCACGTCGCGCGGTAGATCCTGCGTGTGGTTCACGTCGAAGCGCCCGTAGACGAAATCCGGCGTCGCGTTGTAGCGCTTGTTGTCCCACGCGCCGGCGTCGCTCCCGACTCCGCGAATATTCGTCGTCACCGAGGCCGTGAAGGACGTCCGCGAGTTCTTGCGGGTGAGCTGGCCGTTGTACGCAAACGTTACGGGCAGATAGGTCAGCGGCGCCTGCGATAGCTGGCCGGCGATCATGTCGTCTTCACTGAAGTGCTTGTGATCGATCTCGACGCTGACCGTCTGAACATACGTATCGCTGGACGGCAATGCGTAGATTGCGCTGAGGCCGAACGACGTGCCCCTGCCGAGCACCGTGGTGGACGCGCCCGACGCCACGTTGCTGTCCGAATGAAAGACTGTGGCTTGCAGGCTCCAGTGCGTTCCCTGCAGCGGCGCAAGGTATGAGAACGAATACACCTTCGCGTCCTGCGGATGCTGTGGCGCAAGCAGGTAGCTGCCTGATATGACGTGGCCGAGCTGCCATAGGTTGGAATAACTCAGCGACGCCACGGTGCGCAGCATCGACGTATCGGGGCTGTAGTCGTTGTTGACTTCGAGACTGCCGTGCCACGCACTGCGGTCGTCCACTTTCAGCTCCACGTCGAGCGTCTGCGGCAGCGTGCCCGGCTTGAGCACCGGCACCACCTGGCGGTCCGCCGAGCGGTTCAGGTCGGTCAGTTGCTGCTGCGCCGCATTGAAGTCGGGCACCGAACCTTCGGCGAGTGCCGGAACGGCGTCGCGAATCGCCCGCGGCGACGTATATTTCTCGCCGTCGACTCGCACGCGGCCGACCTTCGCCTCCGCTACTTGCAGCACGATCACGCCGTTGGTGACGTGCTGCCGGGGCAGTTCGACCACGACGGATTGATAGCCCCTGTCCTGATAGACCTTCTGCAGCGCGTCGCGCGCGGCCTGCACATCTTTCAGCGTGCGCCCCGGTCCTTCGAACGGGTACACGGCCTTCTCGATGTCGAGGCTCGGCAGCGTGGTATTGCCCCGTACGATGAATTCGCTTATATCGAACGTCTGGGGTGCAGCAGGCGACGACGGCGCCCCGGCGGCTGTCGCCGCGCCCTGGGTCACCGCTTGCTGCGCGTGAGCGGACGACACCAGCGCCATGCCGCCGGCCAGCAATGCGCCGGCCATGCCGTACCGCCGCCACTCGCCCGCCTTCTCCCGGTAAACCCGTGGCGCCATTACGCCGCTCCCCTTTTTCGCATCGATCACACGAACTGCACGCCGTTTTTCTATTCCGCGCGGGCATCATTTTTCGACTCGCATACATTTAGGGGTACTAACCAATACGTCAACCTCATAGCAGAGGCCACGGATCCCCTCTCGATTGCGGGACCCGCTCGTGCGGATTGGTTGTGGAGTATAGGGACGGTTGCCGTCAGTTTTAAGTCCAATGTTACGTACCATCCACGTACGCACCATTCGTCAAGACGACGAAACATGTTAGCGATACGATCGTGCACGCTATGACACGCGCCCGTTGTCGAACCCGCTACTGGAGATGTCCATGCGCTATCCTCCGCGCTGTCGGCAACGCGCCGCCTATGGGCGCAAACCGGCCGGCGGGAACCGCCAGCGAGGCATAGCCGTCGTTACCGCATTGCTGGTCGTCGCGCTGGCCGCTTCGCTCGCGGTGAGCATTGTCTGGCGCGAACTCGTCGCGTTGCGCGACATTGAGAATCAGCGCCTCGCGCTTCAGACGCTGTGGCTTGAAAGAGCCGCGGTGCAATGGGCACGCGCGACGTTGCGCGAGCAAAGCGCGCAGTCGAACGTTTCATACGTCGGACAGATATGGTCCATTCCCGTCCGCGACGTGAGACTGTCGGACCTGCTGCCCGAAGGCACGCAGCAGGTCAACGGGGAACTGAGCCGCGCGAGCCTGTCTGGACAAATCGTCGACGCCCAGGCCAGCTTCAACCTCGCCGACCTTATCTCCCGGCCCGGTCCGGGGCAACCGTGGCAGGTGGATGCGAGCGGTCTGCGCGCATACCGCGACTTGCTGAAGGAACTCTCGTTGAGCCCGGAGCTGGCGAACAACACGGCCCTCTACATGCTGCGCTCGATGAGTGATCATCCAGGCATCGGCGACTGGCCAATGCAACTGGTGTCGGTCGCGGATCTCGGCCGGATCGCGGGTTACGATGCCGGTAAGATCACCAGGCTGCGGCCCTACCTCGCCCTTCTGCCCGACTACACCTATGTGAACGCCAACACGGCATCGGAGTTCGTGCTGGCCGCCGCGATTCCAGGCCTCTCGGTGGCACAGGCGCATACGCTGACCGAACGCAGGCAGAGCGCGTACTTCGTCAACACCGGAGACATTGCGCTGGTTCTCGCGCCGCGCTCTGACGGGGACACCGCGCTTGCTGCGGACGCGATGGTCTCCGTCAACAGCAGCTATTTCATCGTGCGCTGCCGGATTCACTCGGCGCGAATCGACATCCGGCTGGACACGCTGATCGGCCGCTTCGGCCTCGGCGATTCCGCGACCACGCGCGTGTTGTGGGTACACCGCATGGGCGCGGGAGAGGCCTGACCGATGCGCGTCACTCGCATGCGCGCGGTTCGCCGGGGAGCGGGCGGGGCGACAAACGCTCGACCGCAACCGAAGCAACTTCCTCGTCGTTGATCGCCCCGTCCCTCGCCTGCTTGAGCAGGCTGTCCCAGTAGTCGATCGATGCAAGGCAGGCGATCGGCTGACCATATTTCGTGATCACGACCGGACCGTCTTGAGCGTCGCGCAACGTGCTGGACGGATTGCGGCTGAATTCCCTCGTCACCACCGATTTCACGTGCTGCCAGAAAAGAAGATTCACCGTTGCCCCCTCCTCAACCCCACGCATTACGCAGGGCCCAACATGAAGTCCCGGGGCACCTCGCCGTATTTGTCAGTTCAGCTTGTCGGACCCGGCCATTTAATTGCGGATCGAAGAAACGGATTATCGGCAAACGAAATCAGCCGCCCGATTCGCTCCGAGTTGGCGATCTTAGTTCATCCATAAAACCGCCATTAAATATATTCAAGGCAAAAGTACCTACAATTCCGCCATTTCTATATTCTCTCGCCGTCCAAGAATGGCGATCGACCCTCTGGCCCGCGTTGCCGCCCACCGCACCCCTCGCGCGCCAGCCAGAAGGCCTGTCACCGCCGATTCACAAAAAAATACCGGTCGCCAGTCATACTTGGCCCGTTGGACCGGCCATTGCGCGGCGAGCCGATACCACCCTCTCGCCCATTGCCGGGCAACGACCGCGACGCTGCATTCATGACCGAAAGGTTGTCACAGTTCGCGCCGCGTTTAAACGGGATGTTTGCGATTTCAGTGATATAAAAACGGAATAGATCATCATGAAAGCCCTAGACATCGAAGCCATACAAGCCTTTGTGCTCGTAGCGGATCTCCATAGCTTTACCCGTGCGGCCGAATTGTTGAATACGAACCAGTCGGTGATCAGCATCAAACTGAAGCGGCTCGAGGAGCGTCTTGGGCAGCAACTGATCGAACGCACACCGCGCAAGGTGCGGCTTTCGTCGAAAGGCGAAGCGTTCCTACCATCGGCGCGCGCGCTGCTTGCCGCGCATGATGACGCCCTTACCTCGCTTTCCGGCAATCGCATCAGATTGAAACTGGGCATCAGCCATCATCTCGTCGGCGACAACCTGCCGGCCCTGTTGCGGCTTTTGCGCGAAGCGAATCCCCGACTGTCGGTCGAGGTTCGTGTGACCAGCTCCCGGGACGCGCAGGCGCAGTTCGACGAAGGCAAGATCGATGCGGCCATCGTGTTGTCCCACGAAGACGTTCGGCACGACGGCGAGGTCATCGTCCACGAGAAGTTCGGATGGATGGCGGTGCCCGAGTGGTCGCTGCCGCCCGATGCGGTCATTCCGCTGGCGCTCCAGGCACACCCTTCCCGGGTCCGGGCGATGGCCGTCGATGCGCTTGCTGGCGCCCGTATTCCTTGGCAAGAAGTATTCGTCGGTGTGGGTGCCTGGACGCTGGCGGCTGCCGCGCAGGCCGGGCTTGCGATCGCGCCGCTGGCGCGGCGGGCGGCGCCCGAGGGGACCGTGGATGTCGGTCCCCGGATGGGACTGCCAGAGCTGCCTGCCCGGAAGATCGTCCTTTATTCAACCTCGTTCGATCCACAGGTACGGATGGCGTTGAGGAAGTGGGCGCAAGCCAACGCCACCTGCCACGCGAGCACAGGATAGATCGGGTCAGCCAGGATCGGCCGCCAGCCGGCCGAAGGGCGGAAGCAGCGCAACGAGACTGATCATGGCTGCCTTACCTCGAAATTGCCGATGCCGTTGCCGACGACGTTCAGGTGCCTGTCGCCGACGCTCAACACGATCGTGACCGGCGCGTCCATGCTTTCGTCTCCGAACACAAGACGCTGGATGGCCAGCGAGCTGCCGGTGTAGTGAATGGCCACCCTGGTGACGCCTGCGCGCCAGCGATACGGTTTGAGCGGATCGTCGTCGAGCACGTGCCATCCGCCGCTGCTCATCGATTCGGCAAACTCGTACCCCCCGTCGACGGGTTCCCACGCGATCGGAATCGATCGCACCTGCGCCTCGTCAGAAGCCGACTCCAGCAGCGCCGCGAGCCGCTGCGCCTCCTCCCGCAGATCCGAGCGCGGGTTCCGGCCGGGCACCAGCGCCACCACGGTCGTAACGATCCCGATGATCAACATCACCACCAGCATCTCGATCAGCGTGAACCCGCGCGCGCGGCTCCTGCCACGACCCGATGTCCGCATCATTGCTGTCGCCCCCCGTCTTGCCGTCCGCCCCGAAGCTGAACACGTCGATTTCGCCCGTCAATGCCACCCTGTTCATCGTCGACGATGCACAGCCGACGCCACGAAGATTAAGCGTTGCAATCCTCATAACGTGTGACAGATGGTACGTACCATTCGCGATTGACCGGGATCGACGGCGATACAAAACAAATCGACACCCTCAAAATATCTCCCTATATCGCCATACAAATGGATTGAATATGCCGTTCTTCCTTCCGTTGTACGTACCACTTTTCATGATATCGACCACAAATCGAAATAGGCTTTATCACTCGCCAGCGACAAGACGACCGTAATGAAAGGAAAGCCGCACCTCGATCGCGCCATCCTGCTGTCGGACGATGAAGAAATCACACTCGAACGCTATCTCGCCAGATTCCCGCCCGAGCTCGGCGTGGATGCGCCCGCGCTTGTCTGCCCGCTCTGCCGGACGGCCGTTCATCTGTCGCGCATGCATGACAGGAACCGCACACCGACCTTGCTGCACGTAGAGGGGGAACACGCGAGCTGCCCGCTCGTCAACCTCGACTTTGCGAGTCCGGCGTTCGCGATAGCCGATCGCTACGACCCACGGTTCGAACACGAGCGGCGGGATCGCTTCATGGCGCGCTGGGTCCTGTATCTCGCTGAAATCCGGCGCTATGTGCCGGCCTACACCGTCAGCCGTTTCGTGGCCACTCTCGAACATGCCAACGTGCTGCATATCTGGTCGTGCCGCACGCTCACCGAAGCCAATGTGCTGTACATATTCCTGGCGCTTGCGTCGTTCATGGCCGGCACGCCCGGCGCCAGCCACTCGCCATGGCTGCGCTTTCTATTCGATGCGTCGGTATTGGGCGTGAACGACCTGCACCGCACGGACCGCCCGCCGCCGCGTTTTTTCCGGTTGCATTACCGGCCTTCGCATCAAGTCATGTTCCCCAACGCGAACCAGTTGCTCGACTGGCGGGAAGTGCCGATGAGCGATACGTTCCTCAACCGGGAGAACGTGGTCGTGCCGGAAGCCGACGTGAAGGCGTTCGCCGACCTCACGGCGTTCCGCCGGTTCAGGCTCGAGGACCTGGACGAAGGACCCGTCATTCCCATTCCGCCACGGAAAAAAATAACGCCCGCGCCATGAAAAGCAGATGTCCAAAGCTACGGATCATTTGATCCGCGGTGCATTGAATGAGATCGCTCCATAACGCGACAGCGCCATCCGATCCGCCCTGGGACCGGTCAAAAAATTGTACGTAACATCGGAAACCAAAACGACTCGAATAATTCCGAAAAGCTTAACCGATGGTTAGCGCATCGAATCTTATATTGGCCCTCGCAGCTCGCCCACTTCAAACGACGTTTACCGGTTGCTCTTTTCTGCTCACTTCCCTCTTCGAAGGATCCGTCATGAAATTCAGCAAGCGCAAGACCTGCTTGGCCGTCGCTCTCGCGGTGTCGGCACTCGGCTCGGCCATTCCGGCGATGGCTGCCGCGATCACGGGCGGCGGTTCATCGCTCGTCGGTCCGTCGATTAATTCGGAAATCGCCCTCTTCGGCGCGAATCCGGATTCGCTGACGTACTACATCACGAGCTCGGGCACGGGCCAAACGGCGTTTCTGAAAGACGACGCGTCCGTGTTCAGCTCGACCGCGAGGGGCCCGGTCGACTTCGCGAACAGCGATGCGGCCATTGCGTCGACGTATCTCTCGTCCTACAACAGCCTTGACAGGGCGGCCGACGGCCCGCTGATTCAGATTCCGTACATCGTCACGCCCATCACGATTCCGTACGTGAACGGCCCGACGTCGTCGACGGATACGCTCAACGGTCCGCAAACGACCCCGGGTCAGACGCACAGCCTTGCGCTGAACGACGCCGACCTGTGCGGCATCTTCTCGGGCAAGCTCACGAACTGGCACCAGGTCACGAATCCTGACACCGGCGCGGTGTACACGCTCAACAAGGCGATCGACGTCGCCTACCGTTCGGACAAGAGCGGCACGACTGAACTGCTGATGCGCCATCTATCCACTGTCTGCCCGACGATCCCCGGCTCGACGGTCCGTGCGGACGGTACGACCGTGACGTTCGCCGACTCGCAGGCGTTCACCGCTTCGTTCCCGAACAACACGCCGCCGGCGAGCTTCACCGGCTACAGCGGCAGCGGCGGCATCAAGTCGGCGCTCGTAGCGGCGACCAGCACTTCGGCTAGCGCTCCGTCGGTCATCGGCTACCTGAGCCCGGATTGGACGAACAGGTTCCTCGCGCCGTCGAGCTCGTCGTCTTCGGCCAACCTATCGGTCGCCAGCCTGCGTAACGCTAGGCTGAACGTTGACGTCGCCCCGACGTACACGGAAGCCACGCACGCGGTGGGCGCGAGCACGACGCCGGTTCCGTCGACGCGCACGGCGGCAGCCGATCCGACGCAGTGGGTGCCCAACTCGGCCAACCCGACGACTGGCTACCCCATTTCGGGCACGAGCCAAATTCTCCTGAGCCAGTGCTACGCTAACGCGAACGTGAAGTCGACGGTCCTGAACTTCCTCACGGCCCACTACCAGAACGCCAACTACGCGAAGATCCTGCACAACAACGGCTTCGCCACTGTTCCGGCCGCCTACGAGACCGCGATCAGCAACGACTTCCTGACCAACAACAGCGGGTACAGGTTGAATATCGCCACCGGTAAGACGCTGGGATCCTGCCGGCCGTATGTCGGCCGTTAATGCTGGCTGGTCGTTGAAAGAAGCCTGAAAACGCAGTTCTCGCAACGCGTTGCGGTTGGCCTACGTGCCGCCGTAACGCGTTTTAGCCGTTTATGATTGTCGATGGCGCGCGCGGCAACGCACTTCCTTCATCATCCCTTCATCAATTCGCGCCCGTCTCGCCGAAACCCAAGACCTCGACCGTCACTTGCCACTGCCGGCTACCGGACGGCGCCGCGGTGTTGCGCGCGAGCGTCTGCGCGACCTGGGTGACCGCGGAAGTGGCCGCGCTCGCCGCGCTCAGCGCGCCGGTGTCCACGGCGGTAGCGACCGGCACGCCGGTGGACTTGCCTTGCACCTGAATATTCGCGGCATTGAGCACCTGCAGCGCCGCCACGTTCAGATTCCCCGAAACGCGAATGCCGGCGGCACCCGCATCGACGGTCCCGCGTGGCGCAAGCAGGTTGACGTCGCCCGTCGGCGCGCCCGGAATCGACTGGAGCGTGGCGATCCCGGCGCCCGTGACCTCGCCGCGCGCATCGACGGTACAGAAGTGATTGACGTCGCAGACGTAGCGCGGCGGCGGTATATCGGCCGATGAGGTCGCTCCCTTGCCCGCGTCGATGTCGCCATTCGAACTCCAGATCGTCATGTTGCCGCCCTGCTCGGTAAACACGCGGCTTTGCGCAAGCAACAGGCTCTGATCCGTAAAGATCTTGATATCGCCCTTCTCCAGCGTCAGGATGCCCTGTTGCCCTGGGCCGACAATGACCGCGTTACCGGAGGTGATCTCAGGCGGTGCCGACGACGCCCCGACGAGCGCTTCGCCTCCGGGCCCGAGGATCGACACATTGCCGCCCTGCTGGGTCTGGATCGTCGTGCTGCGGATGTCCAGGTTCCCGGTCTGAACCAGCTGGTTCGCGCCGCTCACCCCTCCACCGAGCGCGTTGGCCGTATAGCCGAGCGACGCCGGAAATAGCGTGTTGATCGCCTGATAGCCGCGCGCGTACTGGCCGTGATAGGGACTCGAGCCGTCGTTATAGTCCTTGCCGACATCGGTAAGGACGCCGAAGAACGTCTGCTGGACGAAGTACCGCTGCACGAACGCCGGCAGCGCCTGGAATTGCTGCCATGCCTGCGCGGGCGTCAGCGTTTCGAGAGCGTGCTTATCCGCCGCGAGACCCGTATCGTAGCCATGCCCGGCGTTGTACTGCTCCACGAACGAAACGAGCGCGGGCGTCACGCTCGGAATGCCCGCCGGCGTACTCGACGGATCGATATAACTCACGATGAAACCCGAGTCGTTCATGCCGGGCCCAATGCCGAACAGGACTTCCACATTGGCGCTTTCGTGCGGCAATGCCGGATTGCTGGCGTTGCCTATCGCATCGATGCCGTTTAACGTCAAGGCTCTGGTATTCGCGGCAAAAACCTGGGCGGGAGTCGTTAGCGGTCCAATGTTCCTGCCGGCTTCGATGTCGAAATAACCGGGCCCACCCAGAATCATGTGTGGACTGATGTCGGTTGAATTAGGTGCGAACGGCGTGTCGTAGATGTCCAGGCCGGCCACGATCCGCGTGAAGTCGTCCTGACTCAGATTCTGCCCGTCGAACACGAGGTTCACGATGTTCTGTGCCGCCTCGACGAAAGCGGGCTTGCCGACGTTGATGCCCAGCAGTTTGTCATAGAGACCCGCGTTTGCACCGGTTGTCTCCAACATCCCATTCACGATCGAGCCATTCAAACTATAGATACGAACCGGGTTGGTCTTGTTGATCGAAGACGGCGCAACGGAACCCATCGCGAGCGAAGCGTCGCCGGAAAGAAAGATCGACTGGCTGGCAATCAGGCTCAGGTCAGCGAACGGTGAACTCGCGAGCGCGCCCCCGTACTGCACTGCGATGCCGCCGGAGAGCGCAAGCAAATCGAGGCTGGCCGGCATCGAGGTCGAGAGGCTGCCTATGCCGGGGAGCCCGGAGGGGAGACCGAAGGGGGGGAGCAAGGAGCCGATCAGGCTCACGTCGCCGTTGGTCGCGACCGCAGTGAGGCTCGAAGCGGAAGTGTTCTGGCCGCCGATCTGGAAATAGGTCGGACCGAAAACCCGTCCGATGGTCACCCCTCGGGGCGCGAAGAGGCCGAACTGTCCATCGATCGTCGCCAGCATGACCGGCACGGTGCCGATCGACGCGAGCGGATTGGAGCCCGGGTTGCTAAGGTTGTTGACGATGGTCCCAGTGTAGTTCATGCCATCCGTGGTGATGCTTCCGCCCGCCTTCAGCGTGCCGCTGCCCTGCGCGACGAAATACTGGCCGCTCTGGATGTCCGCGCCCGCGGAGACGGTGAGATTGCCGCCGCCGACCACCGTCGTGCCGCTGCCGGCCGCCGGCGCCGGCGTATACCACGATGTCGGCAACGACACGGACAGTGCCGTAACGTTGCCGCCCGCCGCGACCGACACGTTCCCGCCTACGCTCATCACGCCCTGGTCGAACCCTCCAAAGTCGATCGACGTGCGCGTGATTTTGCCCGCGCTGTCCGCGACCGTGCCCGCGTTGAGCCACGGCGTCCAGTACTGCAGCAGATTGCCGCCTTTGTTGCCCGTGACCGCGCCGTTGCCGTCGATGGGATTCTCGAGGCCTGTCACGTTGTTTTGCGCGGTCATCACGATGTCGCCCGCGCCTTGGGGATTGACCGTCGGCGAAACGAGAATATCCGGTGTCCCGCTCTGCTGACTGCCCAGCGTTATGCTCGCCGTCGCGCCGACATCCGTACTCGCCACACCCGCCGTGTAGATCGCACCCACCGTGCTTTGCAGCAGAGGCGCCGCCGACTTGACGAGGTCGGTCTCGTTCGGGTCGTAAAGCCAGACGTTATTCGCGGCAGCGATGTGGATCGAGCCCGATCCGGTCCGGATCGTTGTCGGGGCGACGATGGTCTCGGCATTCGCATAGGTCGTGTTCGGATTGTTCGCATCGTTGTAAGCGAAGTTTCCGCTCACCTCCACGCTTCCCTGCTCGCCGCTCCCGGACGCCGCATCCGCGTATTTCGCCCGCGCTAGCACGCCGAACGGATCGGCCGATGACATCTTCGCACCCGCAACGAGGTTGAACGTCGAACTGTTGCCTGCCGCCATCAATGACGACACCTGCAGCGGCAGGGGATTCGACGCAGTGGCGACGGGTGACGGGCTGTTATCGGTGGGCACCGCGCCAACGGTCACGACGGTCCCCGGCACGATCGGATTCGTGGCCACCGCCGGAGGCGGCAACAGGGGGGCTACGTTCATCGTTGGATTGCTGTTAGCCTGCGACCAGGCAGTCAAAGCACTGAGGTAAAGCTCGTAGCTCTGAAAATAGGCTTGCCAGGCGCCGGGCGACTTGCTTTCCGCCTTGATGTTCGGCACGGGCTGCGTGAATACCGGCTGTCCCAAGACGACAGGGACATTGAACCACCCGTGTACCTGACCGTCTCCAACAACGACCAAAAACCCGTCTCCGCCCGGCGCCAGGTACGAAAAATACTCCTGATAAAGCGCGTAGTACTGAGCGATGTCGTCGCTACCGCTACTTTGGAGACTACGCTGCGCCGCAAAGGGCGCGATAAAGCCACCCCATGCGTTCTTGTCGGTCACCCAGAAACCGTACTTTGGCGACTTATATTTCGGACCGACGTCAAACCCTTGATAGTGATACGGCCAATACGGGTTGTAGTAAAACTCGCGATAGACGTCCCGATACTGCGCCGGGGGCGGCGCCTGCAACGTTATCTTCTGGAGCGACGCCGTGGGATTGGCAATCTGGAAGAACCCGTCCGTCAGGCTCGCCTTCACCCGCACGTTGTTTTCCGCACGGAACGTGATGACGGGCGCCTGTCCGTTGAAACGGTATGCCAGGTTGTCTTGCGACGTCCCCGCGCCCAAATTCCAGTTCGTCAGGACCGAGATATTGCCGTCGTTGATGTGCGGATCCGGGTTGACGAGGTCGATCGACGGCACGACGGCAAAATGGTCGAGGGTCGTGCCCGCGAACTGATTCGCCACGCTCTGCAGGCCGTTTTCGACGAACTTCATCAGCGTGCCCGCGCCGTTGCGGGAATTCCCGCCGACGTAGCCGTAGAACGTCTGGTGATTCGCGTTGGCGCTGCCCGCGGCCGGCGTGAAGTAGTCGTTCTCGAGATCGGAAGCCAGATCCGCGGCCACCCGACCGGCCGATGCGCCCGGATCGTTCGACAGGCTCGCAGGCAGGCTGCCGTTCGCGGGCGTATAGGTGATCGTCGTCTTGCCGTCCTCGCTCTTGAAGGCGCCGGCCACGAGGTTGCCGCTGCTGTCGTACCAGCCGGCCGGATCGACGATGCCGTCGAAGTGTTGCGCCGGGTTCGTGCTCCGGTCGTCCGTGCTCCAGACCGCGTACGGCTGCACCGACGTCGCGCGCGAGCCCTTGATCTGCGCACCGCTCGAGATGAGGATGGGAACGCTGCCGTCGCTGAGCAGCGGCGCACGCAGGCTGACCGTGCCGCCCGACAGACCGCCCGCGGTTCCGCCCCTCACGTCGATGTCCGCCTGCCGACCGATCGTGATGGCACCGGTGGAAAGATACTTTCCGCCGTCAGTCGCGCGCAATGAATTCGTCGTGGCGGCCGAGATGCTCTCGTAGCCGTAGGCGCTGTTGTAGGCGGTGCCCGACAACGGATCGACAAACGACGGATCGAACACCGCGCTCGTGCCGATGCTGACGGTCCCGCCTCGTTGATTCGGATTCAATGTCTTGCCGCCATCCGTGGTGGCAATGGCACTGAGCGTGCCTTCGATATCGACGCTGCTCTTGCCATAAAGCCGGATGGTGCCGCCCGCCGCGCCCGACGCATCGATCGTCCCGAGCATCAGGACATTGCCGTCGGCCGTGTCGACCTGCTTGCCGGAACCGCCATCGGCCGTCAGCGACACCAGGTTCCCCGTCAGCGTATTGCCTGCGGACAGCGTGAGGTTACCCGCACCGGCCTCTACGATGACCTGAGAATTCACGCCGCTCGAGGCGAGTTCGCGCGCAAGGCTATCAAGGTCGACCGCGCCGCCGTTGACGAGCGAGAACGAGCCGCCTGCGTAGCCACTTGCAGCGGCGCCTTTGAGCGTGCCGAACAGATTCGCGACGCCCGTCGGCGCGGCAATGGACAGGCTGCCCGCCGCGCCGCCCAGGGAAGCGCCCGAGAAGTCCAGCGTCGAATCCGCCGCCAGCGTGACGGAACCGCTGTCCGACGTGACCTTGATCGCACCGCCTGGTGCGTACTCCGTCACGTCGAAGAACTGCTTACCGACGCCGGCCGCGCTGATCGTCGAGCCGTTATGGATCGTCAGGTCGCCGCTCGTCGCTTCGAGGCTCACGTTGCCGGCCGGCGCGCTCAACATCGCACCGTTCACGTCGATCGAGCCGGCCGTGAACGTCATGGCACCGCCGAGCGGCGAGAGCGCAAGCGCGGTGCCGGCGGCGCCGTGAAGTTGCAGCGCGCCCGTCGTCTTGACTGTCGCGTTGCCGCCCGTGTCGGCAAGAAACACCGGCGCGTTGAGCGTGACCGGCGTCGCGCCGAAGTCGAACTTGCCGCCGCCTTCCGAAACGATGCCGCCCGTTGCATTCACGACGGCGTTCCCGAAGCCGGATACGCTCGCGTTGCCGTTGCCGAAATCCACGCGCGTGGCGTTGACCGTCAGCGTGCCGGCACCCGCCGTGGCGGTGGGCGACGCCGCGCCCAGCGTGTTTTCGAGCGTCACATAGGGGGCATTGATGGTCGCCGCCCCCCCGTTGCCGTCGAACACACCCGCGCTCAATTCAACCGTGTTGCCGAAAGTGAGGTTCGTCGCGCCGTCGAAATTGATCGCGTCGGTGCTGCGCAGAATCGCGCGTTGCGCCTTGGCGAACTGCGCGACCAATGCCGGCCCGACCACGAAGCCGGGCAGTTGGGCCGCGCTGGCGCTCGTGTTGTCCGTGAACGTGATGGCCGAACCTTGCGCCGCGATCGTGTTGCCGGAGAGGCTGGCTGCCGGGTTGACGACGAGTTTCCCCGACGAATCGAGCGTGAGCGCCGCGCCGCCGGACAGCGACGCGCCCGCGCCGACCGTCAGCGATCCGGTGCCCTTCACCGTGCCGGCGCGCGTCACCTCCACGTACTGTCCGTCCGACACACGCAGCAGCGCGCCATCGCTCGTGCCCCTCGCGGGATTGGCGACGATCGTGATCGGCAGATCCTTCGCGGCCGGATAGCCGCCCTGGGCGGCGATCGCGCTCCCCCCCTGCACGACGATGCCGTTCGTCGAAACGAGCATGACTTCCGGCCCGGTGAGCGGCGACGCGGCGTCGTTCGAGACCACCACGCTACCCGCGATCGGCGTGATCGCCGGGCCGCCGGTCGTGGCCGCGCGCTTGCCGCCGATCAGCAGGCTGCCCGCATCGAGCGCGTCGAGCTGGCTGGCGGAAATCTGGAGATAGCCGGGCAGCGCGGCTTCGCCCGCCTGTTGCCCGCTACCGACGATCTGAATCGCCTGCGAGGCGATATCGACTCCAGCCGGCGCACCGCCATCGGCGGCCGCGGTTTTGAGCGACGCGCCGAGCCCGAGGTTCCGGCTTGCCGCGAGCACCAACTGCCCCCCATCGGAGGGCAGTGGCGGCGTGGCATTGCCCGCGCTCGCGGCGAGCGACGTGAAGAACGTGCCGGCGCTCGACAGCGTGTATTGGGAATACCGCTGCCAGACCGAGCCCGGCTGGATGTCGAACAACACCGGCGTCGCGCTGCGGGAGCCGGTCACGCTGTTGGCGATGTAGCCCGGCGCGACGATCGTCCCGTCCGCGAGCACCTGCGTTTTGCCCGCCGCGACGGCGCCGCTCCCGCTCGTGCTCCCGCTCGTGCTCGAGAGCGAGATGCGATACGCGCCGGGCAGCGTCGCGTATTTGGCGGGCAGCAGTGTGTAATAGCCGGCCGGCAGGCTCGCGACGTCCGACAGATAAACGGATTCACCCACTGCGTCGCCGAGTCCGGCGTGGCCGACGCCCATGACGGCCGTGGCCACGGTGGATCCGCTTGGCTGAATCGTTTGCGCGAAGACCGGATCGTAGGGCGCCACGGCCGACTGCGCGCCCGGGAGGATCGCGTAGAGGTTCGCCGCGCCGACGTTGGTCGGCACGGCCGTGCCCGTCGGCGAGTTCGCATAGCTGGTGTCGTATTGCACGAGCACGTCGCGCGTGCCGCCTGTGCCGGCCACCCATTCCTCGGCCTGCAGATTGCCGCCGCCCGACAGGTCGATCGTCGCGCCGGGATTCAGCGCGATCTTGCCGCCGTTGACGCCGATGTACTTAGCCGGCGCCGCCGTCACGTCCGGCGCGGCGTTGCCCGGCAGCGGATTGAACCGCCATTGCACCCCGTCCACGGTCGTGCCATAAGGCACGGTCGCTCCACCGAGGGACACGGACGTGACGCTCCCGGCGCCGAACGACACGTTGTCCGTCGCGACGAGCGGCAGGCTGTTGAACTGCGCCTTCGTGGCGGCATCGGTCGGGTCGCCCACGCCGAGGATCAAGCTACCGGACGGCGCTTGCACCGTGCCCTGCTGGACGATGTTGGTCGCATCGACGAGCAAGGTGCCGCCAGCCGAGAGGGGCGTGCCCGACGAACCGTTGGCGAGGAAAGCGATCGTGGTCGGCGCGAGGTTGCCCTTCGCATCGGCCGGCCCCCGCGCATCGAGAATGAAGGTGCTCCCGGTCGACGGATACAGATGCGCCGCCTGAAACACCATGTTGCCCGCGCTGAACAACTGGCCCGGTGCGAGGGCATTCCCCCCTTTGAGGCTCGCGTTGGTCGAACTCAGGCGGATGTCGCCGCTGCTCTGGAACGTGGCCTGCCCGAAATTGTCGACTTGAAGTTGATTCTCCAGATCCATGAACGACGCATTGATTGCGAGCGTGCTACCGGAGACGATCTCATCGGGCGTAAACGTGTCGGGACTCTGTGCGGGCGACGGGCCGATCAGCGCGACATACGGCGCCTTGATCGACACGGTGTCCGCGCGGTCGAGCGCCACCAGCTGGGATGTGTCGAACACCACCTGCCCGGGAAGCGTCAGGTTCACGTTGCCGGAAAATTCGACCGGCGCCGTGCCGGCTGCGTGGCCGCCCCCGGGGGGGGCGACCATGAGCGACGACATACCGGAATCGGTGAGGCGGTCGATCGAAAACGTCAGCACCCCGGCCGTCGGCGAAGATCCTGTCTGGCGGGTGAGCGCCGCGGTGATGTTCGCGCCCGGCGTCAGCCCGGCAGGCACTGTGCTGCCGCTCTGCTGGAAGACCAGCGCCTGGGCGCCGGGGCTCGGCTGTGTCCCGCCCGTCACCGCCACCTGTTCGGGGACGATGTACAGCGTGCCGCCGTCAGCCTGCGGAGCGCCGGCCGCCGCCCGCAACGTACCGTCGAACAGAAGCCCGCTCGACGCACCCAACGTGATAGAACCGGCATTGCTCCAGATCGCCGTAGGCGCGAACTGCCCGGACGACTGCCCTACATCGAAAACGGCCGACTTGCCCGATACGTCGATACGGGACCCTGCCTGCGCAACGATATAGCCCGAATCGTCGGATATCGTCACCGAACCGCCAGGCAGCACCTTGCCGGTGTTCGGCACGAAGGTGTTCGAACCTATCCCAACCGGCGATGCGAGGGGATTGCTCAGGGCAACGCCGGACACATCCAGTACCGCCTTCGGGCCGAGCCATACAGACTTCGATGAAGAGGTGAAGCCGGTATCGAAGTTCGCATCGCCGTTGTTTTCCTGCCCCGGCAATGCAAAGCTGCCCGTCTCCGAATCCGCGCTCAATGTGATGGAACCGCCGGGCGCGATGATCGAGCCCAGCACCGTGACCTGCGCGGGCGAGCCCAGCCCGATGCTTGCCCCCGCGTCGCCGACGATTCTGGCGCCCTCGCCCACCGTTACGCCACCGCCGGCGCCAGCGTATGCCGGCCGCGTGCCGTCCGAAGCCACCCAGCCCAGAAAGCCGCCGCCCGTCAGTGTGAGATTCGTGGCCTGGCGGTGATAGGCATCGAGCACGCCCAGCGTCGTTTCGCCGTTCGGAGCGATCGACGCGCCGCTCGGCGTCTGCAGGAGCGCGGTGCCGGGGAGCAAGTTCCGCTGCGTGAGCGCGATGCTCGCCCCTGGCGCCACGTTCACGTCGTACATCGCGTTCAGCGCGTAACTGCCGAATCCCTGCTGCGAAAAAAAGCCGGCAGGCAGATAGAGATCGCCTGCCGGCGTTTGAGCGACGTCGCCGCCAATCTGGAAGCCCGTGGTCTGCAGCGTGAGCGTGCCGCCGCCCGAGAAACCGGCGCTACGGATCGTACCGCCCATCGTTATCTGGCCGGCCCGGGGCTGGGTGCCCGGCAGTACACCGCCTTGCTGTTCGCCGTACGGGTGCGTCGAGTTGGTTCTGTAGGTGATGAGCGAGAGGCTGCCGCCCTTGCCTTCGGGGACACCGTTCTGCATCAGCAACTGGCCGCCCCAGAGCATCTCGCCGCCGCCCGACAGGTCGATCACGCTGCCCGGCTGCAAGTTGATCGAGCCGGAGATGTCGTTCCCGCTGTTCGTCGATGCCTCGGCCGCCGAAAGCGTGATGCCGCCGCCGTTGATGTACTGGCTGCCCGCCGGCGTCGTCCCCGGCGCTGCCTGCGCGTCGTTGTTCACCCACTGCCCGGCCGCGCTGAGGAGGGCGCTCGGACCGACAACGACACCGCCGCCGGACGCACCGCGGTTGCCTCCCGTGGTAATCGAAATGCTGCCCGACGGCACCACGAGGCTGCCCAGTACCGTAACCGGCGCGCCCGGACTTGCGAACGTCACGGAGCCGCCGGGCTGCAGCGCGAGCCGCGTGCCCTCGGTAACGAGGATCCCGCCGGTGTCCCTGACGTCGGTCGTCACTTTTACGTTCGCGAAGCCGCCGTTGTCGAGCGTGTGGACCGGCACGACCGTGTTCGCGAGCACGTTGTTCGGATCGGACATCGAGAGCGTCGACAGCGCCGCCGTGTCGATCGGCGTCGTGGCGCCGAAACCCGCGCCGAGCGAGCGTAGTTGCGGCGCGCGATCCTGCAGGATGACCGTATTGGCCGCGCCGCTCGTGATGGTGTCCGGCCCCTGCGTCATCCCTTCGATCGACAGGCCGTTAAACGTACTGCCGCCGAGATCGAACGTACCGCCCGTCGGCTGGCCATTGCCCTGCACTTGCTTCGAGCCGCCGAACGCCTGAGCACTCACGTCGCCATCGAGCACCATCGCCGTCGAGGCGAAGACGTTCAATGTTCCCGCCTTGCCGCCGACGATGAAATCCCCTTCGTAGACACCGGCCGTCATCAGCGGGTTGAGCCAAGTCTTTTTCACGCCCCAACGCGCGTGATTTTCGACGAACTGCCCTGCCACGCCGACGTAGGTATCGTATGGACTCGCTTCGCCGATCGGCACCACCGCGCCATTGGCATCGACCAGGCGCGTGGTGTCGACCATGCCGCCCAGATAGTGGATGTAGCCGCCGTTCAGGTTCAACTGCGATCCGTTGGCGGTCATCACCTCGTTGCCCGACAGCGCGATCGTGCCGCCGTTGATCATCAACTGGTCGACCGTCCTCGGCATCAAGCTGACGTCGCCGCTCAGATTCAGGAGCGGGCTGCCGACCCACTGCAAGCCATCGCCATTCGTGCCCGACAGCGTGCTGTCGACCGTGACGTTCCTCATTCCCAGCAGGAAGCTGTTGCGTAGCAGCGGGGAATCCGCGAGTTCGTTCGCGGTGATCGTCGGAATCGCCAACAGGATGTTGGAGACGGCCAGCTCGACGTTGGCGAGACCGGAGACGTCGAGCGTTGCTCCGTCGTCCACGTAGATGCGCCCCTGCACGGCTGTGTCGCCGGGCGGCGTCTTGTCGCCCGCGGAGGACGGCGTCAATGCCGCCACCTGCACGGTGGCACCCGGGGCCTCGATCAGCGAGCCGGACTGAAACCATACCGAGCCGGCGTTGATCTGCATGCTGCCCGGGGAAAAGGTGGTTTGCGTCGGTGACGACGTTGCGGTCTCTCCGTCTTCGTCGGGCAAGATCGCGGTCACCGACCCAGGCCCGAAGATGAGTTGTCCGGCGCGATTCGTCACGTTCGCTGAGACGGTATTGGCACCGCCGGCCCCCTGGACAACCTGTTGCTCTCCTGCATAAACCGCCCCCGTCGGCGTGTTGGCGATATTCTCGTCAACCGTGGAGATCGCGACGGTGCCTGGCGTGTTGACACTCGTGGTCACCCCCACTACCCCGTTCTGCTTGACGGTACTGCCGAGCAGGTTGATCTCGCCGCGTGCAGCTTGGATCAAGCCCGTGTTGATCAGCGTCCCGGCCGGTGTGATGTCAGTGGACGTGAAATCGTCCGTCCCAATGCCGATCCGCCCCGTCAACTCAGGAAACAGCACTTGCGGCTGAGTCGAGTTCGGGAACAGCGCAACGCCGATGCCAGCCGCCAACACGACCTGGCCTGTCGGCGCGACGGTGATGCTACCGGCGTTGGTCACGTTCGGTGCCGCGATCACGACGAAGCCGCCGTTGCTTGCGGAAGCGTTCGCCGCCGTATTGATCGATGCGCCCGCGGCAATCGTGATGTCGCCCGGCGCTTTGAATTGGCTCGCCGAACTGACCAGGACGTTATTGCCCAAACCCAGAATTTCATTGGGCGCGCCGAGATTCGATCCCGACGTAGACGAAGTCCCGGCTTCTAGCGCCGCAAGTCCGCCGTCCAGGAAAAGCGCGTTACTCCCGGCGATCTGCGCCGCACTCTGGACCAAGTTGCCCGGCACGGAATTGGTCGGCTTTCCTGTGAGCGGATTCGTCGACCCAAAGTCGTCCTTATTCAGCAGATCCAGCGACGACGCAAGCAGCGAGTGAACGTTCACCTGCGATTGCGGCCCGAACAGAATCCCGTTGCGGTTGATGACCAGCACGGTACCCTGCGCCGTCATATGACCGAGAATCTGGCTCGGCGCACCGCTCGGATCCACCACGCGGTTCAGCACGTTCCAATTGTTCGCGCCGCTCGACTGCGTCCCGCCCGACTGATCGAAATTCAGCGTTGTCTGAGTGCCAACGTTCATCGTCTTCCACGTGAGCACCGCGTTCTGCGCGGTCTGCTTCACGTCGACGCCGACCGTTCCGTTCGCATCGACCGTCTGCGTCGGCGGGTTTGCGTTGATCCACAGGTTGGGATTGCTCCTGTCGCCGCTCACGCCCGGCGCGATCTCGAGGCCGCCGGCAGCCAAACCGTTAGGCACGTTCGACGGCGTGCCCGCAGCAGCAGCCGTTGCCGCCTGCTGCGCCGCGATCTGACGGGCGATTCCCTGCGCCGCCGTCGCAAGATTGCGGATGGAAGGTTGGCTCGCCTGCAGCGCCTGGGTCGGCGCGACACCCACCCCGAGGTTCGCCACCCCGCCCGCGCCGCCGCTCAACGCGGCACTGCGGGCACTGTCGCCCCCCGCGTGCGCGAGATTCGTCAAACCCGCCGCATAAGTCACGCCCGGCTCGGTCCCCGCTGCGAGCAGAAGCGCAATGGCCCGGCATAGGGGCCTGACGCTCGACCGAATAGTCTCGTGCGAACGCAGGATCCGTTTCCTTGCTTCTACACGCGCTTTCATCGCCGGCTTATCCTGGACGAATGGGGTGGATTTTCCCGACGATGATAAGTACCGGAAATGGCATGCGTATTTACTAAGGTACGTACCTTTTCAGGTTATTTCCGTGTCCCTTATTCACGGCAATGACGTTTGCTTTATTGCCGCCGCCGCCCTTATAGGCCTTATGGGCCTTATGGGCCTTATGGGCTGCGGCCTTGACCCGCACGCGTCGCGATTATTTCCGACACCGTGTGCGCAATTCGCTCGACCGGCGCCGCCCAGTCCCCCGGACGGTTTTGCCGAAATAGTTTCGCAGTGGGATACCATGGACTGTCGCCTCGCTCCAACAGCCAGCGCCAGTCCGGGATATACGGCAGCAGAATCCAGACCGAACGGCCAAGCGCTCCCGCGAGGTGTGCGACGGACGTGTCGACCGTAATCACGAGATCCAGCACAGAAACGAGGGCCGCCGTCTCGGCAAAATCGTTCAAGCCTCGCCCATAGTCGACGATCGGGCTTGCGTCCAACGTTTCGGCATCGCGCTCACGCACGAGCGGCTGCAAATTCACGAACACGGCGTTCATTCGGTACAGCGGCGCCAGGTCGGCCAGCGCCATCGAGCGGTTGGCGTCGTTGTTGTGGCGCGGATTGCCCGACCACGCGATACCCACCCGCAAGCGGCCGGTGGGATCGTCTTGCGCCAGCCTCGCAGCCCATTGGCTGACCCTGCCCGGGTCCGCATGGAGATACGGAATCGACGCCGGGATAGTTGAAATGCCGGTGCCGAATGCGAGCGGCAAACTGAGCAACGGGCACTGCAGGTCGAACGCAGGAGTCGTTTCGTTTTCCGAGACAAGCTGCCTCACGCCCCGCAACGTGGACAGAAGGGCCTTCAACGCCTGCGGCACTTCGAGCACGACGGCCGCACCGCGATCGGCCAGCAGGCTGGCGTAGCGGCAAAACTGCAGCGTGTCGCCGTAGCCCTGTTCGGCGTGCAGCAATACCGTTTTCCCCGCTACCGGTTCCTTGCCGCGCCACAGCGGCCGGTCCGCGTGGCGTCGGCGCATCAGTGTCTCGCCCGTCAGCCAGCGGCTTTCCTGCTGCTCCCAGCCCCGCTCGAAGTCGCCCATCAGCAGCCGGCAGAACGCCTGGGACCGGCGAGCGGCAGCGTGGCCCGGTTCCAGCTCGCAGGCCTGCTCGTATGAACGCAGCGCCTCCTCGTGCCGCCCGAGCTGCTGCAGGCCCACCGCCAGCGTGTAACGCGTCTGTGCCGTCTGCGCCGGCGCGCGGGTCATGGCATCGTAAGCGCAGAGCGCTTCTTCGTAACGTCCCAGTTGCTGGAGCACGGCCGCTTGGTTATAGAGCAGCTCGACGTCGGGCCCTGAAATCGCCAATGCGCGCTCATAGTGTTCGAGCGCCTCGGTGTTGCCGCCCTCCAAGCGCAACGCCGCCGCGCGGTTGCGCAGCGCGTCGACCATGTCCGGTTCAAGTTCCAGTGCCCGACGATAGGCGTCGGCGGCTTCCGCATGCCGATGCAAGCCCTGAAGGGCGTTGCCTCGGGCGAGCCAGACAGGCGCCCCGTTCGGCGCAAGCAACAGTAGCCGCGCGGTCCGTTCGAGCAACTGCTCGTGAAAATGCAAATGGTCCAGCGCCACGCAACTCTGGAACAGGTAAGCCGCCTCGTTCGGCCGCTTCGCCAGCGCCGACTCGATATAGGCCAGCGCATCGGCGGCCCGTCCCATGTCGAGCAGCACGCCCGCGCACATCGACAGCAGGTTCGGCGAGTCGGGTCGGATAACGAGCGCCAGCCGGTAGCTCTGTAACGCGTCGGCGCGGCGTCCGTAGTCGCGCAACGCATGCCCGCGGCAAATGTACGCCTCGGCATGGGCCGCCTCTAGCTGAAGTACGCGATCGAAACAGAGCACCGCGTCCGCGAGACGCCCATGAGCCGCCAACGCCTTGCCGCGCCCGAGCCACGCGTCTGGAATCGTCGGCGTCTTCGCGAGCACCTGATCGTAGATCCCCAACGCTTCGTCGTGATACCCCAGTGCGGCCATCGCATCCGCGCGCGATATGTGAGCCGGCGCGAAATCCGGCTCCATCGAAAGCGCGTGATCGAGCACACGCAGCGCATCCTGGTGGCGCGCCAGCAAAACCAGCGCCGCCCCATGATTGGCGATTGCCCAGACCGGCCGCGGCGCGTGCGACAGCGCGCGCGCAATCAGCGCTTCGGCCCGTACCGGGTCGCCCGTTTTCAGCAGCACGAATCCGAGCAAATGCAGCGCTTCTATATTCCCCGGTTCCATCGACAGCACGCCCTCATAAAACTGCTGGGCCTCGCGGTAGTGCCTTCGCTCGAGCGCGCCCCGTGCGTGGCGAAGCCCGTCGGCAACAGCTGCACGGACCATTGGAGAGGGCGCACCGCCCGCAGCGCCAGTGGGAACATCCTGTCTTGCCACCATGGTTCTCCTCCGCGTCGCCAAGCGCGCTCTAGTGGGTCGGGACGGGCACCGGCGCCTCTTCGAGCGCCGCGCGGATTCTCGCGAACACGTCGCCCCATTCGCCGGCGACGGACTGCCGGAACAGCCGCGCCTGCGGATACCACGGGTTGTCCTCGCGGTCGAGCAACCAGCGGAAGTCCGGCGTGTGCGGCAGCATCACCCACAGGGGCCGGCCCAGTGCGCCAGCCAGGTGGGCGACCGACGTATCGACGCAGACCACA
Source organism: uncultured Burkholderia sp. (assembly GCA_964425025.1). GTDB lineage: Bacteria > Pseudomonadota > Gammaproteobacteria > Burkholderiales > Burkholderiaceae > Trinickia. The sequence goes on along the minus strand of CAYRLJ010000015.1, from coordinate 14,987 downwards.
TGATCGACATTCTCGAGCAGTGCCGCCGTCTCTCCGAAATCCTTCAGGTCCTCGCCGAAATGGCGGACCTTTGATGCCGCCAGCATCGCCTCATCCTCTTCGCGCACGACCTGCTGCAGGCTGATCCACTCGACACTGTCTGTCAGCATCGGTTCAAGATCGGCAAAGCGGATCGACCGGTTGCGATCATTCACATGCTTCGGATTGCCGGACCACACGATACCCACGCGCGACCGCACCGCCGGCCCGAGTTTCTCGCGCCACGCGGCGACGCGCCCCACATCGGCCTTCAGGTACGGCACCTGTGCCGGGATGGTCGACAGCTCCGTGCCGAACGCTCCCGGCAGGCTGAGCAGCGGGCAATACGTGTCGAACGGCGGCAGCGCCGTGCCCCGCTCGCGGGGGACGAAATTGTCGACGCCCGCCAGCGTGTCGGCCAGCGGCTTCAGTTCGGGCGGCGCCTCGAAAATCACGCGCGCCCCGAGCGCCTTCACCATCGACAGGTAGCGGCAGAACTGCAGCGTGTCGCCTAGGCCCTGTTCGGCGTGGACCAGGATGGTCTTGCCGGCCAACGGCTCGGCGCCGGTCCAGCGCGGCTGCACGAACTGCGGCAGATCGCCGAACATCTGCGAATCGCGCCAGCGCCACTCGTAGCCCTTCCACCCTTCGCGGAATTCGCCGATCGACAGGCACAGGAACGCGCGGTTGGTGTGCGCATGGACGAAGTCCGCGTCCAGCGCGATGGCGCGATCGAAGGCGGCCTTGGCGTCCTGGTGCCGGCGAAGCGTCACCAGCGTGTTTCCGCGGTGGAAATGCGCGAGGCTGTCGTCATCCGTGGCGGCAATCACCCGGTCGAAGCAGGCCAGCGCCTCGTCGGGCCGATGCAGCCCTTGCTGCACACGTCCGCGCACAAACCAGGCGCCGGTGTTTTCGCTGTCGACGGCCAGCGCGCGATTGCAAGCCTGCAGCGCTTGCTCGCGCCGCCCCAGGCGGCGCAGCGTCGTCGCCAGGTTGCAGAGCACTTCGACCGCGTTCGGCTCCGAGTCCAGCGATCGCTGGTAACTGTCGGCCGCCGCTTCGCCCCAGCCGAGCCGATGCAGCGCGTTGCCGCGATTAGCCCACGCCTTCGCATGGCTCGGATCGATCGCGACGATCCGATCGCATCGCGCGAGCGCTTCCTCGAAGCGCCCCATGCGTTCGAGAATCACCGCACTGTTGTAGATCGCCGGCACGAACGTCGGCGCGGCGGCCATTGCAGTGTTCAGATCGGCCAGCGCGAGATCCAGCCAGCCCAGATCGGCGTGGATCATCGCTCGCAGATAGAGCGCATCCGCGCTGTCCGGTTTTGCGGCGAGGGCTCGGCTGTAGCTGTCGATCGCCTCCCGCTCGCGCCCCATCGCGTGCAGCACTTGCCCGCGTTCGACCCGCACCGCGAAAGCGTCCGCGTCTTGCGTCAACGCAAGATCGCAGGACACCAGCGCCTCATCGAGCCGGCCCAGTTCCCGCAGCAACGCGCTGCGCTGACAATAACCATCGATGAACTGCGGCGCCACCGCAAGCAGCCGGTCGTAACTGTCCAGCGCTTCCTCGCGGCGCGCCAGTTCGACGAGCAACCCGGCGCGCTGCATCAACGCCCGCGGATGGGCGGGATTCATGGCGAGCGCACGGTCGAGTTCGACCAGCGCTTCGTCGCGACGGCCCCTCGTCGCCAGCAAGCTGGCGTGGTTCGCGAGCGCGAGCGGCGTGGGCTTGGTCGCGAGCGAGCGGCCGATGAGCTCGAACGCCTCGTCGGTCCGCCCTTCGCGGAACTGGATGATGCCCAGCATATGCAATGCATCCGGGTGCTCCGGATCCGCACGCAGCAGTTCGCGATAGCTGCGCTCCGCAGCGGCGAATGCGCCGTTCGCCATCGCAAGGCTCGCGTGGTCGAGCAGCCGCTTCTCCCAGGCGGAATCGAGTGGCTTGGACAGTATCGTTACCCCGCCTCGAGAACCCTCTCCCAAAGGCAGTTTTTGGTTCTCATGCATACCTAACCCTGATTCTGTTCATGCCAGCATCCAATCTCACGTGTACTGGATGTCCAGCGTTCGCATGGCTATCTCTTAGCGGATGCGCGCAACGCGAGCCCAACTGCGCCGACCACGTCCGCCCATTCGCCCGGCGTCGTCTGACGGAACAGACGGGCCGACGGATACCACGGACTATCGTCTTGCCCGCGCAGCCAGCGCCATTCCGCCGGCGCCGGCAGCAGGATCCACACGGGACATCCAAGCGCGCCGGCCAGATGGGCCACCGCCGTATCGACGCTGATCACGAGATCGAGCGACTGCATCAGCGCGGCGGTATCGGCGAAGTCCGCCAGCGCGGAGTCGAAGCGCTGCATGGGCGCGGCCGCCAGTGCGTCGAAATCGTGAGCCGGCACCCCCTTCTGCAGGCTGATCCATTCGACATCGTCACCGAGCAGCGGCAGCAGCATCGCCAGCGGCAGCGACCGGTTGCGATCGTTGCGATGCGCGGGGTTGCCCGCCCACACCAGGCCGACGCGCGGCAGACGGTTCTCGCCGAGCAGCGCCTGCCACTGCTGCACGCGCTCGGGATCGGGATACAGATAGGGAACCTCGGCCGGAATCGTCCGCAAGTCAGTGCCGAAGGCCAGCGGCAGACTGAGCAGCGGCACATGAAAGTCCGTCGGCGGCAACGGCTCTCCAGCCGCGATCACCCGCACCGGCGTGCGCAGCGTGGAGACGAGCGCATGCAGCGCCGGCTGGACTTCCAGCACGATGTCCGCGCCCCGCGCCTTCAGCAGCGACATGTACCGGCAGAACTGCAGCGTATCGCCAAAGCCCTGCTCCGCATGGACGAGGATGCTCCGCCCTTCGAGCGGCGCATCCCCTCGCCACGTCGGCTGTTGAAACATGCGCCGGTTCAATTCCCCTTCCGGGTCGCGCGCGCGCCATTCATAGTCGTTCCAGCCGCGCGCGAAATCGCCTAGCGCCAGATACAGCGACCCGCGTGCGAAGTGCGCATCGCGATAGTCGGGATCGAACCGGATCGCCTGGTCGTAAGCCGCTATCGCCGCGTCGAGCCGGTCCATCTCGTAGAGCACGTTGCCCCGGTTCATCCAACTCGTCGCATGATGGGGGCACACGTGGATGGCGCGGTCGAGCGCGCTCATTGCTTCGTCGTAACGGTGCAGATCCTGCAATACGTTGCTGCGGTTATTCCACGCCTCGGCCAGGGAGGGATCGAGTTCAAGTGCGGCGTCGTAGCTCTGCAGCGCCTCGTCGTAGCGCCGCAGGAACCGCAGCGCGGTCCCCCGGTTGCACAGCACGTCGGTCGCGCGCGGCATGGCAGCGAGTGCCTGGTCGTACGCGAAGACCGCCGCCTCGTAGGCCTTCTGATGCAGCAGCGCCGTGCCGCGGCTCGCAAGCGCGCGCCAGTGGCCCGGTTCCAGTGCGAGAATCCGGTCGCAACGCTGGATTGCCTCGGTCGCGCGGCCGAGACGCTCGAGCGCGACGACGCTGTTGTACAGCGCCTCGACAAAATCTGGCTCGATCGCGATCGCCTCGTTGAAACTCGCCAGCGCCTCGCCATATCGTCCCAGGTCCACCAGCGTCATTCCGCGCGCCGACAGCATCACTACATTGCCGGGCAGAAGCGCGTTTGCCTGGTCGTAGCTGCGCAGGGCTTCCACGTAACGCTTGAGATCGCGCAGCACATGCCCGCGATTGTAGTAAGACTCGACAGATCGCGGATCGACGGTCAGCGCGCGATCATAGGTCTGCAGCGCTTCTTCGAGCCGCCCCAGCGCTCGCAGCGCGCTGCCCCGGTTGCAAAGCGCGTCGAGCGTCAACGGCGCGCTGGCCAGCGCGCGGTCATAGGCGGACAGTGCCCGGTCGTGACGCTCGAGGCCGAGCAGTGTATTGCCCAGACGCACGAGCGTGTGCACGTGGTACGAATCGATCGCGAGTGCAGCGTCGTAATGCGACAACGCCTCGTCGATACGCCCGTCGGTCGACACGACGGCCCCGAGATCCGCCAGGACCATCGGATCGGAACCCAACGCCACGGCCCGGCGAAGCAGTTGCTCCGAATGTTGCGCGAGTCCGCGCTGAAACTGCACAACGCCGTATAGATGCAGTACGCCGGCATGGTCCGGCGCCTGTTCGAGCAGCGCCTCGTACCGCCGGGCTGCTTCGTCGAAGTCTCCCTTGACGTGCAGTTCCTTCGCCGCGGCGATTTTCGCGGCCGACGGCGATTCCTTCATCGACAGTTCCTGGTTCACTCCGAGTCTCCTGTCAGCCACTGGTTTGCTTACTGCGCCAGTTGAAAGGTCCTTACGTATTGCTCGCCTGAGTGCGTCGTCCTGAGCGTAATGCGCAAGCCTCGCGGGAGCGGTATGCCCTGCGTCGTCGAGTTCGCAATGCCATGGGCGGCGAGAAACCGGGCATAGGCGTCCGCAATCTGGGATTGCCGGTCGGTCCATCCCGAAGGCACCAGCCAAACCTCGAGGCTCATCGAGCGAACGTCGTCGCTCACTGAAACGCCGGTATAGGCGTCCATCTTCTGCAGGCTATCGGCCAGTTCCGAAAGACTGGCAAGCGGTGGCGACGCGCTGCGCAACAGCAGATGGCCCTTGAGCCGGTAGCGCACGACTTCCAGCTTGGACTCGGCGCTGCCCGCGCCGAGATGACGGATCATCACCAGTTCGTCCGGCAGCACGCGCAGCGGAGGGCCGAATACCTCTGCCGGATCGACGAGATTCAATGTGTCGTGCTGCAACTGAGAAAAAAAGCGCCCCAGCGAACGCGTGCTGGCCAGGTTGGCCAGAAGATCGTTACGGCTGCGAACGGCTGCGTCGAGCCCGCGCCATGACATGACCGCGACGGCCGACAGCAATGCAATGGCAACCAGCAACTCGATCAACGTGAATCCCGACGACTGCCGTCGGGTCTTACGCTTAGCGGAGCGGTTCATTTTCGATCACCGTTACCGTGTCCGCGAGGGCGTTGGACGTCATCCCGTCCACATAGACTCGAACTTCCACTTCCCGCAGTAGTGCGCTGTTCAACTGCGTGACGGTCTCGCGGCAGACGAACACATAGCGCCCCTGTGGACAGGAGACCGCGCTGCGGCCTGGGCGCGGCCAGTCACCCGCGACCGCGATCGACGCGAGCGCATTGTCCGCACTCCACGCCGCGAGCAGCCGCGAGCGCGCCATCTCGACATTGTTGCTCAGCGCACCCAGCGCGATCAGAACGGCTCCCATCGCGATAGCCACGATGGCCAGCGCAATGAGCACTTCGATCAACGTGAAGCCGCCCGACTGTCCCCTGCCGCTGCGCCCATTCATGCTCGCGAGCCGATAGATGGATCAGTTGGCCGGATGGCGCGACATATTTTCCTCGTCGTTCTCAGGCTGACGTTTCTCCCACATGCCGCCGTGCATCGTGACGACCGAGGGCATTTCATACCACTCTTGAGGCGCCAAGATTTCGGCGCGTCGCACGCCCGGAAGGACGTGGACGTCGAAGACTTCGTCGACGCCATTATGGAAATGAAGAATGCCGAGCACCTCGCCCGACGCGACGTCAAGCGCGGCTACGCCGGCGACGAGTTCGCCCTCTTCCTCGATCGGCAGCCCTTGGGGTCCGCGCTTGTCCCTCAGCTTCGACAGCCCGACGAACATCACGCCGCCCATTGCGGCAAGCCCGTGCGTGAAGCCCGGCAGCTTCGCCATCACCGTGCACTGTCCCGTTGTGGGATCGACGCGCAACACCTGACCGCGGCCGCCTTCCAGCACGTAGACATGGCCATCGATGATGCGCGGCGAATGCGGCATCGACAATCCAGACGCCACGATGCGCCCGGACGGCACTTCCATGAGCACGCCGCCGAACGCCATATCGTGGCGCCATCCGTACGGCGCATCAGTCGTGCCGAGCGCCGTGGCATATCGCAGCTTGCGATCGTGAAACGCCATACCGTTGAGATGACAACGATCCTCGGGCGTGAATTCCGTCACGAACGGCGGCTTCCAGATCGGCGTGAAGTTGAAGTATCCATCGATCACGCAGATGGACGAATACCGCGTATTTACCGCCAGTACGACCTGTCCGTCGAAGGCCATGTCGTGCAGATCGCAATACGCGGTATAGAAGCACTGCCGAGGCACGAAGATGGAATCGTAGTAGCCGGGACGCTGCGGATAGATGCCGGCGATGCCTTGCACGTTCGCGAAGATCATGAGCTCGCGCGCCGTCGCGATCGCGATCCGGTCTTGCGACACCGCCATGCCCATGGATCGCGGCAACAGACACGCGGAAAGCGTCGGCACGCCTTGGTCGACGCCGATCAACGCCACGCCGGAAGGACGCCGGCTGATGGCAAGCGTACAGCCCAGCCGTTCGAGCACCGGCAGGAAGTTGCCGGTGTCCCGCAGGTTGATCAGCGGCGCCCAGGCAGCCGTTTCGTCAATCGCCGATTCGTCGTTCGCCACTGCGCCGTCTGCTGGGGTTTCCATGCCGCTCATCGCGCGCCTCCCTGTGAACTGATCCCGAGAAGCAGGACACAGCGCGGCCAGTATAGGGAGTGCCTGTGGCAGTGTGATTGCGAATGGTACGTACCTTTTCGGTGGTGCGGGACGGCGGACGAAAAGGACCCGCAAAACCTTGCGGCATGCGGGCTTCCCTGCGTTTCAGAGGGAAAGGCAGCAAACAGGTTCGCGTGGGCAATCGGCGATATAGAAGTTGCCAATCGATTTTTTTGCCTCGCGCTTGGCGGTTGCGGCAAGCGAAGCTATGGAATCGCTATCGATATCGAGGTCCGCAGCAACTGGCACGACGCCCACGGCGATGGTGACGAAAGGATAAAAGCGCATGTCGCCGTGGCGGTCCTCACCGCGTATTCCGCCCGCTTCCATATCGGCGGACGTATAAAGTTGCCGCGCACTCTCATCGAAGCGCTGCATCGCGGCGCGAATCCGCATTTCCCAATCCTCGCTCTGGAAAAAGACGAGGAAGTCATCGCCGCCCACATGGCCGAGAAAGTCCCGGCATGGGTTGCATGCATCACTGAGGATGGACGCTGCGAGCTTCAGCATTTCATCGCCCTTCCAGTAGCCATACTGGTCGTTGAATGGCTTGAAATTATTCAGGTCGCAATAGCATGCATGAAACGACGCCCCGCGCTCCACCAGGCGCTTGATGTGCATGTCGATTGGAATATTGCCGGGCAGTGACGTCAGCGGATTGGCATACCGCGCTGCTTCGATACGGACTTCCGTGACAGCGCGTACCAGCGCCTCCCCGGTAGCCAGGCCAACATATTGGCCATTTTCGACGACGACTAGCCCATCCGAGAAGTAACGCTGGTCGTCGCCGGTCAGCAGTTCAGCCAGTTCGTGCATGGTGGCGGTTTTTTCGACCAGCATGGGCGACATGTTGGCAAACGTTGTGCAGCTCTTCCTGCCGAAAATTTCCCGGTAGTAGGGACGCGCATAGGCATTCACAAAGGCTCGGCGGTTGACGAGGCCGACCGGCCGTCCTTCATCGGCAATGGCAATCGCATGCAGATCCGCACATTGCGTCAGCACATCGAGGACATCGTCGTTCGTCGCCGCTGGCGACAGCGTTGGCGCGGCGATGACAAGCTTGCTAGCGGAAAAAGCACGGGGAGACCGCACCGCGGCCTCGGGAAATACCGTTATCGCATTGTCGTGAATTGCGGAAAGCGCAGCGTCGTCGAGCTGGTCAGTAGGTTGAAAGTCCGGCCTGCCGAGAAAAAATCCCTGGCCGTATTCGATGCGTAGGTCACGGCAGACCATCAGGTCTTCTGCGTTCTCGATCCCCTCTGCTATGAGTTGCACGCGCCCCGCTTCCGCGAGTTGGCGCAAGGAGCGCAGCGCCTCGAAACGAAAAGGCGAACTCCTCGCTCCGCCAATAATTGAATGGTCGATTTTAATGTAGTCCGGTTCGAGGCTTAGCCAGAGACCGAGATTCGAGGTACCCGAACCGTAATCGTCGAGCGCCAATTGCAGACCCGATTCCCGCAAAATCGTAAGAGCTGCCCCGAGCGACGCGAGGTCTCCGACGGTAGATTGTTCTGTCAGCTCGATGACGATCCGGTCGGGGCTGAACTGCAGGGACTGCAAAAAGACGAGCACCTCCTCCTTACAGGTGGCGAGCTCCCGGACGGCGGCCGCACTGAAGTTCACGAACAACTTGCCCGGCGATTGAGCTTGACTGAACGCCGCCACGGACAGGCGCGCGGCGAAACGCTCCAGACGAACCATGCAACCCTCACGCTGAGCAAGCCCAAACAGTGCAGCGGGGCCCTCCAGCGCTGACTGAGCTGGACCGCGAAGCAGCGCCTCGAACGCGATGACGTCACCCGACGCAAGCACGCCGATAGGCTGGAACGCTGGTCGGAGGAGCGTTCCTTTGATGCACTCAGCAATCGATATGGTCATTTTTTCCACCCAACGAAGTGACGGTTCCTTCAACTTACTGAGCAAAGGTCGCCGCGCAAGAGTCCCCGATGCGTAACACGAGCGTTGTCCGCAGAGCACAGCAGGTGGCGCGCTCCTGGACTTCTGGCGTCTGTTTGCGAAATGGCGGGGCCTGCATCGCGCGCCCTCTCATACGGCTAACGGCACTGCGGGGCGTTTAAGCAGGGCTTCGGGTTGCTCGGCGCGAAAATGAAAACGTTTACGTTGATTTATATTTTCTATTGATTTGCTGCCGGCCACTACCTATTGGTTTGGCGGCCTGTCGCTGCGACCAGCTCGTGGCGGGCCCACGCCCGCAAGAGTGCGCCCTAGCGGGCGCACCAAAAAAAAAGGCGCCACGTTGCCGTGGCGCCTTAAAGAAGTTCTAGCCATTCCGAGGGCCGTGCTAGAACCTGAGAGACCGTATTTCGGAAACCGAGATCTCTGACCGGCACACTATCTGCTCGATCGATTTCGCTGAAAACGTGTCGTTCCGAAATGAGATTCCATTCTTTCTCTTTCGGCTGACGAAGTCAAGATAATTTTTTCCGAAAGACTAACAGGTACGCGGTTCACGAGAACGATTTCATGATGATGAACCAGTAATTATTACCTTTTTCACAAACAAACGAGGCTAGCGTAGACTGGTCGAATCTTCAGATGTGAAATAGAATTTCATAAACATGACACAGGCGGAACGTGCCGACATCTTCCTCACGCAGCTCGAACCACTCAGGCGCATCGACAGGCAAAGAAGCTTCCGGCGATGAAATCATCGCCCTCTCGCGCGGCCTGGCGCTGCTGCGGCGCGTGGCATCGGCCGACGCGCCCATCAGCAATCGCGAGTTGGCCGAAGTCACAGGCATCCCCAAGCCGACGGTATCGCGCATCACCGCCACGCTCGTCGGCGCCGGTTTTCTCTTTCAATTGCCCGACAGCGAGCGGTTCGTGCTGACAGCGTCGGTGCTCGAATTGAGCAACGGTTTTTTGCGCAATTTCGATATCCGCGCCCGCGCGCGGCCGTTTTTGATTGAGTTGGCGGAACGGACGTCCCTGTCCGTCCATCTCGCGGCGCGCGACCGGCTCGATATGGTCGTGATCGACACCATCCGTCCGCGCTCGGCGGTGCTCGTCTCGCGGCTCGAGGTTGGCTCGCGCGTGAACTTGGCCCGCACGGCGGTGGGCCGCGCCTACCTGGCCGCATTGGCCGAGCCCGAACGCGCCGCGCTACTGGCCGGGCTGCAGGCCACCTCGGGCGACGACTGGCCCCACATCCACGCTCGCCTCGCGAAATCGCTGGAAGAAACGCGCGCGCTCGGTTTTGCCATCGCCACCGGCGAGTGGTACTCGGAGCTGAACGCGATCGCCGCGGGCTTCGTGGGCCCATCGGGCGAGCGATATGCGGTCAATTGCGGCGGCGCCGCCCATATGTGCCCGCGGGAATGGCTGATCGAGGAAGCGGCACCGGCGCTTAACGAATGCATCGAGCGCATCGTCCACGAAATCGGCGGCGCCCCATGGCAGCGGCTCGGCGACTGATCGAGCCTGGAACGCGTGCGCGACGGCACGCGGGGCGCGCATTCCAATCTCATGCGCGGTTCGCGAGCGGCGCTCGCGGGCTCCGGGTACTGTAACGGCCGTAATCAACCGAAAGATGCACGACTGGACTGGCCGACGCGCCGGGACGTAGCATCATGCATCGACGCGCGGGGCGCTGCCCGCCCGGACAGCCGGCCGCACGATGCCGGGCGCCCGCCGCACGACCCTTGTCGGCACCGCGCCGGCCGGCGCCGCGGCACGCACGCTGCGCCCCTTCGCCCCACGTCGAATCCGTATTCGCATTGCCGCCTACCTATACTTCGATGGCCGAACAAGAAAACCGCCCTCCCTTGCACGACAATACCGCCCATATCGCCTTGGCAAAGCGCCGTACCCGACGCCGCGTCGCGATCGCCGTCTTCATCATCGTCGTGCTCGCGCTCATTTGGTGGCGGCCGTGGAACCGCACGAGCGGCAACGGCGCGGGGCCGGCCGCGACGGCGGGCCCCGGCGGCGGCCGGGCCGCGTTCGCGAATCTGCCCCAACCGGTGCACGTGGCGGCAGCGCGGGCCGGCGACATGCCGATCGTGCTGACGGCGCTGGGCACCGTCACGCCGCTTGCCACCGTGACGGTCAAGACCCAGCTCTCGGGCACGCTCCAGAGCGTCAACTTCAAGGAAGGCCAACTCGTGAAGGCCGGCGACGTGCTCGCCCAGATCGATCCGCGGCCCTATCAGATCTCGCTCGAAAACGCCGAAGGCACGTTGGCGAAGGACAGCGCGCTGCTGCAAACGGCGCGGCTCGATCTCAAGCGCTACAAGACGCTGCTCGCCCAGGATTCGATCGCGGCTCAACAGGTCGACACGCAAGCTTCGCTCGTCAAGCAGTACGAGGGCCAAGTGCAGTCCGACCGCGCGAACATCGACACTTACAAGCTCGATCTCGTCTACGCTCGTATCACGGCGCCCGTCTCGGGCCGCGTCGGCCTGCGTCAGGTCGATCCGGGCAACTACGTGACGCCGTCCGACGCCAACGGCATCGTCGTCATCACGCAGCTGCAGCCGATCAGCGTCATCTTCACGACGTCCGAAGACAATCTGCCGCCGATCCTCAAACAGATGCATGCGGCAGCGAAGCTCTCGACGACCGCCTACGACCGCAACAACACGATCGCGCTCGAAACGGGCTACTTGGACACGATCGACAATCAGATCGATACCGCAACGGGCACCGTCAAGCTGCGCGCTCTGTTTCCGAACACGGGGCAAATGCTGTTTCCCAATCAGTTCGTCAATGCGCGCTTGCTGATCGACACGATTCATGACGCGGTGATCGTGCCGAGTTCGGCCGTGCTCAACGGCGCCAACGGCCCATTCGCCTACGTCGTCAAACCCGACAACACCGTCACGGTCCGCCCGCTCAAGGTCGGCCCGGTCGACGGCGAACGTACGAGCATCGCATCGGGGCTCGCGATCGGCGAACGCGTCGTGATCGACGGCTCGGACCGTCTGCGCGAAGGCGCGAAGATCAGCGTCGCGCCCGATGCGGCCGCCATGATGCACGCCGCGTCGGGTTCGCAGGCATCGAGCGCGCACGCGTGGGGCGCGTCGGGAGCACATGGGCATCGTCACAAGAGCGCGTCCGGCACCGCCGGCGCGCAGTAACAACGGGCGCCCCCACGCATGAATCCGTCACGCGCCTTTATTCTGCGCCCCGTCGGCACGGCCCTCTTGATGGCGGCCATCATGCTCGTCGGTCTCGTCGCGCTGCGCTTCTTGCCGATCTCGGCACTGCCCGAAGTCGATTACCCGACGATTCAAGTCCAAACGTTCTATCCCGGCGCGAGCCCCGAGGTCATGACCTCGGCCGTCACCGCACCGCTCGAGCGGCAGTTTGGCCAAATGCCGTCGCTCAATCAGATGTCGTCGCAAAGCTCGGCCGGCGCTTCGGTCATCACGCTTCAGTTCAGCCTCGATCTGCCGCTCGACATCGCCGAGCAAGAGGTGCAGGCCGCCATCAACGCGGCCGGAAACCTGTTGCCGGCCGATCTGCCCGCGCCGCCGATCTATGCGAAGGTCAATCCGGCCGACGCGCCCATCCTGACGCTCGCCATCACCTCGAAGACGACGCCGCTCACCGACATCGAGGACCTCGCCGATACGCGTCTCGCCGAAAAAATATCGCAGGTCGCCGGCGTCGGCCTCGTCAGCATCAGCGGCGGCCAGCGGCCCGCCGTGCGGATTCAGGCGAACCCGCTTGCGCTCGCCTCGTACGGCTTGAACCTGGACGATCTGCGCACGAGCATTTCGAACCTGAACGTGAATACGCCGAAGGGCAACTTCGACGGCCCGACGCGCAACTTCACGATCAACGCCAACGACCAGCTCACCGACGCCAGCGCCTACAACAACGCCATCGTCGCGTACAAGAACGGCCGTCCCGTGATGCTGACCGATGTGGCAAAGGTCGTCGGCGGCGCAGAGAACACGAAGCTCGGCGCGTGGGTCGGGACAGGCGCCAAAGTCACGCCGGCGATCTTGCTCAACATCCGGCGTCAGCCAGGCGCCAACGTGATCCAAGTCGTCGACAGCGTGAAGGCGCTCTTGCCGCAACTGCAGGCGTCGCTGCCTGCCGCGGTCAACGTGGCCGTGATCACCGATCGCACGACGACGATCCGCGCCTCCGTGCGTGACGTCCAGTTCGAGCTGGCGATGTCGGTCGTGCTCGTCGTGCTCGTGATGTATTTGTTCTTGGCGAACGTCTACGCGACGATCATCCCGAGCTTGTCGGTACCCCTCTCGCTGATCGGCACGCTTGCCGTCATGTACCTATGCGGGTTCTCGCTCGATAACCTCTCGCTGATGGCCTTGACGATCGCGACCGGCTTCGTCGTCGACGACGCCATCGTCATGATCGAGAACATCGCCCGTTACGTCGAGCAAGGCGGCACGGCGCTCGAGGCCGCGCTCAAAGGTTCAAGGCAGATCGGCTTCACGATCATTTCGCTGACGGTCTCGCTGATCGCCGTACTCATTCCGCTGCTGTTCATGGGCGATGTGGTCGGCAGGCTATTTCACGAATTCGCGATCACGCTGGCCGTGACGATCGTCATTTCGGCCGTCGTCTCGCTGACGCTCGTGCCGATGATGTGCGCGAAGCTGCTCAGGCATAGCCCGCCGCTCGAGAGCCATCGTTTCGAGGCTAAGGCCCATGCCGTCATCGATAGGATCATCGCCCGCTATGCCGTGGCCTTGCGCTGGGTGCTCGACCGCGAGCGCGCGACGCTCGTCGTGGCCATCTTGACGCTCGTGCTCACGGCCCTGCTTTACGTGTTGATCCCGAAGGGCTTTTTCCCCGTGCAGGACACGGGCGTGATTCAGGCCATCACGCAAGCGCCGCAGTCGATTTCCTACGGGGCGATGGCCGAGCGCCAAGAAGCGCTCGCCAGCGCGATCCTGAACGACCCGAACGTCGATTCTCTGACCTCGTTCATCGGCGTGGACGGCACCAACATCACGCTCAACAGCGGCCGCATGTTGATTAACTTGAAGCCGCACAGCGATCGATCGAAGAACGCCACCGAGATCATTCGCGACATCCAAAGCGAAACGGCGAACGTGGCCGGCATCACGCTGTACCTGCAGCCCGTGCAAGACTTGACGATCAATTCGACCGTCAGCGCGGCGCAGTATCAGTTCATGCTGACGGACCCGAACCCGGACGAATTCACCACGTGGGTGCCCAAGCTCGTCGACCGTCTCCATCAAGCGCCGGCACTCGCCGATGTCGCCACCGATCTGCAGCAAAGCGGCCGCTCGGTTTTCGTCGAGATCGATCGCGCCACCGCCGCCCGCTTCGGGATCACGCCCGCGACGGTCGACAACGCGCTATACGACGCATTTGGCCAGCGCATCATCTCGACGATCTTCACGCAGTCGAACCAATACCGCGTGATTCTGGAAGCCGATCCGGGCATGCAGCACTACACCGATGCGTTGAAGTCGATCTATCTGCCCTCGTCGCAAGGCGCGGGGCAGCAAGTGCCGCTCGCCGCGATCGCGAAGTTCAGCGAGCGTCCGGCGCCGCTACTCGTCTCGCACCTCGGTCAATTCCCGGCCACGACTGTCTCCTTCAACCTCGCGCCGGGTGCGTCCCTCGGCGCGGCGGTGAAGGCGATCGAGCAAGCCGAACGCGATGTGGGCCTGCCCGCTTCGTTCCAAACGCGCTTCCAAGGCGCGGCGCTCGCGTTCCAAGCGTCGCTGTCGAACGAGCTGTTCCTGATTCTCGCGGCCGTTGTCACGATGTACATCGTACTGGGCGTGCTTTACGAGAGCTTCATCCATCCGATCACGATTCTCTCGACGCTGCCCTCGGCCGGCGTTGGCGCGCTGCTCGCGCTGATGATCTCGGGGCACGATCTCGACATCATCGGCATCATCGGCATCGTGTTGCTGATCGGTATCGTGAAGAAGAACGCCATCATGATGATCGACTTCGCATTGGAAGCCGAGCGAGAGCAAGGCAAGAGCCCGCGCGAAGCGATCTATCAGGCGTGCTTGCTGCGCTTCAGGCCGATCCTGATGACGACGATGGCGGCGCTGCTCGGCGCCTTGCCGCTGATGCTCGGCACGGGCGTGGGCTCGGAGTTGCGCCACCCGCTCGGTATCGCGATCGCCGGCGGGCTCATCGTGAGCCAGTTGCTGACCCTCTTCACGACGCCCGTCATCTACCTCGGCTTCGATTCGCTCGCACGCCGCGTGCGCGCTCGCTTCGAACACGGCGAGCGTCCGTCGGGCGCCGGTGACGCAGGCGTATGACCGTAACCTCGATATGAACCTCTCGCGCCCGTTCATCTCGCGTCCCGTCGCCACGACGCTGCTTGCCATCGGGGTGGCGCTCGCCGGCGTGTTCGCGTTCGTCAGGCTGCCCGTTGCACCGCTGCCGCAGGTCGACTTCCCGA
>CAYRLJ010000014.1:28755-59963 GCA_964425025.1 uncultured Burkholderia sp. | reverse complement strand
AGGTCGGGGCGGATCGCGCGCAGGCGGCGAATCACCGATTTGTATTCGAGCACCGTATAGCCGCGTTTCATCGCCATCAGAATGCGATCCGAGCCGTGCTGCACGGGCAGGTGCAGGTGCGAGACGAGCTTGTCGACCTTCGCGTAAACATCGATGAGGCGCTGCGTGAATTCCTTCGGGTGCGAGGTCGTGTAGCGGATGCGCTCGATGCCGGGAATGTCCGCGACGTATTCGATCAGCGTCGCAAAATCGGCGATCTCGCTGGCGCCTGCCGTCAGCGCGCCGCGATAGGCGTTCACGTTCTGGCCGAGCAGCGTGACTTCGCGCACGCCTTGATCGGCGAGCCCGGCAATTTCGGTGAGGACGTCATCGAGCGGGCGCGAGACTTCGTCACCGCGCGTGTAGGGCACCACGCAATAGCTGCAGTACTTGCTGCAGCCTTCCATGATCGAGACGAAGGCGCTCGGGCCGTCGACGCGCGCGGGCGGCAGGTGATCGAACTTTTCGATCTCGGGAAACGAGATGTCGATTTGCGCGCGGCCGCTCGCGCGGCGCGCATCGATCATCTGCGGCAGCCGGTGCAGCGTCTGCGGGCCGAAGACGAGATCGACGTACGGCGCGCGCGAAACGATCGCGGCGCCTTCCTGGCTCGCGACGCAGCCGCCGACGCCGATCAGCAAATCGGGCTTCGCCTCTTTCAGCTCGCGCACGCGGCCCAAATCGGAAAAGACCTTTTCCTGCGCCTTTTCGCGCACGGAGCAGGTGTTGAAAAGAATGACGTCCGCGTCTTCGGGGGAATCCGTCTTGACGAGACCTTCAGCGGCGCCGAGTACGTCGACCATCTTGTCGGAGTCGTACTCGTTCATCTGGCAGCCGAAGGTCTTTACATAAACTTTCTTGGTCATGAAGCTCGCCGTTCGCAGTGGTTGACCTGGGGGCGTAGGTAAGTCGTGGAAGCCGGCACGGGCGCCGCCTCGGGCGGGGCGCGTGACGGGGCGGCGGCGGGGCGCATCGCTCGCGCAAAAGGGGCGCGAAGCGCGGTGATATGCCCATCGTATAACCGCGCATTATAACCCGTCCGATGTCGCTAGCCCTTGGGCGCGCTGGCCGCAGGGAGCGATGCGGGGAAGTGCAGGGAGAACGCAGTTTTCACGCCGGGCTCGCTGGCGACGCGGCACTCGCCCCCATGCTCGTGCATGATGGATTTCACGATCGCGAGCCCAAGACCGGTGCCCGACGCCGGATTGTGGCGCGCCGGATCGACGCGGTAGAAGCGATCGAAAATGAGCGGGATATGATGAGCAGCGATGCCGGGGCCGCGGTCGACGACGTAGATGACGGCGGCGTTGCCTTCGTGACGGCATTCGATTGTGACGGTCGAGCCGCTCGGCGCGTACGCGCACGCGTTCGAAACCAAGTTGCAGATCGCACGCTGTACGAGCAGGGGCTCGCCGGCAAAGCGACACTGGCCTTGGACGCGGATCGCGATATCGCGATCTTCGGCTATCGAATCGTAGAAGCGCGCGATGCGCAATGCCTCGGCTTCGCCTTCGAGGCGCTGCAGCCGAGTTGTGCGCTGGCCCGCATCCATGCGGGCGAGAAACAGCATGTCGTCGATCATGTGCGACAGGCGCTGCAACTCTTCGACGCTCGACTCGACGACCGTCCGATATTGCGAGTTCGAACGTGGTTGCGCGAGCGCGACTTGCGCTTGCGCGAGCAGATTGGTGAGCGGCATGCGGATATCGTGGGCAAGGTCGGAGGAAAAGCGCGTGAGCCGCGTGAACGATTCGTCCAGCCGTACCAGCATCCGGTTGAATGCCAGACTCAGGTCGCGCAGCTCGCCGGCCGCGAATTGATCGGGCAAAAGATGCGCGAGCCGGTTCGTCGAAATCTCGTCGGCGCAGGTGGCGAGCTCGGCGAGCGGCTTGAGCGCGAACGCCGCGATTCGATGCGCGACGACAGCCGCGGCCAGCGCGCCGCCGAGCGTGGCCAACGCAATGCATGTTGCGCAAAGGTGCAAGAATGCGCGCGTGCTGCGATAGTCGCCTTGGATGACGATGCGCGCGTTGCTTGCTGCCTTATCGCCTAGGGGTGCGGCGGCGACCAGATAGCGTATGGCGTGGCGAGGATCGTCGGCCCACGCCGGCGTCGCGCCGGGCCGCGCGAGGCGGCCATTCTTCTCTCCGATGAAGCCGCTGCTCTCGACGACGATGTTCCCTCTTTCATCGAGAATCGCGAAGTCGAGATGTTCGTGGCCGTCGGGTACCGCATGCATGGCGACGTTGCCATTTTTCAGCTCGTCCCAACGTTTGGCGGCCGCGACATGCGCGATCGCGGTGCGAAGGCTAGCCTGCATCTCGTGGGTCAACGAGTTCGCGGCGTAGGTTGCGATCACCTCGTAAAGGAGTGCGCCGCTTACGGCGAGGATGACCGACGTCGACAGTGCGAACAGCACCGCAAGCCGCCCCCGCATCGTCTTCGGTAGGGCCCGCCTCATTGAGGCAGCCCGCCTGCGCGCGCCTCGAGGACATAGCCCATGCCGCGCACGGTATGGATGAGCTTCGGCTCGAATGGATCGTCGACCTTCGCGCGCACTCTGCGAATCGCGGCGTCGACGACATTCGTGTCGCTGCTGAAATTGATGTCCCACACCTGCGACGCGATCAGCGAGCGCGAAAGAATCTCACCTTTGCGCCGCATCAGCAGCCACAGCAGCGAGAACTCCTTCGCGGTGAGCAAAATCGTGTTGCCTTGGCGCCTGGCTTTGCGGCGAACGAGATCGAGTTCGAGACCGTCGACGTTCAGCACCGACTCTTCCCGCCCCTGGCCGCGGCGCAGCAGCGATCGCACGCGCGCAACCAGCTCGACGAAATCGAACGGCTTGGCGAGGTAGTCGTCGCCGCCCACGTCGAAGCCCTTGACGCGATCGTCGACATCATCGCGCGCCGAGAGAAACAGCACCGGCGTGCGGTGCGTCTCGCGCAGCTCTCGAACGATGCTCCAGCCGTCCTTGCCCGGCAACATCACGTCGAGGATGGCGAGGTCGTACTCCTCGGTTCTTAACTGATGCAGGCCAGTCACGCCGTCCGCCACGCAATCGCAAACGAACCCCGCTTCTGCCAGCCCTTGCCCGAGATATGTCCTCGTCTTTACTTCGTCCTCAACTACCAGGATTTTCATTCCTCTTTCCTCGATCCGTTCAATCTTGCGAGTGAGCGGACTTAAAACAAACATCGTGTGAAACCTAAAGAAATAGAGACGGGATTTTGCCCACATAGTTCTGCTCTGTTGCAAAAAAAATTCTCGAATGCCCCGTCTCGCGGAGCGGAGCAAGAAGAATCGGCTGAATTGTCTTTGACTGTGATGGTTCGTTGTCGAATCTGAAAATGACATGAATTTCATGACAGAAAAATCATCTTCCCGTCATGTTGGCGATGGGGCCGCTCGCAACAATTGCTCCGTTGACGTCGTGTTCTCGGCGTCCTTAATCAAAGGAGTGGATATGAAAACGCGATTGCTCGTTGCGGCTATCGTTTTGGCCGGTGCCGGGGCTTCCGCCCATGCCGAACCGATCGTTGGAAAGACTCGGGCCCAAGTCCACGCGGAGCTGGTCGAGGCTCAGCGCAATGGCCTGCGATACGTCACTGACGTGTCGTATCCGGACGTTTCGCCGATGCATGCGCCGCGCCTCGCGAAAGAGCGTGCCGAAGCGGGCAAGCGCGCTGATGTGCCGCAGCCCCAACTGATGGCCGACGCTCATGCGCCTGCCGCGCGAGCGGTATCGGGACCGGTTGCCGAGCAAACGAATCCGCAGCCGCATTGCGAAGGCCCGGTCAGCTTTTGCAAGCCGTACTTCGGTTCCTAGAAGCAGCGCTGTCGGCACGCACGCGATGCAGTTGCCGACACCTCGCGGTTACCTGTTAAGGACAACAATGAACGTGATAGAACGACTGCTTTGCGGCAACGAAAAATGGGCGAACGACGTGGCTCGTCGCGACCCGGCGTTATTCGAACGCATGCGGCGCGGACAAGAGCCCGCCATTCTTTGGATCGGATGCGCGGACAGCCGTGTGCCCGCCGAAATCGTGACGGGCGCCGCGCCGGGCGAACTGTTCGTGCATCGCAACGTGGCCAATCTGTTCCTGCCGGGCGACGACAATGCGATGAGCGTGCTCGAGTACGCCGTGCGCGCGCTCAAAGTCAGCGACATCGTCGTGTGCGGACACTATGGATGCGGGGGAGTGCGAGCCGCTCTCGCGGGCACGGGCGACGCGTTGCCGCACGTGGAAAAGCGGTTGGGGGCGGTGCGCGAACTTGCGCTGCGTGAAAGCGCTGCGCTCGCCGCGATACCGAATTTCGAGGACCGCGCGAACCGCTTGGCCGAATTGAACGCGCTCGAGCAGGCGCGGGCGATCGAGAGCCTGCGGCTCGTACGCGATGCCAAGCCGCGTCCGCGTGTGCATGCTTGGGTCTTCGATATCGCGATCGGGCGCATCCGCTCGCTGGCGGGTGATGCGGGGATGGGTCGGGCTGCCGGTGTGCCGGCGCCTGTCACGGAGCGTTGCCGCGAGTTGGCGGCAGCGCAAAGTTGACAGCTGTTCAAGGGACATAGATGACGAACGCCAAGTTCATGGCGACGCTGCCGCGCGATTGTTGCGCCGGCGTCGCTGTCTTTCTCGTTGCATTGCCCCTTTGTCTGGGTATTGCGCAGGCATCCGGTGTGGACGCCGTTGCGGGCCTATTGGCCGGCGCGATCGGTGGGGTCGTGGTTGCGCTGCTGAGCGGGTCTCGGCTCAGCGTCAGCGGGCCGGCCGCCGGGCTCATCACCATCGTCGTGCAAGGTCTTGCCGATGTGGGAGGTTTTCCCCCGTTCCTATGCGCCGTTTTCATGGCGGGCGTGGCGCAGTTTTGCTTCGGCGCTTTCGGGCTCGGGCGCTTTGCCGCTTACATCCCTTCCGCGGTCATCAAGGGCATGCTCGCGGCCATCGGCCTACTGCTGATCATCAAGCAAGTTCCATCGGCACTCGGATGGCTCGGCACCGATGGCTATCCGGCCGACGGCGCGCCTTTTCGAATCGACACGGCGTTCGGCTCCTTGTCGGTCGTCGCTTGTGCCATTTCGCTGTTATCTTTCGCGATTCTTTGGCTATGGGATTCGAAACGGGTCCGCAGCCATTCGCTGCTTCGCTCCGTACCGGCGCCGCTCGTCGTCGTATTGGCCGGCATTGCCGCGACGATAGCGCTCGATCTAGCGTTGCCGGCGTTCGCGTTGCCGGCCGAACAACGGGTGAACCTGGCGCCGCTCCACTCGCTGAGCGCGCTCGCAGGCATCGTGACGCTGCCCGATTTCTCCGCGCTGACAACGGTCCAAGTTTGGCGTCTCACGGGTGTGCTAGCCATCGTCGCCAGTCTGGAGACCCTGCTCAGTCTCGAGGCGATCGAGCAGATGGACCCGCGGCGGCGCTATGCGTCGCAAGATCGTGAACTGCAAGCGCAAGGGTGCGGCAATATGTTGGCGGGCATGCTCGGGGCATTGCCGATTACCGCAGTGATCGTGCGCAGCTCGGCCAATCTCAACGCGGGCGCCGAAACCCGTGCCTCCGCGGTCGTGCACGGGCTGCTCATCGTCGCGAGCCTGTTCGTGTTGGCCCCGGCGCTCAACTTCATTCCACTTGCAAGCCTTGCCGCGATTCTAATTGCGACCGGTGCGAAGCTTGCCAAGCCCTCGCTCTGGGGCGCAGCGGTCAAGAGCGGAATGCACCGATTTTTGCCGTTTTTGGCCACGATCGTTGGGGTGCTTGCAACCGATCTGCTGGTGGGCGTCGCAATCGGCGTGGCCTGCAGCGCCGCCCTTGCGCTTCGCACCGCACTCGAGCAAGCGTTCGTCATCGAGCGGCGTTCGGGCGAGTTCGTCTTGCGCTTTCGCGGCGATGCGTGCGCCTTCGTCAAGGGCGGGCTGAAAGAGCGGCTCGGTACGCTTCCCGACGGTTCGACGCTCGTGGTCGAGAGCGGGCGTCCCGAAGCGCTCGATGCGGACGTGCGCGATTGTCTCGCCGAGTTCGCCCGACGTTCCGCCGACAGGGGCATCAGCGTTCACTGGCGCGACACCGCCGCCCAGGCGCCGGGATGAGCGTGCCGGGTGGCTGATGCTTGGCGCGGCAGTGCGCGAGCGCGATGCCGCGAAACCAAGAAGGGAAGAGCCCTCGACGCCGCGAGGGCTTTGCCCGCATCGTCAGAACGCCTCGTGTATGCTTCATCGGGCCGGTCATTGCCGGTCTTGGGTTTTTTTATATCTAGTGCGTCTTCAGGGCGGGGTGAAATTCCCCACCGGCGGTATGCCGGCCAAGTGCCGGCGAGCCCGCGAGCGCCCGCGTGAGAGGCAGCCTCGACGGCTGCCCACGCGCGGGGTCAGCAGATCTGGTGCGATGCCAGAGCCGACGGTCAGAGTCCGGATGAAAGAAGATGCGCAGACAGTCGCGCTCGCCGCCTCGCTCGGCTCGGCATGCTTTGCCGTGCCGGCGGCGGTGGCGGTCGTGCCGTTTGCGATTGCCCTGAAACGTTTTTCGCTATTTTTCTCTCGCGAGGAGCGTTTCACATGTCTCGATCTGTACCGGTTTCCACGGCATCCGCCGAACTTCCCTTTATCGATCTCGCGCCGATGCCGCCGCGCATCGCGGCCGCGCTTGCCGCTTTGCGCGAAGGCCGGGCCGTTGTCCTGCAAGACGATCACGACCGCGAAAACGAGGCCGATCTGATCGTCGCCGCCGAGCGCTTGAGTGTCGAAACGATGGCGCTCTTGATCCGCGAATGCAGCGGCATCGTCTGCCTTTGTCTGCCCGACGAGAAGATCCGCGCGCTCGAGCTGCCGCCGATGGTTGCGCACAACGAGAGCCGTCACGGTACGGCGTTCACGGTCTCTATCGAGGCGCGCCACGGCGTGAGCACCGGCGTATCGGCCGCCGACCGCGTGACGACCATTCGCGCGGCCATCGCCGACGATGCGCAGCCCGGGGATATCGTGCGCCCGGGGCACGTATTTCCGCTACGTGCGCAAGCGGGTGGCGTACTCGCGCGCCGCGGCCACACCGAGGGCACCGTCGATCTCGCCGTGCTCGCGGGACTGTCGCCAGCCGGCGTGCTATGCGAACTCATGAACGAGGACGGCACGATGACACGCGGCCTGGACGTCGAGGCCTTCGCCGCCAAGCACGCGTTGCCGATGCTGACGATCGAGGAACTCGTCGCATTTCGCCAGGCGTTGGCGGCCGCGCGCGAGCGCGAGTGCTGCGCCAACGAGGCGTAAATAGGCGTCACCAGGTGTAAGTCGCCGTGACGAGGCGCCGTGTTTGGCTGGGTCGCTTCTGGCCCGCCCAAGCGCGGAACGCCTAGTCTCCTAGGCTCGTTTCAAGACAGGAGTTGCCCGAACTCGCCGCGCAATCCGGCGCCGATCAACGCGGGCAATTGCTCCATGCGTTCAACGATGCGCGTGACGCCCAAATTGCGCAGCACTTGCGCATAGCCTTTAGGCACGTGGCTCGCGCCGACGAACGCGATCGTCTTCATGCCCGCGGCCCGCGCGGCGGATAGGCCCGTTACGCTGTCCTCCACGACCAGGCAGCGCTCCGGTGCGACGCCGAGCTCGCGCGCGGCATGCAGATACACATCCGGGTGCGGCTTGGGCCGTGCGACCTGCTCGGCGCTGAACACGCGCGGGCCGAAGACATCGGCGAGCCCCACGCGCGCAAGCGACGCCGCAATTCGCATGAGCTGGCTGTTGGAAACCACAGCGGCCGGCAGCGGCACCTGCGCGAGCGCGTCGCGCACGCCGGCGACCGGCGCGAGCGAGTGCTTCAGTTCCGCGTCGACCCCGCGCTCGACGCCGGCCAGAAAACCTTCAGGAATGGTGATGCAATACCGCTTTTCGATGTCGGCAAGAAAGCTCGACGTACGCTGACCGAACGCCGCGTGAGCGACAGCGCCGAAATCGATGGTGGGGAACGTAGCCGACAGCGCGCGCAACAGCACCCGGTCGGCGATCACTTCGCTATCGACGAGCACGCCGTCGCAGTCACAGATGAGATGGTCGAACATGAAGAAAAGAGCGCGCGCTCGGTGGCCTGGCCGAACCCCGTAGCGCACTTTGTTGTTTTATGAGATGCCAATGATACGGTTATTGGCGTCTCGCTGCTCTCTTTCTTCAGCGGATTGAGTATCGCGTGCGCGTGTTAACGATTCCACGCGCCGCCGCAAACGCTCGTGCCGCTCAATGCGCGTGCAGATAGACGAACGATGCCATCACGCCGCCCATGAGCGGACCGAACACGGGCACCCAGGCGTAGCGCCAATCGCTGCCGCGCTTGCCCGGAATCGGCAGCAGCGCGTGCATGATGCGCGGCGCCAAGTCGCGAGCGGGGCTCATCGCATAGCCGGTCGGGCCGCCGAGCGAGATGCCGATGCCGAGCACGAGCAAGCCGACGGGTAGTGCGTCGAGCGCGCCGAGGCCCACTTGCGGCGAGGCGAGGTACAGCACGCCCAGGATCAAAACGAACGTGCAGATCGTTTCAGTGAGCACGTTGTGCGGGACGCTGCGAATCGCCGGCGCAGTGCAGAAGCAGGCGAGCTTGGTGTCGGCGTCTTCCGTCGACGAAAAGTGCTGTCGGTAGGCGAGCCAGACGAGGAACGCGCCGGCCATGCCGCCGAGCATTTGCGCGGCGATGTAGCCCGCCACCTTGCTCCAGGCGAATTTGCCGGCGAGCGCGAGGCTGACCGTCACGATGGGATTCAGATGCGCGCCGCTGAACGACGCCGTCACGTAGACGGCGACGAAGACGGCCATCGCCCAGCCCCAGACGATGACGATGAGATCGGCGCCCTTGCCCTTCGTGCGTGCGAGCAGCACGTTGGCGACCGAGCCGTTGCCGAGCAGCACGAGCAGCGCGGTGCCGAGAAATTCCGCGATTAGGGGTGACATGGTGGTGTGTCTCCGGAATGGCTATTGTTGGTTGATTGTTGGTCGATTGTTGGCCGCATTCACTTCGCGTCGGCCCAGGCCTTGGCGGCATTGATCGCCCGCTGCCAGCCCGCGATGCACTGCTGAGCGTCGGCCTGCTGCATCGCCGGCGTGAAGCGCCGATCGAGTTGCCATTGGCTTTCGAGTTCGCCCACATTGCTCCAGTAACCGACGGCGAGGCCCGCGAGATAGGCGGCGCCGAGCGCCGTCGTTTCGCTGATGCGCGGACGCGCGGTCGCGCAGCCGAGCAAATCGGATTGGAACTGCATGAGCAGGTTGTTCGCACAGGCGCCGCCATCGACGCGCAGCTCGCCGATCTTGATGCCCGAATCGGCTTCCATGGCCTTGAGCACGTCGAGCGATTGATAGGCGATCGAATCGAGCGCCGCGCGGGCGATGTGCGCGTTCGTCGTGCCGCGTGTCACGCCGAACAGCGTGCCGCGTGCGCGCGGATTCCAGTGCGGGGCGCCAAGGCCGGCGAAGGCGGGGACGAGATAAACGCCGTCGCAATGTTCGACGCTGCTTGCCAGTGCCTCGATCTCGGACGCAGTCTTGATGATGCCGAGCCCGTCGCGCAGCCATTGCACAACGGCGCCTGCGATGAAGATGCTGCCTTCGAGCGCGTAGTTGACCTCGTTGCCGATCTTCCAGGCGATCGTCGTTACCAGGTTGTTGTTCGACTCGATCGGCTTCTCGCCCGTGTTCATCACGAGGAAGCAGCCGGTGCCGTAGGTGTTCTTGACCATGCCCGACTTCGTGCACATTTGGCCGAACAACGCCGCGTGCTGATCGCCCGCGATGCCGCCGATCGGAATCTTCGAGGCGAAGACGGTCGTGACCGTATTGCCGTAGACCTCCGACGACGCGCGAACTTCGGGCAACATGCTGCGCGGAATATCGAGTGCCTCGAGCAGATCGCTGTCCCACTCCATCGTGTGGATGTTGAATAGCATCGTGCGCGACGCGTTCGTCACGTCGGTGATGTGCAACTCATGTTTCGTGAAATTCCAAACGAGCCAGCTATCGACGGTGCCGAACGCGAGCTTGCCTTGCTTGGCTTTATCGCGCGCGCCATCGACGTTGTCGAGAATCCAGCGAATCTTGGTGGCCGAGAAGTATGCATCGATGGGCAGGCCCGTTTTCGCGCGCACTTTTGCTTCGAGGCCTTGCGCTTTCAGTTCGTCGCAGAGGCCGGCGGTGCGGCGGTCTTGCCAGACGATCGCGTTGTAGATCGGCTGACCCGTGTCGCGATCCCAGACGATCGTCGTTTCGCGCTGGTTCGTGATGCCGATCGAGGCGATCGATGTGCCGTTCACGCCCGCGCGCGTCACGGCTTCGGCTGCGACGCCGGCTTGTGTCGACCAGATCTCCTGCGGATTGTGTTCCACCCAGCCCGGCTGCGGATAGATCTGGCGGAATTCTTTTTGAGCAACCGAGACGATGTTGCCCTTGCGGTCGAACAGCATCGCACGTGAACTCGTGGTGCCTTGGTCCAGCGCAAGGATGTATTGATCCTGCATTGTGTCTTCTCCATGTGTTGTCGTTCGTGATATGCCGCGCTCGTCAACCGCGCGGTTCCAAGTGCTGCGTGTACTGCGTGTACTGCGTGTACTGCGATTCGAAAATTCGCCGCGCGCTGCCTCAGCCGGTCATGGCTGACGAGGCGGGCTGCGCGCGCGATAGCGGCGAGCGCGCGAACCAGGCGTCGATCTCGCTCGACACCTGCTCGGTTGTGCCCGCACGCAGGTGCAAGCCCAACTTAGAGCGGCGCCAGAGGACGTCTTCGGCGCTGCGCGCCCACTCGACGTCGCGCAAGTAGCGCAACTCTTGTTCATACAGGCCCGGCGCGAATTCTTGGCCGAGGTCGGCCAGCGTCTTTGCCGTGTCCACGAGTTTCTTGGCCCGCGTGCCATACGCCCGTGCGTAGCGGCGGGCCGTATCGGCCGGCAGCCACGGATGTTCGTTTGCGAACTTTGCGGCGAACGGTTCGAATTTCGCGTGGGCGATGTCGCCGCCGGGCAGCGGCACGCGCGCCGTCCAAGCGCCCTTGTGAATCGGCATGACCGATGCCAAGCGATCGACGGCCTCTTCGGCGAGCTTGCGGAACGTCGTGATCTTGCCGCCGAAGACCGACAGCAGCGGCGCTTCGCCCGCCCTAGCATCGAGTTCGAGCCGATAGTCGCGCGTGACGGCCGACGGATTGCCGGCGCCTTCTTCTTCGAGCAAGGGGCGCACGCCCGAGTACGTCCAGCAGACGTCGGCCGGCGTGATCTTGCGCGTGAAGTAGCGGTTGATCGCTTCGCACAGATAGCGCGTTTCGTCTTCGGTGATGGCGACCTCGGACGGGTCGCCGTGATATTCGACGTCGGTGGTGCCGATCAGCGTGAACTCGCGCTCGTACGGAATCGCGAAGATGATCCGCTTATCGGGGTTCTGGAAGATGTAGGCATGATCGTGATCGAACAAGCGCCGCGTCACGATATGACTGCCCTTGACGAGCTGCACGCTATGGTGCGCGCCGCGGCCCAGCGCGTCGTGCAGTAGTTGACCGACCCACGGGCCCGCCGCGTTCGCGATCGCGCCGGCGCGCACCGCGATGCGCGTTCCGTCTGCGCGCTGCAACTGAGCGTGCCATTCGCCGCCCGCGCGCACGGCGCTCGCGAGCTTCGTGCGCGTGAGCACGGTCGCACCGCGCTCGCAAGCATCGAGTGCGTTCAAGACGACGAGGCGTGCATCGTCGACCCAGCCATCCGAGTAGACGAAACCGCGCGCGATCGAATCGACGAGCGGCGCGCCGGCCGCATGGCGGCGCATGTCGATGCCGCGCGAGCCTGGCAGCAGCTCGCGCCGCGCGAGATGATCGTAAAGGAACAGGCCGGCGCGGATCAGCCACGCTGGGCGCAGATTAGGCACATGCGGCATCACGAAGCGCAGCGGCCACATGATGTGCGGCGCCGCGCGCAGCAGCGTTTCGCGCTCCTGCAGCGCCTTGCGCACGAGGCCGAACTCCTTGTACTCCAGGTAGCGCAACCCCCCGTGGATGAGCTTCGTGCTCGACGACGAAGTATGAGAGGCGAGATCGTCTTGCTCCACGAGCAGGACCGACAAGCCGCGTCCCGCGGCATCGCGGGCGATGCCCGCGCCATTGATCCCGCCGCCCACGACGAGCAGATCGTATCGGCTGCCTTGCGTCACTTGCTTTGTCCCCTTCTCATGCCCGCAGCTATCGCTGAAATAAAGCGAACCTATCAATGTTCGTTTGCGAAATCTAACGAACATATTCGAAAAAGTAAAGTGCGCGTTTAGGGTTCGTATTCGAACCGACCCATGCATGGGTGAAACGCGTGCGCGGAAGTGGCTACCATTTGGGACAACAGCAAAGACGAAGAGGTGTGCGATGCGTGGAGGGAGGACGGCCGCGGCGTGCGCGGGCGCGGTGCTCGTGAGTGGGTGCGCTGGGATGTTTGGGGGCGGACAGCATTTCTCGGCGCTACGGGCGAGCTGCCAAGCGGCGACCGATTACGGCGCCGATGAGCAGTCCGTCAACGCAACGCTCGCCGATGCCTACGTGGCGTACCGGCACGGGCGCGTATCGCAGGCCGATTACTGCACATTCGCGACTGACATCGCGAGCCATTACCGCATTCGATCGGCCGGCGGACCCGATGCGGCGCGGGCATGGGCTGAGTACTTCAACGCTCAGCGTGTGAAGGCGATCGATTGGCGCGCGCAAGTCGATCCGACGTTGCGCGGAGGCTAGTAGTGCCGCGACACGGATCGCCGCCGCGCCTGAGGCGCGCGCCACGCCGCACCGCACCGCACGGTGCGCGCGTGCGGCGGGATGCTGAAGAAGTGAGCTAGGAAAAGCGTTTGATCGCGCGGATTGCCGTGTCGCCCGTTTCGGTCAGGCGCCACTGTTGATGGCCGGAGCCCAGGCTCTCGAGCCGCACCAGTTGTTGCTCGAGGAGGGCGTCGAGCTCTTCGCGGTCCATCTCGACTTGGTTCGGGGCGTCCTTGACTAGTAGCAACGTAGCAAATTCATGCGGACTCAGCATTGTTCTCTCCATGGGCAATCGGATTGCCTCCGCGACGGCTGCTTGGCTGCCGTGCGCTTTGCCTATCGGGAATAGGGAAGCGATGGCCTCGGCACGCGCGATGCACGCGTGCGTCGGGGAACTGGAGTGTAGTCAAGCGCCCGTTTATATCCAAATCGTCCCCGAAAATTTTCCCTTTGACAGCGGGCCCCAGGGGAAGCGGTGTACTCAAGACGCCGACTTCGCGAATTCACTTCAACTTTCGAGTGCGGTGCAGCATGGAATAATCGCGCCGCGCGGTCATTCGGGCGAGGCCACATACACCTGCGTGCCGGCGTTGGCGAGCGTCTCGGCCATTTCCGGCGGCGCCGGTTGATCGGTGAACAATGCATCGATCTGATTCAGGTGGCCTTGGCGTACAAGCGCCGGACGGCCGAACTTAGAGTGATCGGCAGCCAGAAAGACCGTGCGCGCGTGTTCGATGATCGCTTCCGACACCCGTACCTCGCGCGTATCGAAATCGCGCAAGGTGCCGTCGAGTTCGATGCTCGAGGTGCCGATGATCGCGAAGTCGACCTTGAACTGACGGATGAATTCGATGGCGAGCTCGCCGACGATGCCCTTATCCCATGGACGCACGATGCCGCCGGTGACGAGCACCTCGCATTCCGGATAGCCGCTCATCATGTTCGCGACGTTCAAGTTGTTCGTGATGACGCGCAGGCCCCGATGGCGGTTCAAGGCGCGCGCGACCTCCTCCGTCGTCGTGCCGAGGTTGATGAAAAGCGAGGCTTGATCCGGGATGTGCGTAGCGGCGAGCGCGGCGATGCGCCGCTTTTCGTCGTGGAACATGCGCTGGCGCGCCGTGTAGGAGACGTTCTCCGAACTCGTCGGCAGGCTCGCGCCGCCGTGGTAGCGGCGCAGCAGGTTCATATCGGAGAGCCAGTTGACATCGCGCCGGATCGTCTGCGGCGTGACGGCGAAATGCGAGGCCAGGTCGTCCACGGTCACGAAGCCGTCGCGCTGCACCCAGTCGAGCAGTTCCTGTTGGCGTGCGTTCAGGCTCAAGCGTGGGTCTCGGCTCATGGCGTGCGGCGGCAGGGCAGTGAAAGTGCAGGTATTGTAAGACCTCCAAGCGTCCGCCTTTTGGGATAAGAAACGTTTTCACAGCGACAAAGCGACATGAACCGGTTCGATTGGCACAACCCCTATCCGACGCCGCGCTTGCCTGTGTTCGCTCGCAACGTCGTGTCGACGTCGCATCCGCTTGCTGCCCAGGCTCGTTACGTGGGCCGATCCGAGGGCGACGGAGGTCACGCCCGAAGCGATGCTCGACGATGGCTATCTCGCTTCGCGCGCCGCGCAGATCGACCTGAAGCGCGCGACGCATTTCAACTTCGGCATGCCTTCATACGATCATCCCGGCGTTCGTGACCGAGCGCGTCGAGGGGCAGCAACGGCCGATGACGAGCTTTGGCGTGATGGGCGGCGATATGCAGCCGCAGGCATATATTTGGAAGCTTTCGCATGACGAGCCCGAACGCGCGTATGTGGCCGCGAGCGATACGAGGCGCGATGGGTTGGCGGCGGGGTTTTGAGGGCGGACGACGCGTTTTCAATTTCAGAGAGGCGTATCTCGGAAACCGACTTCGCGCGGGATGCCGCGACACACCCGCCAATGACCTCTCCGACCTGGCCCACGCCTTGCGCCACGAATACGGATAGTCTGGTGCAACGCGCCGCAACGCGCGGCAACGATTCGTTAGGTGACGGATATCGACTGTGGGGGCTTTCCGTGGGACCCGTACCGCAATGACGGTACGGCAGGGATCGGAATTTTTCGTCATTCGAATCGATCGTCTAAATACTTCGTAACGCGTTCGTTCGTCTCGGGGCTGCCGCTTTCGGAACCGCAGAGGGGCTCCACGGTCAGTGCACGTGGAACACACGTTCTCGGGACTCCGGCTAACATCCGGAGGTATAACGTTAAATTGAATTTGCCGTACCGCATCTGGATTTCCGCAATGAGCTTTTGCGCGTGAGTGTGAACGCGCAAAACGTATCGGCGGACGCGGTTTTAGGAGCGCAACATCATGACTATCAAGTTCGAACACGTGATGCCTTGGCGCATCGAAGACATCGACCTCACACGCATCGATCGTCAACATGCGGCGGGCAATGAGGATCTGCTGCTGCTCTTGTGCGCGTGCTCCTTCATCGAGAGTGGCACCGATCTCTATACGAGCAATCTCACGGCGTACTTCCACGGCGACCCCGAAGTTTCCGCATGGCTCAACCATGAGTGGGAGCCCGAGGAGATGCAGCACGGCCGCTCGCTGAAGGCCTACGTCAATCACGTATGGCCCGAGTTCGATTGGGAAACGGCGTTTCGCAATTTCTTCGACGAATACTCGAAGACATGCTCGATGGAAGAGTTCGAGAAAACGCCCGCGCTCGAGTTGGTCGCGCGTTGCGTCATCGAAACGGGCACGGCCACGCTTTATCGCGCCATCAACGAATGCTCCGACGAACCCGTGCTCAAGGAGATCACCGACCACATCCGCAGCGACGAAGTGCGTCACTACAAGCACTTTTTCAAGTTCTTCAAGAAATACAATTTGATCGAAGGCAATGGGCGCCTTGCCGTGCTCGGTGCCCTCATGCGCCGCGTAGCGGAATTGAAGAGCGAGGATTCGGAAATCGCGTTGCGCCATGTGTTCGCGATTCGCTACCCGGAACGTGTGCATGATTCGGCCTACAACCGCGAACGGACCGCGCGCATCAGTTCGCTCGTGCGCCGAAATTTGTCAGCGGACATGTGCGTGAAGATGCTGCTCAAACCGCTCGGTATTCCCGCGCGCATTCAGCCCGGTGTGCACTATCCGCTCGCCAAGGTCGCGGAACATGTCTTCTTCCGTTGAACCACCCGTGCGTGCGCTCGATCAACGCACGTTCGACGAATGGCCGCCCGAGCTACGCGCGCTATTCGACGGACAGGCGCTCGAGTCGAAGGTCGGCTTCACGGCTTCGTTGATCACGTGCGATGTCGGCGGGCATCTGCGCACGTCGTTGCTCGGGATCGGGGAGCTTTATGCGCCCGATGAACGATCTCTCGCATTCGCGCTTTGGCCAAGTTCTCGCGCCGCTCGTATGCTGATGGCGCACGCCCGGGAGCATGAGTCTGCGACGATGCCGGAGGCCGGCCATCGTCACCGCCGTGCGCACGCGGCGCTCACGTTCGTGCACGACGGAGCGTTTCACCAGGTGCAATTGGAGGTCGAGGCCTTTCCAGACGACGGAAATGAGCCCGGTGGCGGTCTAGCGATGTTCATTGCATCGATCGACGCGGGCGAGGCCCAGCAAGTTGGCTATGCACGCCTCACGAGCGGCATCGCGTTCGAGCTCGCAGGGCAAACGATCGAGCAACGGGCCGTGCTCGATCGCTGGGAGCGTCAGATCGATCAGTTGCGGCAAGCGGCCAATCGCCGACAAGGGGCGAACGGCCTGCGATAAGCCGCCGGCCCCTCGATAAGCGGCTGACGGCCCGAGAAACGGCCGCTCTTCAATGAGCTGACGCGAGGATGGCGGTATTGGGCGGGCTATTGGGCGGGCAAGCGGCGCTTCGCCGGCTTGCCCGTCCTACGCAGCGGCGACGTTCAGCCGCGCCGGCCGTCGCGCGTCGACGCTCCCGGGCGCGGCTTACCGCCGAGCAGCGCGCCGGGATCGCCTTGCTTGCGCCGGCCGTCGGCTTGGCCCGTCGGCGCATTGCCCGCGCTGCGACGTTGTCCCTCGCGGTCATTGCCTGCACTGCGCGCGCCTGGCGTTTGTTGGCCCTGCGGTTTGCCCTGTTGGGACTGAGCGCGACCTTGCCCTTGCCCTTGCCCTTGCCCTTGCCCTTGCCCTTGCGGCTTGGCGTGCTGCCCTTGCGATTTGCTCTGAGCTTGCGATCCCTTTGCCTGTTGCTGCCCTCGCGGCTTGGCGGTCCGATTGGCATGGCCGTTGTCTTGACCGGCTTGCCCTTCGCGCCCCGCCGCGGTGGGGCGAGCAGCCGCTTGTCCGCTCTGCCCGCGCGCGTTGTGTTTCGGCTGCTCGCTCGCGCGCGGTTGGCGACCCGCGCCACCTTGCCCGCGCCGTTGCTGAATCGGCTCGGGTTTCGCGTTCGGATCGGGTTCGAAGCCCGCGATCACTTCCTGCTCGATCGTGCGCTTGATCAGCTTTTCGATGTCCTTCAGCAGTTCCCGCTCATCGACGCACACGAGCGACACGGCTTCGCCGCTCGCGCCCGCGCGCCCCGTGCGGCCGATCCGATGCACGTAGTCTTCCGGGACGTTCGGCAGATCGTAATTGACGACGTGCGGTAGTTGATCGATGTCGATGCCGCGCGCGGCGATGTCGGTCGCGACCAGCACTTGCAGCGTGCCGTCCTTGAACTCGGCCAGTGCACGGGTACGTGCCGATTGGCTCTTGTTGCCGTGGATCGCGAGCGCACTGATACCGTCCTTCGTCAGTTGCTCGGCCAGGCGGTTGGCGCCGTGCTTCGTCCGCGTGAAGACGAGCACTTGGAACCACTGATGCTGGCGGATCAGATGCGTGAGCAGTTCGCGCTTGCGGTCGCGGTCGACGGGGTGGATCTTTTGCGCGACGAGTTCGGCCGTCGTGTTGCGACGGGCCACTTCGATCAGCGCCGGCGCATCGAGCAGGCTGTCGGCGAGCGCTTTGATTTCATCGGAAAATGTGGCCGAGAACAGCAGGTTCTGGCGTTTTGCCGGCAAACGTGCGAGCACGCGTTTGATGTCGTGAATGAAGCCCATATCGAGCATGCGATCGGCTTCATCGAGCACGAGGATGTCGAGCGCGGAGACATCGATCGTTTTTTGCTGCATGTGATCGAGCAACCGCCCAGGCGTCGCGACGACGATGTCGACGCCGCGCTTCAGGGCATCGATCTGCGGATTGATGCCCACGCCGCCGAACAGCACCGTCGATTTGAGCTTCAGGTACTTGCCATAGGCTCGCACGCTTTCTTCGACCTGGGCGGCGAGTTCGCGCGTCGGCGTCAGGACCAACGCCCGCACCATGCGCTTGCCCGCCGCGCCCGTGGGTGCGGGCGCCGCGCTCAGGCGCTGCAGAATCGGGAGCGTGAAGCCTGCCGTCTTGCCGGTGCCCGTCTGGGCGCCGGCGAGCAGGTCGCCGCCGCAGAGCACGGCGGGGATGGCTTGTTGTTGGATGGGCGTCGGCGATGTGTAGCCGAGGTCGTGGACGGCTCGCACCAGTGGTTCGGACAAGCCGAGGGAATCAAATGACATAACGTCTCTATGCAATGCGGTGAGGCGGCCGAAGCTCGTCTTCGCTTACCAGCGAAAAAGACGGCTCGCGCCAAATCGGCGTTCGTGACGCCGCTGGGCCGCTTAGGTTCTGGCGCGGCGGGTTGAGCCGCGCCAGAAATGAGAAAGGGCGCGGCCGCGGTTTCCCGCGTGGCCGCGCCCCTAGTGCTCTGGCGCAGAGCACTGTAGGGATGCAATTAGTCGAGCGGCGCCGAGCGCAGATCGCTCACTTGCTGCGGCGATACCGGCGTACCGTGGTTGCCCCACGACATCCGGATGTAAGTCACGACGGCCGCGACCTCCTCGTTCGAAAGCGATTGCGCGAACGGCGGCATGCCGTACGGCTGCGGATTGATATCCGTGCTCGGCGGATAGCCGCCGTTCAAAATCATGCGGATCGGGTTGACCGCCGAGGGCATCTGAATCGACTGGTTGGTTGCCAGGGGCGGGTACGCCGGCGGTTTCCCGAGACCATTCTCTGCGTGGCACTTCGCGCAGTTGTCGGTGTAAACCTTCTTACCCGTTTGCAGCAACTGGTCGCCGAACTTCTCCGACGTTTCGTACTGCATCGTCTCCGGCGCTTCGTTCTTCTGCGGGATCGTCTTCAGGTACGTCGACATCGCGTGGATGTCGTCGTTCGACATGTACTGCAAGCTGTTGTGGACGACTTCGGCCATCGGACCGAACACCGCACCGCGGTCCGACACGCCGGTCTTCAGCAAATCGCTGATGTCCTTGATGTCCCATTCGCCGAGACCCGCTTCCTTGTTCGACGTCAGCGACGGCGCATACCAGTTCTGCAGCGGGATCAAACCGCCGGCGAAGGCCGACGAATTCACGGGACCGCCCATCAAATTGATCGATGTGTGGCACATCGAGCAGTGGCCCAGACCTTCGACGAGATACGCGCCGCGGTTCCACTCGACCGATTTCGTCGGATCGTCCTTGTAGGCGCCTTCACGGAAGAACAGCGTGCGCCAGCCGATCAGCAAGTTGCGGTTGTTGAACGGGAAGCGCAACTCGTGCGGACGGCTCGGCACAGCCACCGGCGGCACCGAGCGCATGTATGCGTAGATCGCGTCGGAATCGGCGCGCGTGACCTTCGTGTAGCTCGTGAACGGGAAGGCCGGATACAGCAGGCTGCCGTCCTTCGAGCGGCCCGTGTGGAGCGCTCGATAGAAATCGTCGGCCGACCACTTGCCGATGCCGTTTTGGTCGTCGGGCGTGATGTTCGGCGTGTACAGCGTACCGAACGGCGTCGCCATCGGCAGGCCGCCGGCGAACTGCTGGCCGCCGCGGACCGTGTGGCAGGCGATACAGTCGCCGGCGCGAGCCAGATACTCGCCGCGCTTGATCAGCGCGGCTTGATCGGCCGGCGTGGCCGCTTCAGCGGTGCCGTTATGCAGATTGTCGCTGCCCGACCAAAGGACGGGCACGAGGGCGGCGGCGGCAACGACGAGCGCCGACAGAGCGAACAAGGACTTGCGTTTCATAGATGTGTCTCTCCTCGCGCTTACTGTGGTTCGCTACCGCAGGTAAGCGGAGTCTTCATCGAGCGGGCCGGAGCCGGGACCGGGTTGGACGGAGCAGGGCGCGTGGACAGCCATGCGGCGACAGCCGTCACGTCTGCGTCCGACAGGTGCGAAGCGATTTCGTGCATGCAATCGGGGGCGATCGCGTGACGCGTGCCCGAACGCCATGCGCCGAGCTGCGCGCTGATGTAATCGCTATGCAAGCCGACGAGGCCGGGAATCGCGGGCTCCATGCCCGTCAACCCCTTGCCGTGGCAGGCCGCGCAAGCGGGGATGTTCTTCGCCGAATCGCCGTTCAGGACGATTTGCTTACCGCGCGCGAGGACGTCGTTCGATACGGTAGGCGTGGCCGGGGCCGGGTACGGCGGACGCTGCTGCGAGAAGTAGGTCGCGATCTGGCGCAGGTAGTCGTCCGAGAGGTACGTGACGAGGTAGTTCATCGGCGGGTACTTGCGCCGGCCCGCGCGGAAATTCTCGAGCTGATTGTATAGGTAGTCGGCCGGCTTGCCCGCGAGGCGCGGGAAGTAGTCGTTATCGGTACCTTGACCGTGCGTACCATGGCAAGCCGTGCAGCCTTGCACGCGCTGCTCCATCGTATCGGGGGCCTTGGGCTGACTCTGCGCTTGCGCTGCGCTGTAGACACCGGCACCGCCAATCAACAGAAGGGCGAGTAGCGGGCGAAAAATGCGTCTGGAAGACACGCGTAACTCCATCGTTATCCGGGGACCTACCGGGCTGCGATCGGCTCGGTTCGGCTCTGTGGCTTGGGTATTGGTGCGCGATGTTGCAGCGGCTGCGGCGGATGCGCGCCGAGGGCGTGGCGCGAGGGCCGAGCCGGGCATTGCGACGCAGCATTCTATCATCGATGGGGTTCTCGAGCTATTTGCTCCAAGCGGCGCAAACCCGTCCTGGCGCGACAGCGCGACAATTTGCCGCGTGGGACGCAGTCGCGGCGCGGCTTCGGCGAGGCACTCGCTCTCGCGCATCACTGTCTCCTTTTTGCACATGAACGCGTACACTCTCGCCTGCGGCGGCCATAGCGAGCGCCGCGCCGGCGCATGTCCGCAGAGAAGCGCGACGGCCGTGCACGTCGACACCCTTTCGATTTCCTTCCAATGACGCTTGTTTTCGCACTTCACGGCCACGCGCGTGCCGTGCCGTTTCTTCGTTGCCCATCGCAAAGAGCGAGCCGCCGATGAACGCAATGGGAATCACGATTGGACAGGTCGCGCTCGCCGCGCTCATGGATGTCGCCTACGCGTTTGCAATCGGATCGGCGTTGCTTGAACGCTGGCTCGCGTTCGAAGGACAACTGGCGCGTGTCGCTTGGCAGCGCGCGCGGGCATCGCTCGTCGCGGCGTCGTTCGCGCTCGTGCTGGCCGATGCGCTGTGGTTGATCTACGGAGCCGCCTCGATGAGCGGGCTCGCGCTGATGCCGGCGATCGGCGCTATTCCCGCGGTGATCGGCCAAACGCAAGCGGGCCACGCGTGGTGTATTGCCTTCGGCGGTGCGGTGCTCGCGTTGGCGACGGCGCTTGCCAGCCGCGGCGGCCGCGCCGGGCAGGCCACGTTTGCATTGGCCGCCATTATCGTGGCCTTGGGTAAGGCGTCGATCGGACATGCGGCCGACGCGGGTCCGTGGTCGGCCGCCGTCGGCGTGCAAGCGCTGCACGTGCTGGCGACGGGCTTGTGGGGCGGCGTGACGCTCGCGGGCGGGCTCGCCGTGCTGCCCGCACTGAATACCTCGACGACGCGCGGCGCGCTGATTCGCATGGCCGGGCGTGTGTCTTACGTGGCGGGGATGGCGCTTGCCGTCGTGGTCGCGACGGGGTTGTTCAACGCTCAGCGTGGACTGGGCGGCTCGCTAGCGCCGTTGTCGGAAAGCGGGTGGGGTCACGTGCTCACGCTGAAGGGCGCGCTCGTACTGCTGGCCGTGCTGCTCGGCGCGTTGAATCGGACTTCCGCGCTGCCGCGGCTGCGCCGCACGGCCTCGACCACCGACGCGCATACGTTCAACAATGTTTTGCATCTAGAAGCGCTGGTGATGATCGGCATCTTCGTCGTGGCGGCCGTGCTGGCGCACATGCCGCCCGGTTATCTGTCCATGCATTGATCGCCGCGCCGTCCTGCGCGGATGGTCACGGGTGACGACGGCCGACGGCGGGCGCCGCACCAGCGCTCGGACGCCGAATGAAGCGAGGTCATTCGTAGCCAAGCTTGTGACTGAGAATGGGCGAGAAAAACAAGGCGATCGCCGCGCCGATGATCTTGCCTTCCAGTTCGGCTGACGATCCTTGCACGGCGTACGTATGCGCGAGTACGTCGATGAGTTGCGGCGCGCAATAGAGCGCAGCGACGCCGATCGCGCATTTCTCGACGACTGCAATCGACCAGCCGCGGCTGCAGGCGGTTATCGCGGCGAGCACGCGCAGCACGGCGAACACGACGAGCGCACCGACCGCCGCCTGCTCGCGAACCAAGTAATCCGGAATGAACCCCCCCATTGCGCTCTCCCATGTGTCGTCGTTGTGGGGCACGACAATGCAAGGAGCGGGCCAATGGTGCGGCGAGCGCTAGGGTGGCCGGCGGCGCGCTTATGGGGTAAGGGTTTGGGGATGTCGGCTGCTTGTCTTCGGTGCTTCGACATCGAACGGCCGGGGCTGCGGCCCGCCTGAAGTGTTACCCCGCGCACGTGACGCGTGACGGCGAGTCGGCGTAAAAGGGCGGCTACACGGCGAAAGAGGAGGGCAAGAGCGAGGGCGCCATCAGGACAGGCGGGCGGCCGTGCGGCCGAGCCCGCTTCGCCAACGGGCGCCGCGGCGCCCGCCGCCGGCCATCACCATTCGGCGACGCTGCCGTCGGCGTGCCGCCACACCGGGTTGCGCCAGCGATGGCCGACCTTCGCCATCTCGCGCACCTTCTCTTCGTTGACATCGATGCCGAGGCCGGGGCCTTGCGGAATCGCGACGAAACCACCGTCGTACTTGAAGACGTTGGGGTTATGCAGGTAGTCGAGCAAGTCGCTGCCTTGGTTGTAGTGAATGCCCAGGCTCTGCTCTTGGATGAAGGCGTTGTAGCTGACTGCGTCGAGCTGCAGGCAGGCCGCGAGCGCGATCGGCCCAAGCGGGCAGTGCAGGGCGAGACCGACGTCATACGCTTCGGCCATCGCTGCAATCTTGCGGCATTCGGTGATGCCGCCCGCGTGCGAAGCGTCGGGCTGGATGATGTCGACATAGCCGCCGGCCAGGATCGATTTGAAATCCCAGCGCGAGTAAAGCCGCTCGCCCAACGCGATCGGCGTATTCGTTTGATTGACGATGTCGCGCAGCGCTTCGACGTTCTCCGACAGCACCGGCTCCTCGATGAACAGCAGCTTGTACGGATCGAGCTCTTTCGCGAGCACCTTCGCCATCGGCTTGTGAATGCGGCCGTGGAAATCGACGCCGATGCCGACATGCGGGCCCACGGCTTCGCGCACCGCTGCGACGTTGGCGATGACCTGCTCGACCTTGTCGTAGGTGTCGACGATTTGCACCTCCTCGGAGCCGTTCATCTTGAGCGCCTTGAAGCCGCGTTCGACCACGGCCCGCGCATTGTTCGCGACGTCGTGCGGGCGATCGCCGCCGATCCACGAGTACACCTTGATCCGATCGCGAACGGCTCCGCCGAGCAGCGCATGCACGGGCACGCCGTGATGCTTGCCGAGAATGTCCCACAGCGCTTGGTCGATGCCCGCGATCGCGCTCATCAGCACCGGGCCGCCGCGATAGAAGCCCGCGCGGTACATGACCTGCCAGTGGTCTTCGATATGACGCGGGTCCTTGCCGACGAGGTAATCGGCCAACTCCTGTACGGCGGTTTCGACTGTATGCGCGCGCCCTTCCACGACAGGTTCTCCCCAGCCGACGATGCCCTCGTCCGTCTCGATCTTGACAAACAGCCATCGGGGCGGGACGACGAACGTCTCGAGCTTCGTGATTTTCATGGGGACAACCTCCTCCTCGTGGGCGGCAGAGAGGGCAGCAACGACGACACAACGTGTGCCACGCGCGCCAGAGGGCACTATCGTACATCAAGATTTTATACAATACTACTAATAGTATTTATGGGGTCGCAGTACTACTTTTGCCCGCATAGTGCCTGAACGCTTGCGATTTATCGCGCGGTCGCGATAATCGAGCAAGGGACCGGTGGCGGGCGTTGACGCTTGCCCAGCAGAGTCTTCGCGCGGGCCCGAGTGCCTGTAGCGTACGGCCGGCGCCAAACAACCAGGGGGAACGATGATTCAACGCGATTTGCACGGGCGTGTCGCCTATATGCTGGCGACGGCCATCTTGCGCGGGGATTACGCGCCGGGCGGTCTGCTGCCACGCGAGGCTGAACTGATGGAATCGTTCGGCGTCAGCCGCACGGTATTGCGCGAGGCGCTTCGCACGTTGACGTCCAAGGGGTTAGTCGAATCGCGGCCGAAAGTCGGTACGCGCGTGCGGCGCCGCGGCGTATGGAATCTGCTCGACGCCGATTTGCTCGATTGGTATTCGCAAGTCGCGCCGCCGCTCGCGTTCGCGCTCAAGCTGCAGGAAATGCGCGAGATGGTCGAGCCGTACGCGGCGGAACTCGCGGCGCGCGCGCATACGCCCGAGACGATCGATGGGCTCGAAAGCGCGCATGCGGCGATGGTCGGCGCGCGCAACGAGGATGAATGGGTGCGAGCCGATTTGCACTTCCATCTGGGCATCTTGGCCGCTTGCAGCAACGAACTGTTGATGCCGCTCGGCGCGCTGATCGAGCGCACGCTCGAAGCGCAGTTGCGGCTCAATGCGAAGCGCGCGGAAGTCTACAATGCGGCGCTGAACCAGCACACGGCTGTCTTCGAGGCGATCCGTTCGCGTCGGTCCGCGGACGCGCGTGCGGCCATGGCCGACTTGCTCGGCATGACGCGAAAGCGCATCGAAGCGTAGAGATACCGCTGCGCATCCGCTTGCACGAGGGCGCATCGTTCCTTGGCAGGCGTCGGTGGAACGCGCGTTGCTAAGAGGAAGGGCGAAGGCTCGTCATCAATCCGCAACGCGCCAGGTGCGCAAAGGAGGGCGTCATGCCACTGAAACGAGGAACATCGCGGGACGATATCTCGAAGAATGTGAAGACCGAGATGAAGCATGGCAAGTCGCAGAAGCAGTCCGTTGCCATTGCATTGAATCAAGCGCGCAAGTCGGGCGCGAAGATTCCCAAGAAGCACGAGAAGTAATCCAACGCGGCATTGCCGCGACTTTTGCGCCGGGCGCAAAGCTGTTGCCCGGCGTGCCGTCCGCATCGACCACATCGGCCACGTCGACCGCATCGACCGCATCGACCGCTAGAGTCCGCCCGAAACGCTTCATCGGTAACGCGCCGATACCCCCCGGTGGCTATCATGCGCGTCCCGCCTTGAACGCGGCCCCGTACTACAATACGCGCGTCGCAAATCCCTGAAGTCCTAACACCGCCGCCTATCGGCGCATTCGGCGCGATGCTCGCAGAACAACGTCACCAACATATCTTGTCGCGCCTCACCCAGGACGGCGCGCTCACCGTCGCCGAACTCGTGCGCGAACTCGGCGTGTCGCGCGAAACGATTCGCCGCGATCTGCTCGTGCTCGCCGAGCGCGGCCTTGTCGTCACGACGCATGGGGGCGCGCTCTCGGCCGATCGGCGCGAGCCTGACCTCGACGTGCGCGAGGCCGAGAATGCCAGCGCCAAGCGCGCCGTCGGCGAGCGCGCGGCGCAGTTCGTGCCCGACGGCGCCTCGGTCATCCTCGACTCGGGCAGCACGACGCAAGCCGTCGCGCGTGCGCTGATGGGACATCACCGGCTCTCGATCTACACGAACGACTGGCGCATCGCGCTGCTGCTCGGGCGCCGCAACGAGAACCGCGTCACGCTGCTCGGCGGCGAGCTGTCCGACATCGAAGACGCCGTCTTCGGGCTCGACACCGTCCAGCAACTCGCCCAATACCATGCCGACTTCGCGTTCGTCGGCGCGGGCGGCATATCAAACGACGGCGCGCTGACCGACTACACGAGGATGGCCGCCGAAGTGCGCGCGCGGATGCTGCGCGCGGCGAGTACGGCCGTCGTCGTCGCCGATCACTCGAAGTTCGAGCGCGTCACCCCCGTACGCGTCGACGGCTTTGAACGCGCCCGATATCTCGTCACCGAGCGCGCGCCGGCGCGAGCCCTCGCGAAAGCCATTACGGCGCGCGGGCCGAAAATCGTCACGGCCTGACCGGATCGGTTAGCGCGTCCCCCTTGCCAATTCCCGAATAAGAATGTGCGATTAATTGGCAAAATGTGTCGAAATATGCGTTTGCGGCGTTTTGTCATCCGTCTGTCACCAAAAACTGTGAATCTTGCGTCGCCGATCGGCGAGTGCGGCAGCGCCAATTGAAGGTGGTGCGATCGGCATTCGGCATCGAGCCGGCCACGCTTTGACCACGATACGGGCGCCTTTCGCAACGGCCCGAACAATTTGGCTTCGCACCTTTGGAGATCGACATGACGCAGCGCCTATCCTTTCGCACGAAGGGCCGCCTCGGCCGTCTGCTCGCGGCACTCGCCACCGCCGCATTGTTCGAGGGCCTAGCCCTGCCGGCCCACGCGGCGGGCGCCGTTGTGCTGTACACGGCCGACGGCCTCGAGAATCTGTACAAGGATGTGCTGCCCGCCTTCGAGAAAAAGGAGGGCGTGAAGGTGAACATCGTCACGGCCGGTAGCGGCGAGGTGGTGAACCGCGCGACGGTGGAGAAGGATTCGCCAAAGGCCGATGTCATCGTGACGCTGCCGCCGTTCATTCAGCAAGCCGATCAAAGCGGCCTGCTGCAGCCGTATCAGAGCGTGAACTATAAGAACGTGCCGACGATTGCGAAGGCCGGCAACGGCGCGTGGGCCACGTTCGTCAACAATTACTTCTCGTTCGCGATCAATCCCGACGCGGTCAAGCGCCAGCCGAAGACGTTCGACGATTTGCTGGACCCCGACTACGGCGGCAAGGTGGCCTATTCGAACCCGGCGACGGCTGGCGACGGCATGGCCGTCATCATTTTGACGACGTCGCTGATGGGAGAGGACAAAGCGTTCGACTATCTCAAGAAGCTCGAGCAGAGCGCCAAGTTCCACACGAAAGGCACCGGATATCTCGACGTCCTGCTCTCGCGCAACGAAATCGCGTTCGCCAACGGCGATTTGCAAATGGACCTCGACGATGCCGCCAACGGCGGGCTGACGATCAAGCCGATCTTCCTCGCGGCGAAGGCCGGCGGCCAGCCGACGACCTTCCAGCTGCCGTACGCGATCGGCCTGATCAAGAGCGGCCCGAATGCGGACGAAGGCAAAAAGCTGATCGACTATTTGATGTCGGCCGATGTGCAATCGAAGGTGCCTGACATCTTCGGCATCCCCGGCCGCACGGACATCCCGCTCGCCGGTAAGAACGGCGACGCCGTCAAGCAAGCGATCTCGGGCGTGAAGCTGATTCCGGTCGACTGGAACGAGGTCATGGCGAAGAAGGCTGCCTGGACCGCGCGCTGGAAAAGCGACGTGATCGGCAATTCCGGCAAGCAGATCGACGTCGTGAAGCCGAAATCGTAAAGCCGAAATCGTCAAGCCGTAGATCAACGCCCAGGAGGACGAAAACGGTGAACACGG
Organism: uncultured Burkholderia sp.; assembly: GCA_964425025.1. Classification (GTDB taxonomy): domain Bacteria; phylum Pseudomonadota; class Gammaproteobacteria; order Burkholderiales; family Burkholderiaceae; genus Trinickia. Next base: position 32,377 of record CAYRLJ010000014.1, on the reverse strand, counting down.
CACGACTGGCTTATCGGCGCGCGGAGGCGGATGCCGCGCCTGCCCCCGAGCAGGCGCTCGCCGAGAACGCGAGCGCACGCACGAGCGTGAGCGGCGTCGAAATCGAGCGGCTTAGCGTGCGCTACGGCACGCGCACGGTGCTCGACGACCTCTCGCTCTCGATCGGGCGCGGTGAGTTCTTGACCGTGCTTGGCCGCAGCGGTTGCGGCAAGACCACGCTGCTGCGGTTCATCGCCGGCTTCGTCAAAGCGGATTTCGTGGCGGGGCGCCTATGCGTGGCCGGCCGCGATCTGACGCACGAGAGCGCGCATCGGCGCAATCTCGGGTTGTTGTTTCAGAACTACGCGCTGTTTCCTCATTTGAGCGTGTTCGACAACGTAGCGTTCGGTCTGCGCGCGCGACGTACCGGCGCGGCCGAGATCACGCGGCGCGTCGCCGATGCGCTCAAGCTTGTGCAACTCGCCGATGCGGGACATGTCATGCCCGCGCAGCTTTCCGGCGGCATGCAGCAGCGTGCGGCGCTCGCGCGCGCACTCGTCATCGAGCCCGACGTGCTGCTGCTCGACGAGCCCCTGTCTGCACTCGATGCCAACTTGCGTGCGTCGGTGCGTTCCGAACTGAAGGCGCTGCATGAGCGTCTGCCCAATCTGACGATTGTTTGCGTCACGCACGATCAGGACGATGCGCTCGTGCTCTCCGATCGCACGCTGCTCATGCGTGATGGGCGCATCGCGCAGATCGGCACGCCGCAAGCGCTCTACGATGCGCCGGCCGATGCGTTCGTCGCGCGCTATCTTGGCGCCGCGAACTTGCTGCCTCCACGCGTCGCATTCCCGATCGGCGATGCGCGTTACGGCGAGCGCGAGCGGGTTGCGTGTCTGCGTCCGGAAATCCTGCGTCTCGCGCCGCTCGGCGAGGGCCATCTACATGGCACTATCGCGTCGGTCGACTGGTATGGCCCAGCTCTATCGGTTGCGGTCGTGCTCGACGCGATGCCCGAGACGCCCGTCCTCGTCGCGGCTGCGCGCGGCCATGGCATGACGCCCGAGAAAGGCGCGCGCGTGTCGCTCAGCTATGAGGTGGACCGTGTCGTCCTTGTTCAACCGTGACAGCGCGGACGGGGCACCGGTGACGGCGATGGACGGATCCGAATCGGCGTTGCCCTCTGCCTCTGCATTCGCCGATGTTGGCGCGCATCGGGCATTCGCCAAGCGAAAAGACGCAAAGGCGCGCTGGCACCTGATCGCCGTTGCGGTTCTCGTGCTCGGTCCGCTCGTGATCTATCCCTTGACGCGGCTCGTGCTGCTCAGCCTCACCGGGCCGAAAGGCGAGCTTGGCGTGCACGCCTATCTAGCGTTTTTCTCGAACCCCGACGCGAGCGGCGTGATCGGCACGACGCTCGCGATCGTCTTCGCGAGCGCAGGGCTCGCGTCGGTGCTCGGTGTCCTACTTGCCGCGCTGCTGTTTTTCCGGCCGTTTCCTGGCGCCGCCGTAATCACACGGTTCCTTGAACTGTTCGTCGCTTTTCCTTCGTTTCTCGTGGCGTTCACGCTAATCTTTCTGTACGGCTCACAAGGTTCGGTCAGCATTGCACTGCAAAGACTGCTTCATTCGAGCCACCCGCCGCTCAATTTTCTGTTCGGCGCCGGCGGTATTGTGCTGGCGGAAGTCGTCTTCTACGCCCCGTTTGTCGTGCGTCCCACGCTTGCTTCGTTCGCGCTGATCGACATGCGACTCGTCGAAGCGGCGCGCAGTCTCGGGGCGAACGGCTTCATGGTGGCATGGCGTGTCGTCGCGCCGCTCGCGTGGCCCGGCATCGCGGCCGGAACGATCCTGTGCTTCATGTTGACGCTCAACGAGTTCGGCATCTTGCTCGTGCTCGGCAGCGCGCATCTCGTCACGCTGCCCGTCGCGATCTATAGCGCTGCGACGGTCGACCTCGATTTGCCGACCTCCGCGGCCGGCGCTGTCGTCATGCTCGCGATGTCGCTCTCGCTCTATGCGCTATATCGCAGCGTCGATCGCCGCCAGGCGATGGGAGCGCGGTAATGTCGGCGCGGATGGAACAGGATGCCGTGAGACGGCCGATCGAAGCGGCCCCGCGCATGCGGCGCAGGCTGATCGCGCGTGCGATCGGGATGATGGTGACGGCCATTTGCGCGTTGCTGTGTGTGTGGCTGTTCGTGCTGCCGGTCGTCGTCGTGGCGCTCTCGAGCGTCGCGTCGCATTGGTCGGGGACGATCCTGCCCGACGGCTTCAGCACGCGCTGGTTCGATCGACTGGGCTCGAGCGACTTCGATGCCGTGATTGCCAGCCTCGAGATCGGCTTTTGTGTGGCCGTGCTCGGCACGGCGCTCGGCCTGTGGCTTGCCCTCGCGCTCGAAGGGCGCACGCGCCGTGGGCTCGGTGCACTCATCGACGCCATCACGATGATGCCCAACGCGGTGCCGAGCGTGGTGCTCGGGCTCGGCGTGCTGATTGCCTATCATAAGGCGCCGCTCGATCTGTCGAGTTCGCCCGCGATCGTCGTACTCGTGCAGCTCGCGCTCGTGCTGCCTTTCAGCTATCGCTGCGCAAGCGCCGCGCTGCGCCCCGAATTGACGGTGCTGCGCGAGGCCGCCGCGAGCCTTGGGGCGCCGCCGTCGATGGTGCTCAGACGCGTGGTCTTGCCGCAGCTCGTGCCCGCGATCCGTGCGAGCCTCGCGCTCGGCTTCGCCCTCTCGCTGGGCGAGCTTGGGGCGACGCTGACCGTCTATCCGCCGGGCTTCTCGACGGTGCCGATCGTCGTCGTCGGCCAAGTGGAGCGCGGCTACTACCTGCCGGCTTCGGCGCTCTCGCTGATTTTGCTGGCCGCCTCTTTGGCGGCGCTCTCGCTCATTGCGGCGCGCATGCCTAGGCGCCGTAACGGTTAAAGGGCTTTTGATTCGCGCTGCGCGCAGCGCAGAAAAGACCATCGGCCGATTCGTGCCCGAATAGGTGGCAAAATGTGGCGATCGTAAGGTGGGTGCGCAATCGACCCAAGACGCCCCAACCGGCCGCGGGAGTGAAACGATGGCATTGAGTCTCGACGACATTCGCACGCTGTTCGAGCGCCACGGCAACATCGCCTATAGCGGCGAGCCGGTCACGCAGTTACAACACGCGTTGCAAAGCGGCGCGCTCGCGCAGGAAGCGGGCGCGAACGATGCGCTCGTGACAGCGGCCTTCCTGCACGATCTGGGTCATCTGCTGAATCTGCAAGGCGAAACGCCGAGCGGGCGCGGCATCGACGACCAGCACCAATATTTCGCGTTGCCGTTTCTGCGGCCTGTCTTACCCGATAGCGTGATCGAGCCGATTCGCCTGCATGTCGATGCGAAGCGCTACCTGTGTGCCGTCGATCGCGGGTATGCGGCGCGGCTCTCCGAAGATTCCGCGCGCAGTCTCGCCTTGCAAGGCGGCGTGTTCAATGAAGCGCAAGCGCGCACGTTCATCGACAAGCCGTTCGCACACGACGCCGTAAAACTGAGGCGATGGGACGACGCGGCGAAGGACGCCGATAGAGTCACGCCCGATCTCGCGCATTTTCTGAGCATTGCCGGGCGTGTGATGCGTGCGAACGTGAACGTGTGAACGTGTGAAC
>CAYRLJ010000014.1:0-28655 GCA_964425025.1 uncultured Burkholderia sp. | reverse complement strand
GTGAACGTGTGAACGTGTGAACCAGTGCACCCATGGGCCGCTATAAGCGGCGGCCCATTGCGTGCTCCACGCCGGCGCTTACCCGCTCAAGGCGCGGCGAACACGTCGGTCCGATTGGCCGTGTTGCCCGAATTCGTTTGCACGAAGAACGGCAGGAACGACGTAGCCCGCGCATCGAGCCCCGAGTAATCGCCGATGAAGTACCCTCGGGCTATCGGCGCCGTCTTCATGTCGAACGAACCGGCTAGATGCGTCTCGTTGCCGAACGTTTTGGCGCCGTTGGTCGATGTCGTCATCCACAAGTCGGTCGGCAGAGTAGCGGTGTCGCCCGCCGGGAGATTGCGGATGTCGTAGTAAGTGACGGCGACGGTCCCCGCCGAGTTCACATGGACCGACGGATTAAACGCGAGCTTGCCCGTGGGGGTATTCACGCGCGCCGGCGCGCTCCAGGTGTTGCCGCCATCCTTGGAGGCCGAGAGCGCTATCTCGTCGTACTTGCCGCCGTTGAAGCGCGCATCCTGCCAGACGACATAAAGCTGCCCCGTGGCCGGATCGATCGCGGGCTCGGGGATGATGTCGCCCGTGCGCAATGCCTCCCCCGTGTTGGGATCGACGACATCGACGGTTTCGAGATCGGCGATGATTTGCGGCTGGGTCCAGGTCGTCCCGCCATCGGTCGACTTGATGAACGCCACTTTATAGGGCGAGGGCCTGTTCGGCGGGGTAATCAAATCGAAAAAGTCATAGAGCGTTCCTGTTTGTCGATCGACGACGATCTGATTGCCGATCGTCTGCTGCCGCGACGCTACGGTAACGATCTGCGTAGGCGCGCTCCACGTCTGGCCGCCGTTCACCGTTTTGGAAAACAGCGCCGGGCCGCGGAACGCTTGTGCGTGCAGATCGGCGTACGGATTCGAGTTCGGCGATTCCAGCCGATCCCACACGGCATAGGCGACGCCCGCGTGCAGCGGGTCGGCCGTCACCGATTCTTTGTCATTGAAGAACTGCGTCGACGGTTCGTTATCGGCGATCAGCACACTCAAATGCGTCCACGTCTGTCCGCCGTCCTTCGAAACGGCTGCCGCCACCGCGTTGTCGTTGTTCGATTGGTTGAAGGAGATGGACACGGAATAGGCGGTGCCGTCGGGCCCGATCGACACCCATGGGTCCGATGCGCGTTCGTAGCCGAGCCCGCCCGCGCAGGCGCTGAACGGCTGACTCGTTCGGCCCCAGGTGTGTCCCCCATCGAACGAGTAGGCGGCTACGAGGCCGTGCGACCCACCGTTGGACCAGCGATCTTGCTGCCACACGCCGATGACGTTCGACGGATTGGCGGGATTCACCGCCACCCACGGTTCGACTTCCGCATTGACATAGTTGACGCCGGGGCCGCCGATCGTGCACGAGGCGAACGGGCTGGGGCCCGATACGCGCACGGGCGCCGCCAGGACCACCGACGCCGACGACAGCGCGAGCGCGGCGAGAGCGAAACGAGTGAGGAAGAATCGAGACGAGCAATTGCGTCGCATGGAAGACCCTCTTCTTGTGATGCGGTCCACGGCGCATGTCTCGCGATGCAGCCGGCGAGCGATCTTGCCTGCTTGCCGAATGCTCGTGGCGACGGCCGGACCCCGCAAGCGCTGGTTACCGCCAGCGCGACGGTCAGACTTAATCGACGACAGCCGGCAGTCGGCGGCGAGCGCCCCGACTGGTCAAACGAGAAGACAACGAAAATGCACTATAGGTAATGCACGCGGGGTTTGCGTCGATTTTTTCAGAAGCGTGCGCGGTGCCTACGCAAATTGCGCAGTGCCGGTTTTGGGGCGATGCCATCGGCGGGCGCACGCCCTCCGACCGCTGCGCCGCTCTGCAACGGGCCGATAAAATTGTAACGATCGCTTGTCATGATCATTTCACACGGCTACGATCGATGCGAACAAACCATCACGGTATGTTGTGCATCGCACAACGCCTCTGCCTATGTCCGACGCTTCAACCCATTCGATCGTCGTGCCGCACAGCCTTGCGTTCGCGCTCGACGCGCGCAATCGCGGCGTTCCGTTCGACGCTGCCTGGATTGACGATCTACGCGTGAATGCCTCTGCCGTCGAGCGGCGAACCTCGACGCTTGCCGCGCGCCGATCGGTGAAGAAGGACGCACAGGCGGCCTGGCTGCTAAAGGCCGTGACTTGCATCGATCTGACGACATTGAGCGGCGATGACACCGAAGGCCGTGTGCGCCGTCTCTGCGCGAAAGCGCGCCGCCCCGTGCGCGCCGACCTCGTTCAAGCGCTCGGCCTGGCGCCCGATACGATCGCGACGGGCGCCGTCTGCGTCTATCACCGCTTCGTGGCCGCGGCCGTCGATGCGCTGGCTGGATCGGGCATCCCCGTGGCGGCCGTGTCGACGGGCTTTCCGGCCGGCCTAAACCCGCATCGGCTCAAGCTCGAGGAAATCGAGGCCTCGGTCGCCGACGGCGCGGCGGAAATCGACATCGTCGTCACGCGCGAGCACATCCTCACCGGTAATTGGCGCGCGCTCTACGACGAAGTGCGCGATTTCCGCGCCGCATGCGGCGCCGCGCATCTGAAGGCGATCCTGGCCACGGGCGACATCCGCACGTTGGCCAATATCGCCAAGGCGTCGATGGTCTGCATGATGGCCGGCGCCGATTTCATCAAGACATCGACGGGTAAGGAGGGCGTGAATGCGACGCTCGACGTTTCGCTCGTGATGGTGCGAATGATCCGCGAGTTTCGCGAGCGAACCGGGGCGCGCGTGGGCTTCAAACCCGCCGGCGGCGTATCGAACGCCAAGACCGTGCTCGCCTATCAAGTGCTGATGAAGGAAGAGTTGGGCCGCGACTGGCTCGAACCGTCGCTGTTTCGCATCGGCGCGTCGAGCTTGCTCGCCGACATCGAGCGCCAGCTCGAGCATCACGTCACCGGCCGGTATTCGGCTTTCAACCGTCACCCCGTAGCCTGAGCGATTCGCGATGAGCGTTGCCGAATACTTCAAGACCATGGATTACGCCCCGGCCCCCGAGGACGATCAACCCGCACGCGCCTGGCTCGCGAGCCATGGTGCTTCGTTCGGCCATTTCATTGGCGGCAAGTGGCGCGCGAGCGCCTCGGGCGACAGTTTCACCGTGCGCGCGCCGGCCACGGGCGAAGCACTCGCGCAAGTCGCGCAAGGTGGCGCGCTCGACGTCGATGCGGCCGTCGCGGCGGCCCGCGCGGCGCAACCGGCCTGGCTCGCCGCCGGCGGGGCGAGCCGTGCGCGGCATTTATACGCGCTCGCTCGAATGGTGCAGCGGCACAGCCGCTTGTTCGCCGTGCTTGAAGCGCTCGACAACGGCAAGCCGATCCGCGAGACGCGCGACCTCGACGTACCGCTCGTCGCCCGGCATTTCCTGCATCACGCCGGCTGGGCCCAACTGCAAGAGAGCGAATTTGCCGGGTGGGCGCCGCTCGGTGTCGTCGGTCAAATCGTGCCGTGGAATTTTCCGTTGCTGATGCTCGCGTGGAAGGTGGCGCCCGCGATCGCGCTCGGCAACTGCGTCGTTCTGAAGCCCGCGGAATATACGCCGCTCACTGCGCTGCTGTTCGCCGAACTTGCAGCTAAGGCCGGCTTGCCCGACGGCGTGCTCAACGTCGTGACCGGCGACGGCAGCACGGGCGCTGCGCTCGTCGAACATCCCGATGCCGACAAGATCGCCTTCACGGGCTCGACCGAAGTGGGCCGGCTGATCCGCGCGGCTACGGCCGGCTCGGGCAAGTCGCTCACGCTCGAGTTGGGCGGCAAGTCGCCGTTCATCGTCTTCGACGATGCCGATCTCGATGGGGCCGTCGAGGGCGTGGTCGACGCGATCTGGTTCAACCAAGGGCAGGTCTGCTGCGCGGGTTCTCGTCTGCTCGTGCAGGAGGGTGTCGAGGCGCGCTTCATCGCCAAGCTCAAGCGCCGCATGGCGACGCTGCGCGTCGGGCCCTCGCTCGACAAGACGATCGATATGGGTGCGATCGTCGACCCGATTCAACTCGCGCGAATCGAATCGCTCGTAGAGACGGGGCGCAGCGAAGGTTGCGATGTCTGGCAACCCGCTCAACTCGCGCTGCCCGCGACCGGCTCGTATTACCCGCCGACGCTCGTGACGAACGTCGCGCCGGCCGGTACGCTCGCGCAGGAAGAAATCTTCGGGCCCGTGCTGATTGCCATGAGCTTTAGAACGCCTGACGAGGCCGTCGCGCTCGCGAACAACACCCGCTATGGTTTAGCGGCGAGCGTCTGGAGCGAGACGATCGGACGGGCGCTTGACGTTGCGCCGCAGCTCGCGTGCGGCGTCGTCTGGATCAACGCGACGAATCTGTTCGATGCGAGCGTCGGCTTCGGCGGTTATCGCGAGTCGGGATACGGCCGTGAAGGCGGGAAGGAAGGGGCGTTCGAGTATCTGAAGCCGATCGGGTGGGGCAAGGGCGCGCTGCGTGAAGCGGCGGCTGAGTCGTCCCCTGCTTCGACGGCTGCTCCGAGCGCTGACGCATTCGAGGCCGACGAGCGAGCGGCGAGCATCGAGTTCATCGATCGCACGGCGAAGCTTTTCATCGGCGGCAAGCAAGCGCGCGCCGACGGCGGCAATTCGCGCGCCGTTCATGCGCCGAGCGGGGCGTTCGTCGGCGAAGTGGCCGACGGCAATCGCAAGGATGTACGGGACGCCGTGGCCGCGGCGAGGAGCGGCGAGAAATGGTCGAAGATGAGCGGCCATGCGCGTGCGCAGGTCTTGTACTACCTCGCCGAAAACCTGTCGGCTCGCGCCGAGGAATTCGCCCGTCAGCTCGCTCGGCGCACGCAGTGCGACGACGGGGCGGCGACGCGTGAAGTCGACGCGTCGATCGCGCGGCTCTTCACCTATGCCGCGTGGGCCGATAAATTCGACGGCGCCGTGCATACTCCGCCGTTGCGCGGCGTTGCGCTCGCCATGCACGAACCGCTCGGCGTGATCGGCATCGCGTGCCCCGACGAGGCGCCGCTGCTCGCGCTGATTTCGCTGATCGGCCCGGCGCTCGCGTTGGGCAATCGCGTTGTCGCGTTGCCGAGCGAGGCGTGTCCATTGGCGGCGACCGATTTGTACCAGGTCGTCGAAACGTCGGACGTTCCGGCCGGGGCACTGAATATCGTCACCGGAACGCGCGCGGCGCTACTGCCGGCGCTGGCCAAGCACGACGATGTCGATGCGCTCTGGTGCTTCGGCCACGCGGCCGATTCGAAGCTCGTCGAACGGGAGTCGATCGGCAACTTGAAACGCACGTTCGTGGACCACGGCCGCCGGCTCGACTGGTTCGATCGTGCAAGCGAAGGCATTGTTTTCTTGCGTCAAGCCGCGCAAATCAAGAATATTTGGGTTCCGTACGGCGATTGACGCTGTGTGCGCGCCGAATGCAACGAGGCAACACGGCAGCAACACGGCGCGCTGCCACGGAACTCCAGCAACGAACGAATGAAAGAAAGGAGACGCTGTGCTGAAAAATCTCGATCCGCTTCTGCATGCCGATGTGCTGCACGCGTTGCGCGCGATGGGCCACGGCGATGAAGTGGTGATTTGCGACGCCAATTTCCCCGCCGAATCGGTGGCGCGCGCAACGGTGCTGGGCAAGCTGCTGCGCATGGACGGCGTCGACGCCGGGCGAGCCGTGCGTGCCGTGCTCTCGGTCATGCCGCTCGATACGTTCGTCGAAGCGCCCGCGATGCGCATGGAAGTCGTCGGCGATCCGCAGTCCCTGCCGTCAGTTCAACGCGAGGCGCAGGCCGAAGTCGACCACGCCGAAGGCCGCGAGGTACCGTTCGCGCCGATCGAGCGCCATGCGTTCTACGCTCGCGCGCGCAAGGCGTACTGCGTCATTGCGACGGGCGAAGCGCGCGGCTACGGCTGCTTTATCTTCACGAAGGGCGTCATCCTCGCCCCCGACGCGCCGCTGGCGGCGAGCGCACGCCCGGCGGAGCGCGGCAAATGAACGGGCGCGTCGTCATCCTCGGCATCTATGTGACGGATCTGGCGTTCCGGGCCGAACGCATGCCCGTGATCGGCGAAACGATCGCCGGGTCCGCGTTCGCGATGGGGCCGGGCGGCAAGGGTTCGAACCAGGCTGTCGCGGCCGCGCGCGCAGGTGCCGAGGTCGTGTTCTGCACCCGCCTCGGCGACGACGCGTTCGGCGCCATCGCGCGTGAAACGTGGCGCGCGGAAGGGATCGAGGCGCGCGCGGGCGTCGTCAATGGAATGGCGACCGGCGCGGCGCATATCTTCGTCGATGCAGCGACGGGCTCGAACGCGATCATCGTCGCGGCCGGCGCCGCCGGCACGCTCGGCGCGGGCGACGCCGAAGCGATCGAAGCCGATATCGCCCGCGCACAGGTGTTCGTCACTCAGTTGGAGCAGCCCGTCGCGGCTGCGCGCCGTGGGCTCGAACTGGCGCGCAAGCACGGCGTGGCGACGGTGCTCAATCCGGCGCCCGCGCTGCCGTTGCCCGACGACATGCTTGCGCTGTGCGACTACATCACGCCGAACGAAACGGAGGCGGCGGCGTTGACCGGTATCGACATCGCCACGCCCGAGGATGCACGCCGCGCAGCCGACGCGCTGCTCGATAAGGGCGTGGGTACCGTCATCGTCACGCTTGGCGAAGCGGGTGCGCTGCTGCACTCGCGCACGCAATCCGTGCTCGTGCCGGCGTTTCGCTGCGGTCCTGTCGTCGAGACGGCCGGTGCCGGCGACGGCTTCACGGGCGGATTCGCCGCGGCGCTCGCGCGTGGCGATGCGCCGCTCGCGGCGGTGCGGTTCGGCTGCGCGCTCGCCGGCATTTCGGTCACGCGGGCGGGCACGGCGCCGTCGATGCCGGCCTTGGACGAAGTGAACGCATTGCTTGGCGCGGGATCGGCTGTCTCCGCGTAGCTTCGATGGTCGGAGCGCATCACGGCATCACGGCATCACGGCATGACGAAAGGGGCACCGCACATGAAAGGCTCGTTCGTAATCGGTAAGTGGTTCGGCGACAGGCAGTTGAACTTCCTGCTTGCCATCAACGTCCTCGTCGTGGTCGTTGCTGTCTGGCTCTCGCACGGCCAGTTCGTCGACATCGACAACTTGCAGTCGATGGGATCGCAATTGCCCGAGGTCGGCCTGCTCGCGCTCGGCATCATGTTGTCGATGCTGTCGGGCAACGGCGGCATCGATCTATCGGGCGTGGGGCTCGCGAACCTCTCGGGGATGATCGCCGCGCTCGTCGTGCCGAAATGGATCAGCGGCGACGATTCGCCAGTGCTCTACACGGCGCTCTTTTGTGCGATCGTGCTGACGATGGGATTGCTCGGCGGGTTGATCAACGGGCTCGTCATTGCGCGTTTGCGGCTAACGCCGATTTTATGCACGCTAGGCACGCAACTGCTCTTTACGGGTTTCGCGGTGGCGCTCAGCAATGGCGCCTCGGTACACGTCGATTATGTCGAGCCGCTCGCCGACATCGGCAACGGGGCGTTCTTCGAGGTACCGATCTCGTTTGCCATCTTCATCGCGGCCGTCTTGATCCTGGGCTGGCTGCTCAAACGCACGCCGTTCGGGCTTCGCCTGCACTTGATGGGAACGAATCAGCGGGCAGCGTTCTATGCGGGCATAGGGCGCGAACGCATGCTGATCGCCACTTACACGATGTGCGGCGTGCTCGCCTCGCTGGCGGGACTCGTCAGCGTTTCCCACACATCGAGCGCGAAGTGGGACTACGGCAACTCGTATCTGTTGATCGCGATTCTCATCGCCGTGATGGGCGGCGTCGATCCGGCGGGCGGGTACGGGCGCATCGTCTGTGTGTTCTTCGCCGCCACGGTGCTGCAATTTCTTTCGAGCCTATTCAATCTGCTTGGCGTGTCGCAGTTTTTCGGGGACTGCACGTGGGGCTTCTTGCTACTCGCCTCGCTCGCATTCACGGACGGCGAGCACGTCCGCGCGATCTTCAGGTTCGGGCGCGCCCGTGCGACGCCGCTCGGGCCGGGCGACAAGCAGGCGTAGCGATTTCAGTTCGGTAGTCGACGGACATCTAGCCTCGGGCGTCCGTCAGCGCAAACAAGGGGCGACGCGGAAAAGGAAGGAGACAACGCATGAATCTGAAACGAACGAGCCTCGCGCTCACGGCTTGCGCGCTCGGCGCGGGCGTCATTTTTGCCGCGCAGGCGGCGACCAATGAAACGATCGTCACGGTGGTGAAGGTCACTGGCATCAGCTGGTTCAATCGGATGGACGAAGGCGTGAAAGAGTTCGCCAAAGACAACCCCGGCATCAAGACCTATCAGACGGGCCCCGGCCAGGCCGATGCAGCCCAGCAATTGAAGATCATCGAAGACTTGATCGCAAAGAAGGTCAGCGCGATCGCGGTCGTGCCCTACGATCCGCCGACGCTCGAGCCGGCCTTGAAGAAGGCGATGGACCGCGGCATCAAGGTCGTCACGCACGAGGCCGACAACGAGAAGAACACGATGGTCGACGTCGAAGCGTTCGACAACAGCGCCTACGGCGCCGCGCTCAACGATCGTCTTGCGAGCTGCATGCACAGCGACGGCAAATGGGCGACGTTCGTCGGCTCGCTCGGCAGCCGCTCGCAGGTGCAGTGGGCCGACGGCGGCATCGACAACGCGAAGAAGAAGTATCCGAAGATGCAGCTCGTCGAGACGAACATCGAAACGAACAACGACGGCGAGCATGCGTACGAGCAGGCGAAGCAAGTGCTGCGCAAGCATCCCGACATCAAGGGCTTCCAAGGGTCGTCCTCGCTCGACGTGCTCGGTATCGGGCGCGCGGTCGAGGAGGCGGGCCTCGTCGGCAAAGTGTGCGTGTTCGGCACGGGATTGCCGACGGAGGCCGGCAAGTTCCTTGAAAGCGGAGCCATCAACGGCATCGCGTTCTGGGACCCGAAGCTCGCGGGCCTCGCGATGGACAAGATCGCGAAGCAACTGCTCGACGGCAAAACCGTGAAAAACGGCGACAATCTCGGCTTGCCTGGCTACGAGAAGGTGACCGTGACGAAGGGGCCCGGCAAGGGTATCGTCGTGCGCGGCCAAGGCTGGGTCAGCGTCGACAAGTCGAACTACAAGCAATACAACTTCTGACGTTGAAGAGGAGGGCGCGGGCGAGGTTTGCATCGCTCGCGCCTAGCCCATCGATGCGAGCCTGAAACACGACGAAGCACGACGATGAACGACGAACAGATTTCCGATCCGTGGCTGGAGGTGATCGGCGTGCATAAGCGCTTTACGGGCGTGCATGCGCTGCGCGGCGTGTCGCTCGCGTTCGCGCGCGGGCAGATCTATCACCTGCTCGGCGAAAACGGTTGCGGCAAGAGCACACTCATCAAAATCATCGCGGGTGCACAGCCGCCCGACGAAGGCGTACTCGTGATCGACGGGAAGCGTCATGCAAGCCTCACGCCGCTCGCCGCGCTCGCCGCCGGCATCGAAACCGTCTATCAGGATCTCTCGCTGCTGCCGAACATGAGCGTCGCGGAAAACGTCGCATTGACGTCCGAGCTTGCCGAACACGGCGGGCGCCTCGCGCGTATGTTCGATCGACGCGAATTGGCGCGCCGCGCGGCGCGCGCGCTCGAATCGGTGGGCTTGCCGTCCGATGCGAATTTTCAAGGGACGATCGTCGAAACCCTGCCGCTGGCTACGCGGCAGCTCGTGGCGATTGCGCGCGCGATCGCGAGCGAGGCCAAGTTCGTCATCATGGACGAACCGACGACTTCGCTCACGCAAAAGGAAGTGGCCAATCTTATCTCCGTGTTGGCTGCCTTGCGCGCACAGGGCGTGACCGTGCTGTTCGTCAGTCACAAGCTCGACGAATGCTACGCGATCGGCGGCGAAGTCATCGTGCTGCGAGATGGCCGAAAGGTCGCGCAAGGGCCGATCACGGATTATTCGAAAGCCCAATTGAGCGAACTGATGACCGGGCGCGAGCTTGCGCAAGCCCGGTACAGGGTGCAGACGCACGAGGCGGCCGACGTCGTGCTCGCTGCGCGAGGGCTCGGCCGCAGCGGCCAGTTTCGCGACGTGTCGTTCGCGCTGCGGCGCGGCGAGATTCTTGGCGTCACGGGGCTGCTCGATTCGGGCCGTAATGAACTCGCGCGTGCACTCGCGGGGGTCGCGCCGGCCGATGCGGGCACGATCGCGCTCGACGGCGTGCCGATCGTCCTCTCCACGCCGGCCGACGCGAAACGGCGCCGGATCGGCTATGTGCCCGAGGACCGCTTGAGCGAGGGGCTTTTTCTCGATAAATCCATTCGCGACAACGTTGTCACGGCGATGATCTCGAGCCTGCGCGACCGCTTCGGCCAACTCGACCGCAAGCGGGCGCACGAACTCGCGCAACGCACGGTAACGGATCTACAAATCGCGACGCCCGATATCGACAAGCCCGTTCAATCGCTGTCGGGCGGCAACCAGCAGCGCGTGCTGATCGGACGTTGGCTCGCGATCGATCCGCGCGTACTGATTCTGCACGGGCCGACGGTCGGCGTCGATGTCGGCTCCAAGGACATCATCTACCGCATCATGCAGTCGCTGTCCGAGCGCGGGATCGGCATCGTGCTGATCAGCGACGACCTGCCCGAGCTGCTGCAGAACTGCGATCGGATCTTGATGATGAGCAAGGGGCGCGTCACCGGCGAATACGCAGCGCAAGGCCTGACCGAAGCCGAGCTCTATCGCGCGCTGCTCGCGCAGGCGGCTTAGCTGCGCAACGTTTTACAGCGACGTTTTATCGAAGCGTTTTACCGAATCGAATTGGATCGAAGGGCGACTTGAAGATGAACCAGACGATGAGTTCGAGCGATACCGTCGACATGACCCGGCGGCGTCGCGGTTCCGATTGGCGCGGCAAGCTCGCGCGCCGCCCCGAATGGCTGCCCGGTGGCTTGATCGTGCTGTCGTGCATCGTCGTCGCGGCGATCAACCCGCGCTTTCTCCAATGGGCGACGCTGTTCGATTTGCTCCACTCGGCGACGACGACATCACTGTTCGCGCTCGGCACGCTTGTCGTGCTCGCGTCGGGCGGCATCGACGTGTCTTTCACGGCGATCGGCGCGTTGACCATGTATTCGATCACGAAGGCCGTGTTCGCCTGGTGGCCCGACGCACCGTTTGTGTTGATCCTCTTGACGGGTGCCGCAGGCGGCGTGCTGCTTGGGCTCATCAACGGGCTGCTCGTGCATCGGTTGAAAGCGCCGTCCTTGATCGTGACCATCGGTACGCAGTATCTCTATCGCGGCATCTTGCTGACGTTTGTCGGCACGACGTTCTTCATGAACATCCCGCGCAGCATGGATCGCTTCGGCCGCATTCCGCTCTTGGCCTACCGCACGGTGGACGGGCTCGACGCCGTGCTGCCGGTCTCGGTGCTTGCGCTGGCCGCGGCGGCGGTGGTCACCTGGTGGCTGCTCAATCGAACGATGATGGGACGCGCCGTCTATGCGATGGGGGGAAGCTTGTCGATCGCCGAGCGGCTCGGCTACAACGTGCGTGCCGTGCATTTGTTCGTGTTCGGCTACACGGGCATGCTCGCGGGCATTGCCGGCATCTTGCATGTCTCGAACAACCGGCTCGCGAATCCGTTCGATCTCGTCGGCTCGGAACTCGACGTGATCGCTGCCGTTATTTTGGGCGGCGCGCGCATCACGGGCGGCAGCGGCACCGTGCTCGGCACGCTGCTCGGCGTCGCGCTCGTGACGCTCGTCGATAACACGCTGATTCTCGTCGGCGTGCCGAGCACGTGGCAGAAGGCGATCGTCGGCGCCTTCATTTTGGTGGCGGGCGTGCTGTTCGCCTTGCGCCGGCGCGGCTGACGCGATCGACGCGATCGAAGGTCAAGCGCTGCGCTTGCGCGGCTCCCGTCCTTTTTCGGTGATGATCGAATCGAATGCGTCCATCTGCGAGAAGCGCACGGCCTTCACGATGCCGAATTTGCTCGTATCGGCCACGAGGTAGCTTTCGACGGCGCTCGCCATCGCGGCCTGCTTGATCGCCACCTCATGAAAATTCCAACAGGTGACGCCGCGCACGGCATCGATGCCGCCCGCCGAAAGGAATGCCTTGTTGATGCCCATGCGGCGTAGCATTTCGAGGCTTTCATCGCCGGTGAACGAATCCGAGGACGGCACGTACACGCCGCCGAGCAGAATCATCCGCACATTCGGCATGCGCCGCAAAATCTCGGCGATGTTCAGCGAGTAGCAGACCACGGTGATCTGCATGTCGGCCGGAATCAGGCGTGCCAGCGTCGTGAGCGTCGTTCCGCAATCGATGAAGATCGTTTCGTTATCGGCGATGAGCTGCGCGGCGTGCCTTGATGCCTGCGCCTTGGCTTGAGCGAAGTGATCCTGCTCTTGCTCGAGCGAATAGCCGACCGCGTTCGGCACATTCGCGGCGCTGACGATGTAACCGCCGAGATAAGTGAAGCGCTCGGGATTCGCGGCGATGTCGCGCCTCACGGTCATCTCCGACACGCCAAGGAGCGCGGAGGCATCGCGCAGCCGCATGACGCTGTGCTTGGCGAGCGCATCGGCGAGCGCGCGCAGACGATCGGTCTTGAACATCGATTTCCGTGGAGGAGCGCCGCAGACGGTGAACAGGCCGCGCGTATTAAAGACGTTACGTTTATAGCGGATTTGTGATCGGATTATAACAAACTGCGCTGCGCCCGCGCAAAATTGAAGGCAAGCCCAAATAAATCGCGATACCGGCGAGGCACGTGTGTTGCGTATGACTAATAGATGTCCTCATCGAGCAGCGGGCCTTCGCGCCGCGGCGCGCGCGGCGATTTTTAATTTGGCCCTAAATTAAATAGCTAACGAATGGCCTGATGAAAGAATAAACGGCGAAAAACAAACGTTTACGCCAACGTTTGCGCGAAATGTAAACGTTTTCGCCGTTCGGGTTTATGAGTACTTCAGATTTCCCGGGACGCGGCCGTTATAGCGAACGTGGTTATGAAGGAATTTGCCGAAATGGGATTACCCGTATTAGTCGTGGACGATTCGACGCTCGCCCGCCGACTGCTGATCAACGCCCTGCCTGAGGGGTGGGACGTCGAAATTACTCAGGCCGTCAATGGTACTGAAGCGCTCGCCGCCTATCGCGCGGGGCGAGCCTCGGTGATGTTCCTGGACCTGACGATGCCGGGTATGACCGGTTTCGAAGTGCTCGAGACGGTGCGTGCCGAGGGTCTCGACAGCTTCGTTATCGTGGTGTCCGCCGATATACAACCCGAAGCGCAAGCGCGCGTGAAAGCGCTCGGCGCCGTCGCTTTCATCAACAAGCCGATTACCGGCGTGAAACTGTTGCCCATCCTGAAAGAGTACGGATTGTATGAGTGAGACTATCCTCACCGAAGACCAGCGCGACGCGCTGCAGGAAATCGCGAACATTGGCATGGGCCAAGCGGGCGCGCGTCTTGCCGCGTTGCTCGGCCGATTCGTGCATCTTTCGGTGCCGCGCATCCGCATGGTCGACACCGACACGCTGCCCTCGGCCGTGCGCGACATGCTCGACTTCAGCGAGCCGGTAACGGCACTGCGCCAAAGCTTTCGTTGCGAGATCGCGGGCGAGGCGATTTCGCTGTTCGACAGCCGCAGCGCCGATCACATGAAATTCGTGTTTCGCTCGGACGACGCGCCGCTCGAAGATAACGACGAAGACATGTCCGATGCGGAAGTCCTGTCCGACGTCGCGAACTTGATCGCGGGTGCGTGCTTGACGGGATTGTTCGAACAGCTCGGGCAGTTGCCGACGTTTACGCCGCCGCGCTTGATCGGCGTGCAGCTCGACCTCGAAGAGGTGCTGCATCCGTCCAAGCTGCCGTGGAACCGTGCGCTGTTGCTCGAAGTCAACTTGCAAACCGAGGACGGCGTATTCGGTTCTCATTTGTTGACGCTGATGACGGCCAAGGCCGTCCAGTCGCTCGTGACGGCGATCGACGGATTCCTCGCCAATCTCTGAACGTATTGAGATTGCAGATGAATATCCCCAGCAACGCTCGCTTGAGCGAACTTGCGCTCGAACGTGTCGGCCTCGGCATATTCGCAGTGGACCGAGACTACCGCATCGTGCTCTGGAATCGCTTTATGGACGAGCACAGCGGCCTGCCCGCCGCGGACGCGATCGGGCGCAGCTTCTTCGATTGCTTTCCCGATTTGCCGCGCGCTTGGCTCAAGCGCAAGTTCGACACCGTGTTTCTGCTTCACAGCGGTTCGTTTTCGTCGTGGCAGCACCGGCCTTGGCTGCTTCCGTTCGAACACGACTGCCCGATCACGGGCTCGCTCGATCTAATGCAGCAGGACTGCTCATTCATGCCGCTGATGGAGAACGGAGAAGTTGTCGCCGTGTGCGTCACGATCGCCGACGTGACCGAACTCGCGGTGGCGTGGAAGGAACGCGAGGTCGCGCTCGAAGCGCTGCGCGATTCGTCGGAGCGCGACGCGCTCACGGGCCTTTACAACCGACGCCACGTCGATCGGCGTCTGCTGGCCGAATACAACAACTGGACGCGTCATCGCAACACGTTCTCCGTGCTGCTGTTCGACATCGATCATTTCAAGCGTGTCAACGACACGTACGGCCACCCGATCGGCGACGCCGTGCTGCGCAAGATCGCTGGGACAGTGTCATCGCAATTGCGCAACACCGATATCGTCGGCCGCTACGGCGGCGAAGAATTCATCGTGATCATGCCGCATTGCGACGAGACCTGCGCCGCCGTCGTGGGCGAGAAAATCCGCTATGCGATCGAGGCCGACGGGCTCGATGTGGCCTCCGGGCGGCTGCACGTGACCGTGAGCGTGGGCGGCTGCGTGGTCAGGGATGGATTGGCGGGCGTGGGGGCGCTCGTGGCCGAGGCGGACCAGGCGCTATACGATGCCAAGCGCGCCGGCCGCAATCAGGTGTGCATCGTGCATGCGCACGACGCCTAAAAAGAACGACGCCGCGGCGATGTTTTTTGCTCTTGCCTCAATGACTTTCTGACCGGGCGGCGATCCAGTCCATCGCCGCGAACAGCACGCCCGAGACGATGAACGTCAGATGCAAAATGACGAGCCAGCGGATGCGAGCCTCATCGAGCGGGATGTCTTCCTCCGTGAGGCTCATGAACGCGCGCAACAGCGAAATGGCCGAGATCGCGACGATCGAGCCGATCAGCTTCATCTTCAACCCCGAGAAATCGAGCGTGCCCATCCAGCTTGGGCGATCCTCGCTGAGTCCGGTATCGATCTTCGAAATAAAGTTTTCGTAGCCCGAAAAAATCACAATGACGACGAGATTGCCCGCGAGCGAAAGGTCGATCAGCGAAAGCGTCGCGAGAATGATTTGCTCCGGCGCGGCATGTAGCGCACCGGCCAAGGCGTGCACGAGTTCTTGCACGAACGCGATCAATAGCATTACGAGCGAAAACACGAGTCCGATGTAAAACGGCGCGAGCAGCCAGCGCGATTTGTACAGCGAGAACTCGAGCAGTTTTTCCAACGGGTTGCGTTGATGCATGGGGCGTTGTTCCTGTTGTTGCGCGGCTAGCCAGGGGCGCGCCGCGTCCTATGCCGAACGAAACGCCAATTTTACATTTGCCTTATGGCTTCCTCTTGGCGCGCCCGCGATGCGCGCTATGAGCGATCGATCGCGCGCCGGGGCGTTCCTTTTTGGGCAGAACGACAGATCGTGCCGCTGCCCGCGTCGGTCCGGCTGCATCGCTCGACGATCAGCGCAGCAGCCCAAACACAGCGACTCCGCTGGGCGCCCCGACATACACATGGCCATGCGCGATCATCGGCGTGATGAATTTGTTGCCCGCGCCGAATGTGTCTCGTGCGCCTGCCTGGTTACTGTTGTACAGCTCCTGACCGAGATTGTTCGGGTTGTAAGCGTGCAGCGCGGCGACCTTGCCGTTCTCCGCGGCCCAGACGATTGCGTTTTGCGTACCGTTGGCCGAGACGCTCGGTGTCGCGCCGGGATAGGGGAACGTGGTCTGACTTTGCGAGCTTGGCGAGGTCGCCAAGCGAGCCGACGTAATCGGAAACGCCTTCAGATTGTCTCCGTCGCCCCCGTAGTAGACAACATTTCCGAAATATGCCGGCATGCCGTACACACCGCCCGTCGGTTGCCCGTTGATCTCCTGCCAGATCGCGTTTGTCGTGGTGTTGAACTTGCCCATCGCATCGCGATCGACAAGATAGATTTTCGACTCCTTACCTGCGCCGACGACCAGATGCCGAGTGGTGCCGGTTGCATCGACGAGATCAGGCAAAACGAGTGCGCCGCCCGAGCCCAGGTCGAAATCCAGATTGGATTGCGACACGGTGTTGGACGGCGCGAAGTAGTCGGCAACAGACAGCTTCGGCGACGTCCCCAGCTTCAAGAACGTGTTGCCAAAATCGCTACTCGAAGGGAATCCGCCGGCGTTGAGCGTTGTATCGAACGTCCCATTGCCGTCGAGCAGATAAAGGGCACTGCCGTCGGACGCCATTCCCGCGCCGCTCATCCACACTGCACCTTCGCTGCCGTTCGGCGTGAGGTTGAGCGCGCTTGTTTGCGCAAGCGTGTCGGCGCTATACGCCATGACCCAGCCGCCGTAGGGGGTGTGATCGCAGTGAGAGGTCCAACCGAGGTAGAGATTGCCGTTCACGAGCGCGAGCGCTTGCCGCTCCTCATACTGTCCGGGCGCGAACGAAGTGACGCCGTTTGTGCTGCCGGAGCCATTGCCCGGATAGGTGGCGGCGATTTCGGTGGGACCACCCAGCAATTCAGCGCCCGTGGCCATATCGACGGCATGCAGGCGCTGATGATAGGCGCCGCTCGCGTCCTTGGTCATTGCTACCACATAGATCACACCGTTCGCGCCGCGCGAACGATCGATGACCGGTGTCGCCGTGATGCCGATTTCCGGTTCGATCTGCAAGCAATTGCGATCGTCGCTCGTCGTTTCGCCGCTGGGCACCAGCGAGCGTTGCCAAAGCTTCATATTCGTATCCGCGTCGAATGCGTAGACACTGTCATGTTCGGTCGCGACATAGACGACGTTGTGCGCCGCACCGTTCATCGAAACATTGCCTGCGTACAACGGTTGCGCGTCAACTTTTCCATCGACCGCAAGGAAAGCGACTTTGCCGAACTGCGCTGAGTTCACGTTCGCTGGAGTGAGAATTGTTTCGGCGAGGTATTGGCCGGTGCGGGCGATGTCGTTGTGGTAAGTCAGTACATCGGCTGCCGATGCCGTATTGCCGCCTGAACCACCGGAACCCCCAGAGCCGCCACCGCCTCCGCCTCCGCCTCCGCCGCATGACACGCACATTGCCGCGATGAAGCATAGAAGTGCGCCGTATCTAGCGGTCGTCGACGCGGCGTTATACCTTTGCCAGGATTTCATGGACGGCTCCCGACGGGCGGATGGGCTCGGTATGGAGCATTTCTCGTACCGGAGCGGCGCCAGACGGCAGCAAGATGGCGACGGCGCCGTCGCATATCGACGCGCCGTACCGGGGCAGGGCGTGGCCCAGTGTCCGAGGTATGTCTACCGGCAATGCAACGACGGCACATTGGGCGGCGAATACACGTGCCAGTTGCAGTGAAGCGCAGGATGGGACGGGCGCGACGTCGTATCGCAGCGCTAGTTCGATGTGCGCGAAACGGCCTCAGGCGACGTCAAGTTTCGGCGACCGCGTGGCGTATCCCCATTCGATGAGCCATTCCTCGAGTCGCGCCGGTGGCAACGGGCGGCTGAGATGGAAGCCCTGCACGAGGTCGCAGCCCAGATCGCGCAGCCGCTCGAGCACAGCCTCCGTCTCCACGCCTTCGGCCACCACTTTGAGGCCCATGTTGTGCGCGAGATCGATGGTTGAGCGCACGATGGTTTCGTCGTCCTTGTGATGCGTCATACCTATGACGAATGACTTGTCGATCTTCAGCTCATCGACGGGCATCCGTTTCAGATACGAGAGCGACGAATAGCCCGTGCCGAAGTCGTCGACGGAAAGGCGAATGCCGAGCGCGTGCAGGCGGTCGAGTGTTTCGATAGCGTGGGTGGGATCGTCCATGATCGCGCTTTCGGTGATCTCGATCCATACGAGTTCGGGTGGCACACCGTGCTTGCTCAGCAACGCGCTGAACGTGGCGGGCAGCGTCGACTGGATCAGTTCGCGCGCCGACACGTTCAGCGACACAGCCAGTTCGATCCCGGCCGCGCGCCACGCCGCGCACTGACCGATCGCCTTATCCGCGACCCACTGCGAAATCGCTTTGATATAGCCCGTCTGTTCGGCAAACGGAATGAACTGATCGGGTGACACAAAGCCGCGCGTCGGATGGTCCCAGCGCGCGAGCGCTTCCACATACTTGACCGTGCCCGAGGCCAGATCGAGCTTCGGCTGGTAATGCAGCGTCAACTGATCGTGCTCGACCGCCTGACGCAGTTCGCTCATCAGCGACAAGCGCTCGGCGCTGTTGTGATCGTGCTTTTCGTCGTAAATCGCGTAGCCGCTATTGGTGCGCTTCGCGACATACATGGCGATATCGGCGCGGCGCATCAATATGTTCATGTCGGCGCCGTGCTGCGGATAGGTGACGATGCCGATGCTCGCGCCGACATCGACGAGTTGCCCTTCGATTGTGATGGGCGCTTCGAGCGTCTTCATCAGATGCGCGGCTACGCTCTGCGCCCCTTCGTTTCCGTCGCCGGGCAACAGAACGGCGAATTCGTCGCCACCTAAACGCGCGACGAGATCCTTGCTATGCAGGGCATTGTGCACACGCATCGCCACTTCGCACAGAAGCTGATCGCCGATGGGATGTCCGAGCGTGTCGTTGACATCCTTGAAACGGTCGAGGTCCATCATCATTACGCTGAATACGAACGGGGCGTTGCTGGGATCCCCTTGCGCCTGGGCAAGCACGGCTTGCAGGCGGTCGTTGAACATCGCGCGGTTCGCGAGACCGGTCAGACGGTCCTTATACGCAAGCTCGGTAATGCGCTTTTCTCGTTCGGCAATCGCCTGCTGCATGTGGTTGAACGCGTTGGCGAGCTTGCCGAGTTCATCCTGATGCGAAATATCGATCGGCTGATCGTAAAGCCCGCTCTCGACGCGTCGCGAAAAACCCATGAGCGCCTGCACGGGCCGCGTGACGCTGCGCGCGGCGAGCATGCTGCCGGCGATCGAAAAAAGTACGCCGATCGCCGTAATCAAGGCGAGCGCCGATTGCAGCCGATGAAACGGCGCCATGATCGCGCGCAGCGAACGCTGCAGCATGACCGCAGTCGGTACGCCGTCCGATTGCAGCAGCACGACGCGCGTCGCATAGTTCTCGTCCGCGATGTCGGCGATGCTCGAATGTTCGCGCCACGCACCGGGCATCGAACTGGCAAGCACACGCCAGCGGCCATCGGCCCGGCGATCGAGGAACGACACGTCGAGCGACGTCAGGCTCGCGATGTCGCGCGCCGTCTTGTCGTCGATCGCGAAGCCCATGGCGACCCAAGCGATCGTCACGGGGGCCTTCACCGGCACGGCGACGACCTGATACAGCTTGCCGTCGATCGGGACGATCGACGACGCGTCGCCTCCGCGCACTGCGGTGCGGATCAAGCCCGAGAGGGGCAGGGTCGCAGCGCCTCGCGCCGTACCGCGGCTGTCTGCCGTTACCTTGCCTTGCGAATCGGCGAGCAGCACGATGTCGGCATGGATGCGGTCGCCGTAGTTGCTCAAAGCCGAGACGACGGTGTTCTCATCGTGCGTCGCAACCGCTTCGCGGAAGCCGAAATCGGCTGCAACGACGGTCGCGGCCTGCGTCAGCTTTTCGCTGTTCGCGCGCAGCACCTGGCGAAATACGTTTTCGGCGACAGCCAGTTGACGCTCCGAATCGCTGCGCGCGTTCGAGCGAATCACCGTGCTGATGACGGCATAGCCGGCAAGTTGCATGGCGAACATCAGAAGTACGACGACGATCGCGATACGGGCGCGCAGACTTTGGAATCGCATCGCGGGCCTACTGTGCCGCTTGTGCAGACAGGTTCAGCGTGAACGACGCTGTCGTATCGGCGCTCACCGTCCTCGTTTGTACGGGCAGCGCTTTGGCATCGGCGAGGCGGTAGTGCCACGCGGTGAGCCTATAGCTGTCGGCGGGCACGTTGTCGATCGTCGCTTGGCCGCTCGCGTCCGTCTTCGCGAACCAGGGGGTGTCCACGACAAGCAGATACTCGACCATCGAATCGTGAATATTGCAGCCCATCACGACTAAACCGGGCTTGTCGAAGACCACGGGGTTCGCGGGCACGCCGTGATACAGATGCAGCTCGAACCGCTTCGCAGGGGAAAAAGAATAGACGTCGTGTTCGAAGTTGTCCTTGTTCGGAAAGGTGACCGCCGTGCCAGTGCGGACGACGGACACCATCGGCACGAACTTACGCTTGATCTGATCGATGATCGCGCTGGCCGGTTTTGCCGGGGGCAGATTGCCGGCGACGGGCATGGCGTAGACGATGGCGTCGCGCACGGGCGCGCCTGTTTGGTCGACCACCGAAATCTGCAGGCTCGCGGCGTTCGCACTCGCGAAGTGGCAGCCGAGGAGCAGCGCCGCCATCGCGAGCCACGCTCGCTTGCCGTGTTTGCCGCCGTGGTTGTGTGCGGAGGGGCTGGCAGTGATAGTCATGGTCATTGTCATTGGCGGTCCTGAATGTCGCGATACATCGGCGCGAGCTTCGCAAGCTATTTGTTCTGAGCGCGAAACGGCACACCGTTCATGTCCATAGCCGTCTGCAGGTCCTCGACCAACGCATCGAATGCGGCGCGATCGATATTTTCACCTTCGTGCGCGCGCTTCATCGAGCGGCCGGTGTAGATGCACGGGCCGCCCAGCAGCACGCAAAACTGCTCGCCAAGCTTCTGCTTGATTCGCTTCATGGATGCGTTTTCGAAATAGGGCGCTGTGCGAGGGTCCTTGAGTTCGAGAACGGCGAAATCGTCGATGATCTTATCGATGCCGGCTTGTCCGCCGAAAGTCCGATAGAGCGAATCGTCGGCATGCGCAGGCACGGCAAAGAGCAGCGCCGCAAGTTGTAGCGCCGCGCAGGTAACGATGACAAGGCGCCGAACGGGTGCATGTGTGCGTTTCATCAGAACCCCAGTTGAAGCGACGCGTACGGGCCGCGCTGATGACGGATCGTTGCGATATCGCCCAGCGACACGTACGCCAGAGTGAGGGAAACATGTTTTGCCGGTGCCCACGCGATGAACGCGTCGTACGCATCCTGCTCGCGCGCAAAGCCGAGATTGTCGGGCTTGCTGCGATACTCGGCGCCCACGGCGACGTGGCGCGAGAGCAGATAGGCAAGCGATGCCTCGAACTGCGGGCGATACGTGTTCGCCTTATCGCCGCCGAAGCCGAGCAGACCGAACTGGTTCGCCTTGGTGAATCGCAGGGTGCCGCTGAGCAACAAGCTTTGCGAGAGCAGCAGCTTCGTCGCGGACACGTAGAAGTCAGTGCCCGAATTGCTCGTCGCGCCGATGGCCTTCAAGATGTCGCCCTGCTCGTTGTGCTTGAACTGAATGCCAGCCGCGACTTGCGGCACCCACGTATCCTGATCGAGCACGGCATCGCCGAACAGACGCACCTTAAGCCCGATCGTGTCCATGTTGAACTTGAAGCCCGAGCCGAGACCGAGTTGCGCGCCGGCAGCTCGGGTGTCGAATACCTGGCGGGAAACCGACAACTCGACCCGATTCGCAACGCCCACGAGTGCGCCGTATGTCGTCAGCGCGAAGTCCTGCGTGCGGACGTAGGTGGCGTGCGCGTTCGCGCCCACTTGCGACGCCGTGCCGTAGCCGCCGATCACGGCCCACGGCGTGAGGCCACCGCCCGCCGCGCCTTCTATTTGGGAGACGCCGCCGGTAAGCAGCAGCTTGCCGCCCGTCAAAGGGACGGCCGCCGTGTCATGAGTTGACGGCTCGTCAGCGCGAACGGCCGTGAGGTGAGTCGCAAGGATCGCGACTAACGCGCGAGCAACAACGCCTGCGGAAATCTTGCAACGCATCTAGATTGATAGCATGAGTGTGCGTCGCGAGCCAACGGGGTGGGCGGCCGCGCAGCGCGATGGTTCGCGACGTTGAATGACAGCTTTTGTCGTCGCGCGGCGGGATGTCGGGCCAAATCGGTGAATAAAACGATCGATAGCCCCTTCTGCTTATCGGCGTGGGGAGCGGGGATTGGATAGGGGGAAACCCATGGGCGCGGGTGTCAGGGCGAAGCACTGGGAAAAGCATCCCCAAAACCCAACGTCCTGGAGCCCGAACTCGACCAGAACTGACAAGGAAATCTACAATCTCACCGCGCAACGCCCAACCCCGCCGAATCGGTCACGTTCCCGAAATCGGCGGTCACGTTCGCCGAAATCCGCAGTCAGCCACGCCGGTGGTCTTGCGATAGCGGCACGAGCGTACTCGTCTGCTCTTGCTTCAACGCCTCGGCTATGCGCTGCTTGAAATCGACAAAGGAGGGCATATAAACGGGGCGCTTTCTAAGCCGGTTAGCCAGGTTCCACGCCCGCAGCGCATTTGACGATTTGACGCGAGCAGTGCAGTTAGCCGGAGATAGAGCCAAGCGCCTGTGACGCGATGAGTTTCGGCGGCGGGTCGCACTTGCACTGACACAGGTCATTTTCAAGAGCGACTTGCTTGCTCATCACCGTCATCGTGCGTGGCGAGCCGTCGCTGATGATGACGCCCTCGGTCCCGCACGCCGGACACTGCACGGGAGCACCGAGATAGGCCAGAGGCTGCCCTTGTAGCGACGAATTTCCGATACCCTCGGTGACGACACCATCACGGTCGGTTTTGTCTCCCTTGCGAATGAATCTGCGGCTCATGAAGCGACTCCTTCCGCCTGGATTGTGGTAGGAGAACATGCGCGCTCAACCTCTTCGGGCCACACGGGTTCGCGGCAGGTCAACTGCGCAAGGTAATGCACCGTCGCTTGGATAAGGCTTGGAAGCGCCGTGACAGCAAGAAGCAACCACAAGAGAGGATGTCCGGAGTTCAGGATGTCGGGTACGTCCTCAAACTGCATTCGCAGGGAGTTCCGGAAGGAAACGTCGGTCGACAGCAACTCTGCCACCGGAGGCACGGCCGACGGACCTTCTTCCATGAAACGCCGGTAGTATTCGAAGTCCCGGTACAGTTCTTCCATCACCTGCTGGCCGGCCGGGGTGTTTTCATCAAACGCCAGGTCTACGTACTTTCCGATTGAGAACGTGTCTACAACGAGCCCCTTGTCGTTCAGGACGAGGCAACGGACGACACGCGGTGCAGTTCCTCCGAGGCCGGCTTTGGGTTTGCGCTCAACGTACAAGAAGGCGTTGTCCCACGGAACTGAGAGAACGCCTCCCGGACCGTTGTGGCGGAATGCGTATATCGTGCGGTCAGCCCTATTGAACCGTATCGGCTTTCGGGTGTAGTTGAAGCAATCAACAAGGAGCAGGCGCACCGTCAAGGCAAACAGGCACAGAAAAAAAACGAGAAACAGCCCGAACCCCCAGTAGAGAATCCCCTCCTGCCCCTTCTCGCGAATCGCCGGTGGTACATCCACTAGAAGCCAAACAAGTACAGCAGAAATGCACAAGGCCGCGATACCCCCGGTCAAAAAGGCGAGGAACCCCCAACCTCTTTCTCGGTGTAATCCGTCGCACACTTCCAGAAATGAGTCAGTGGCGTTAAAAACGGTTCCCGAGCTTTTCGGCTCATCTGTCAAGGGCTTGCTTACATTTAGCCGCGACGAAACTTCTATTTCCGTCACGGACCGGTTCAAGCGATACCATGCAAGTCCATCAAATGCCATGTTTTTTTCGGCTCTTTTCAAAATGGAGTGGTAACGCGGGTCACGAGGCATGCGGGTTGATGCTTGCGAAATCGATCTTGCCGGCGATGAGGAACAGCACAGTTCGCATGGTTTCGAAGCGCGTATGGCCGCGCGCCTTGCGCTTGGCAGCCTGAAACAAACCGTTGATGGCTTCGATGAAGCCATTGGTCTGGCGGGTCTGAGTCCAGGCGACGATGCCGTCGAAATGGCGGCGAATCATCCGCGCCACCTCCTTCATCGGCTCGACCTTCGAGCGCATGACGTTGATGCACCATTGCCGCAACATCTCGGAGACGACATGGATTTGCTTGCGCTCGAGAATCTCGCGCAGTTGCTCGCGATACAGCCAGGCGCGAGCGGTCCGTTTGGTGGCGTACTGTCGCACCATGCGCATTGAGGTCGGTCACTTGAGCCAGATTCAGTTTGTGCATGTCCTTGAGCAGCGCCCAGCGCATGCCTTTGAGTTGAGGATCGACTTTCTGCTCCTGGCGGCGCATCGTATCGAGCGCCTGGGAGGCGTGCGCGACGACGTGAAACTTGTCAAACGTCAGCCGAGCATTGGGCAGATGTTCGCCTACGCCCTTGATGAAGGAGGGCGACATGTCGATGCTCACCGAGGCGACTTGCTCTCCCTGGCGAATGAATCTGCGGGTCATGATGCGATTCCCTCCGTCTGCTCCGGAGATGGCATGCAAGCGCGCTCAACGTCGTCAGGCCATACGGGCTCGCGGCAGGTCAACTGTGCGACGTGATATGCGACCGCGAGAAGAAACGTCGGTATTGCGGCGATGACGCCGACAAACTGAAGAAACACGTTCCCCGAGCGAAACATATCCGACATGCCATCGAACTGAAGCTTCAAGGAGTTGCGGAAAGAAACCTTTGTGGACAGGAACTCGGCGACGGGCGGCACAGAAGCGGGGCCATCCTCCATGAACCGGCGGTAGTACTCGAAATCCTCGTACAGCTCGGCCATGACCTGTCTGCCGAGGTCTCCTTCTTCGGAATAGGCAAGCACCACTCGTTTGCCAATAGAGAAGCTGTCAGATACTTGTCCCTGCTCATCAAGGACCAGGCAGCGAACCACGCGAGCCGCAGTTGACGTCAAACCCGCTTTGGGTTGCCGTTCCACGTAGAGGAACGCGTCGTCCCACGGCACGGAAACAACGCCACCAGGTCCGTTGTGACGAAATGCATAAATCTTGCGGTCCAATCTATTGACGCGAATCGGCCTGCGCGTGTAGTTGAAGCAGTCTTTCAAAAGAGAACGGAGCGGCAATATAAAAACGCCGATTCCCACGAGCGTGAACAGTCCAAACGTCCAATGTACCAGGCCCGTCTGCCCCTTTTGCTGTGTCGCGGCGGGAACGTGGGTGGCCATCCAAGCAGTCATGGCTGTCAAACATAAGGCTCCGATTCCCGCTGTAAAAAATGTAAGTACTCCCCAGCCTTTCTCGAGGTAGAGCCCGTCGCAAACCTCAAGGTAGGTATCGGTGGCCATAAAGACGGTACCGCTGCTCGCCGTCCTCTCTGCGCAAGGCTCTTTCTGCTGTAGGCGTGCCGACACCTCTGCGTCTGTCGGGGACCGCTTCATACGACGCCAGCTTCCGTTAGAAGTCATGCTTGCTCCCGGTTACGAAATGACAGACACAAGCGCCTTTTGGTCCTCCGCCAGCGACTGGAACGTAAGCGGCATTTGGCGGCCGTCTTGACGATCAGAATTTGATCTCGAAGAGGCGTTCGTTGACGGTGTGAAGGTCGAAGGCTGCTGGATCGAAGCCACCGCCACACCAGTCGAGCAACTGCTGGTGTTCTTCATGAGCGGGATCGATGATCGCATCGAGGAACTCGATGTAGCCGGGTCCACCGCCAACATCTTCCGGCGGACAGGCATTGCGGCCGTCCAAGCAGAGAGGCGAGCGCAACTGCGGATCAGGCGGCAGGATCTTCTCGATCTTCACACGGTGCTGCCAGTTGTCACCATAATCGTAGAGGTAGGTGAACGACTTGCGCGTACCCAGTGCGCCGTCCAAGGTCACTCGCGCCTCGTTAAGCATCGGCGGGTCACTCGGGAAGTCCGGATCAGGCACACCGTAGTTGGTGTCGCCGAACATGAATTCGTGCAGGTGGCCACCTTCCCAGCCCATCGCCAGCAGCAACACAACGTGCAGCTTCGGTAGTCTGATCGAGGCGGGAACCAACACCCGTCTCCAGACTGCCGGCTTCAGATACTTCAGCTCGATGTGCAACTGATAGACCGGTGCCGGTGAATTGACCGCGCGTAACGCGGGTTTGCGAGTTGATGCCATCGTCACGCAGCCTGCTGAAGCGGCTGCTCCGCCGGCATCAAACGCCACGGCAGCAACTGATCGATTCGGTTGATGGGATGATCGGCAATGCGCTCGAACACCGTGCGCAGGTAAGCATACGGTTCGACACCATTCAGGCGTGCCGTGCCGATTAGGCTGTAGATGACCGCCGCACTTTGTCCACCACCGTCAGAACCGGCAAACAGGTAATTGCGCCGGCCGATCACGAGCGGCCGGATCGCGCGTTCCGCCGTGTTGTTGTCGATCTCGATGCGCCCGTCTTCGCAGTAGCGCACCAGCGCAGGCCAGTTCCCCAGCGCATACCGGATGGCACGCCCCAGGCTCGACTTCGCCGAGACCTGCGCGAGCGTGTGCTCCAACCAGTCCTTCAGCGCACGGGCAAGCGGTAGCGCCCGTATCATACGCACCGACTGCCGCAACGCCGGCTTGCGGCCGCGAATCTCGCGCTCGATGGCATACAGGGCCGCGATGCGGCCAAGTGCCTCCTGCGCCACTGGCGAACGCTCCAGTTCGTACAGGTCGTAGAACTTGCGCCGCACATGCGCCCAGCACGCGGCCTCGATGATCGTGCCTTCGCGATACAGCGCATCGTAGCCACTGTACGCATCGGCCTGCAGGATGCCCGACCAGCCCTGCAGATGCGTACGGGGTCGCTCGCCCTTGCGATCGGGCGAGTACTGATACCAGACAGCTGGTGGCGCCCGACTGCCCGCCGGTCGATCATCGCGCACATAGGTCCACAACCGTGCCGTTCGAGTCTTGCCTCTCCCCGGCTCGAGTACCGGAACAGGGGTATCGTCCGTATGGATTTTTTGCGCCTCGCGCACATACCGGCCAACGGCATCGGCCAGCGGCTTCAGCAGCGCGGCGCATTCGCGAACCCATGAGGCCAGCGTGGCCCGCTCGAGGTCAATGCCGGCTCGGCGATAGATTCCTGCCTGCCGGTACAACGGCGTATGGTCGGCATACTTGGCGACCACCACCTGTGCCAGCAGACCCGCGCCGGCCATGCCGCGTGCGATCGGGCGCGACGGCGCCGCTTCCTGGACCACCTTTGCACAGCGGCTGCAGCTTAGCCGGGGACGCACGTGGCGAATCACCCGGAAGTACCCTGGCACGTAATCCAGCATCTCGGAGGCGTCTTCCCCCAGCTTGCGCAACCGCCCGCCGCATTCGGGACAGTCGCAGTGCTGCGGCTTGTGCTCGATGGTCTCGCGCGGCAGATGTGCAGGAAATACGCGTGCGCGGCGGCGCAATGGAACCACCGGTGCTGTCGTGCTCACCCGTTCATCCTGCACGGGTTCAGGGGGCGGCGCAGACACCTCATCTGGCAGCGGCAGCGGCCAGTCACTGAGCGCGAGTTGCAGTTGTCCCGTCAGTTCCGCCATGCGTTCCGACGACCGACCATACTGCCAACGCTTCAGGCGCGAGATCTCGGCCAGCAGGCGTGCGATGGTTTCTTCGCGCGCGGCAAGCATGCGCTTAAGGGTGTCGATGTCGTCGGGGAACCGGCTGGCTGGCATGCCCGCAATTTTATCAAGCACACGCAGACGTGGGAGCAAATTTACGCGGCGCATGTGGGCCTCCACGTTCGTTGCGGGCGTCGCCAGTCGATGCCTTCGAGCAGCATCGACAATTGTGCCGCCGACAGGTGGATGCATCCCGCGTCAGCTTGCGGCCAGATGAAACGGCCGTGCTCCAGCCGCTTGACGTACAGGTTCATTCCATCGCCACTCCACCACAGCAGCTTGAGCAGATCACCCCGGCGACCACGGAAGGCAAACACGTGGCCCGAGAATGGGTCTTGCTCGAGCGCTACCTGGGCCAGTGTCGCCAGACCATCCATGCCACGGCGCATGTCGGTGACACCTGCGGCTAGCCAGATGCGGGTGCCGGTCGGCAGCGTGATCATGCCGGCCTCAGACAATGCAGCACCAGTCGCAACTGAGCCGGATCGACCTTCCCGTTCACCCAAACGCGTGCGCCATTGAGTTCGATCTCGATACGTGAGGGTGCTGCTTCCTGTGCCCGTAATGGCAATTGCGCTGCTGGCAACGGCAGCGACGAAACCGCCGTCGACTCATCCGGCGATATCGCCACCGGAACGAACACCGCCGCCTCGCTCACCGTCTTACTGTCCAGCAGACCGGCACGGTACTGCCTGCGCCACTTGAACACCATGTTCGGATTCAGGCCGCGCGACTGTGCGAGCTTCGCCACCGAAATGCCCGACTCGCACGCTGCTATCGCAACCTCGCGCCGGAATTCAGGTGTGTAATTCGGCCGCCCTTTGCGGCTCCTGGCACTGTCGATCTCTGTCATCAAAGTGATCCCCACTACTCGAAGTGATGGGCATCACTTTGGACTCACGCGACTACGCTGTCGATGCGGCCTCGAAATAACGCTTAC
>CAYRLJ010000013.1:44291-60762 GCA_964425025.1 uncultured Burkholderia sp. | reverse complement strand
CAGAACGCGCGGTGGTCGACTTTTCGATTGCGCGGATCATTCACACATCCGAGCACGACGCGATGTGGCGCAAGGTCTGCGCGACGTTGTCGACGCTCGACGACCAGCCGTGGATCCGCGCGTTCCGGCCGATCGCCGGCTTCGAGCATCATCGGCAGGCCGGCATTGCTTGGCTCGCGTCGCTCGGCATGCCGGCTTCCGCCGATCGGCTGCTCGTCACCAACGGCGCCGCGCACGGCATCTTTCTGGCGCTTGCGTCGCTGGTCGGGCCGGGGGACACCGTCCTATGCGAAAGCCTCACGGATCACGGCGTGATCGGCACGGCCAACGTGCTCGGCTTCACGCTGAAAGGCCTGGAGATAGACGAATTCGGCATTCACCCCGAGCATTTCGAGGAGATGTGCGATAGCGAGCGGATCACCGCACTCGTTTGCACGCCGACGCTCAATAATCCGACGGTCTCCTTGATGCCGGACTCGCGGCGGCGTGCGATTGCGAGGATTGCCGAGCGCTACGGCGTGTACGTGATCGAGGACGACGTCTACGGTCCGTTGCCCGCGAAGCACTCGACGCCCATCTCGAGCCTGATTCCCGAGCTTTCCTTCTATTGCACAAGTCTGACGAAATCGGTGATGGCGGGCCTGCGCATCGGCTATCTGACCACGCCTCGCCGGCTCGCGCTGCGCGCGGAAAGCGTGCTGCGCGTGAGCAGTTGGATGGCGACGCCGCCGATGGCCGAAGTCGCGGCGCGCTGGATCTCGGACGGCACCGCGGCGCGGCTCGTCGAGATTCAACGCGAGCGCCTAGGCGAGCGCCACAAGCAATTGCTGCAGGTGCTCGGCGAATATGTGCTCGGCGCGCATCCGCAGGCGCTGTCGGCGTGGCTGCGTGTCCCCGATCATTGGCATACCGATCGGCTGGTTCGGGAGCTGCGCAACCGCGACATCGCCGTCACATCGCCCGATCCGTTTTTGGTGCGCGATGCGCAGCGGCCCAACGCGGTGCGCGTGTGCCTCGGCGCGGAAGTCAGCGGTGACGCTTATAAGGCCTCGCTGGAAACGATGCGCGACGTGTTCGAGCAATATCCGCAAGTGCACGATTTCATCTGAAGGTGTCAGGTGCGACGTGCGACGTGCGACGTGCGATTGCGCGGCCACGCGCGGCGTGCGGCCAGAAATGAACTAGGACAATAAAAATCCGTTTTTAGAACACTAGACTGGGCTGCATGAAGCAATGCAGCCGCGAAAGAGCGGGCTCGATCCGCCCAGCAGCGTCTGCATCGAATGGCGAATCCACTCTTTTGATGCAGGGCGAGCGTATGTCCTTTTCGTCGTCGGTCGACCTGTCCCTAGCCGACATTTACCGCGCGCGCAGCCGTATAGAAGGGCGCGTGTGCCGCACGCCGCTGGTCCAATCGGCGAGCCTGTCGGCGCTCGCTCGAACGCCGGTCTATCTGAAGCTCGAAACGGTGCAGCCGACTGGCAGTTTCAAGCTGCGCGGCGCGACCAATGCGCTCGCACGGCTCGTCGATGCCGGTTGCGCGCGCGTGGTCACGGCATCGACGGGCAACCATGGCCGCGCGGTCGCTTATGCGGCGCGTGCGCTCGGCATCGACGCAACCGTGTGTCTATCGCGGCTCGTACCGGCCAACAAGGTCGACGCGGTGCGCGCGCTCGGCGCGCAGGTGCGGATTAGCGGCGCAAGCCAGGACGAGGCCGAGCACGAAGCGTTGCGGCTCGCGCGAGAGGAAGGCTTCGCGTACGTGCCGCCGTTCGACGATCCATCCGTGATCGCCGGCCAGGGAACGATCGGGCTCGAAATCGTCGAGGCGTTGCCCGACGTCGCGAACATCGTCGTGCCGCTGTCGGGCGGCGGTCTCTTCGCCGGTATCGCCCTCGCTGCGAAAAGCGCGCGGCGCGCAATCGGTTTGACGGGCGTCACGATGGCGCGCGGCGCGGCGATGCATGCGAGTCTCGCGGCGGGCCGTCCGGTGCTGGTGGAGGAACTCGACACGCTCGCCGATTCGCTCGGCGGCGGGATCGGGCTCGACAACCGCTACACGTATGCGCTGACGCGCGAGCTGATCGACGAGACGGTGCTGCTCGATGAAGCGTCGATCGCGCGCGGCATCGTGCATGCGTACCAAGAGGAGCGGCTCGTCGTCGAAGGCGCGGCCGCGGTGGGCATGGCGGCCGTGCTCGACCGCCTGCTGCCAGCCGCGCGCATCGAGCGCGGGCCGCTTGTCCTTGTCGTGACGGGCGCCAACATCGACATGGATCTTCATCGGCGGATCGTCGGCGCTGACAGCCCGTACACCGCACACCAATCCGAATCCGAATCCGGCATCACGACCACACTATGACCTCGATCACGCTCCTTAGCGAAGCCGAGCTTCGCGAACTCGTGCCGCTCGATCTTGCCGCGGTCGATCAGATTGAATCGGCGTTTCTCGCGCTAGCCACCGAAGCGGTCGCGATGCCGCCGATCCTGCGTCTCGATCTGCCCGCGCACAACGGTGAAGTCGACGTGAAAACCGCGTGGCTGCCGCGTCTGGACAGCTTCGCGATCAAGGTGAGCCCGGGCTTCTTCGACAACCCGTCACGCGGTTTGCCCAGCTTGAATGGCCTGATGCTGGTGTTGTCGGCGCAGACGGGGATGACCGAAGCGGTGCTGCTCGACAACGGCTACCTCACCGCAGTGCGCACGGCCGCGGCCGGTGCGGTCGCGGCGCGCTGGCTGGCGAAGGCGCACACGCCGCAGGTTGCGGTGCTCGGCGCGGGCGAACAGGCGCGGCTGCAACTGCGGGCGTTGATGTTGGTGAGACGCGTCGAACGCGTGCGCGTATGGGCACGCAATGCGGCGAGCGCCGAGCGTTTCGCCGCCGAAGTCAGCGACGCGCTCGGCGTGCACTGCGAGCTCGCGCGCGACGTTCACGAGGCGCTCGCCGAAGCCGACGTCGCGATCACGACGACGCCGAGCCGCACACCGCTGATCGATGTCGCCGATCTGCATCCGGGCTTGCACATCACCGCGATGGGCTCGGACGCCGAGCACAAGAACGAAGTGGCGCCGGCGGCGTTGGCCGCGGCGCGTTACATCTGCGATCGCGCGCAGCAAACGCGCGTGCTCGGCGAACTGCATCACGCGCTCAAAGCCGGCGCGCTGCCTGCCGATGCCGCGATCGTCGAACTCGGCCAGGTGATCGCAAAGCAGGCTGCGGGCCGCACCAGCGATGCCGACGTGACGATCTGCGATCTGACCGGAACCGGCGCGCAGGACACCGCGATTGCCGCGCTCGCGTTACAGCGCGCGCACGCGGCTAAGGCGGGAACGATTTTTGGCACTAACGCGCCGTCCAATTGACGCGCGTGTGACGGTAATACGCCGCGCAAGCGGCTCATTAAGGAGTGGCACCCATGCGGGCATCCCCGATACAACCGACGGTCGATTTCAACGCCGATGGCGAACAGCACGGGTTCCTGAAGTTGCCCCATTCGCACGACGGCTCCGCGTGGGGCGCGGAGATGATTCCCGTCACCGTGATCCGCAACGGCGAGGGGCCGACCGCGCTGTTGACGGGCGGCAATCATGGTGACGAATATGAAGGGCCGATTGCATTGTCGAAGCTCGCCGGATCGCTCAGAGCGAAAGACGTGCGCGGGCGCGTGATCATCGTGCCGTTCATGAATCTGCCTGCGTTTCGCGCGGGCAGCCGCACGTCGCCGATCGATCAAGGCAATCTGAATCGCAGCTTTCCTGGCAAGCCCGACGGCACGGTGACCGAAAAAATCGCCGACTATTTTCAGCGCTATCTGCTGCCGCTCGCCGATTATGTGCTCGATCTGCACGCGGGCGGCCGCACACTCGATTTCGTTCCGTTCGCCGCGATTCATGTGCTGCCCGACGCGGCGCAGCAGGCGCGCTGCGAAGCGGCCATGCGCGCATTCGGTGCACCGTATTCGATGCGGATGCTCGAACTCGATAGCGTCGGCCTATATGACACGGCGGTCGAAGAGGCGGGCAAGGTGTTCGTATCGACCGAGCTTGGCGGCGGAGGCAGCGCGAGCGTGCGCAGCGTGGCGGTGGCGGAGCGCGGCGTGCGCGGCTTTTTGCAACACGCGGGCGTCCTCGCGCGTGATGAAACAGCCGGCCATGCGCAGCGCACCACGACGCTGCTCGACATGCCCGACGGCACCTGCTACACGACGAGCGAGCACAACGGACTGCTGGAATTGTGCAAGGACCTCGGTGAGTGGGTAGACAGCGGCGAAGTGATCGCGCGGATCCACGATGCGACGCGCACCGGCGTCCCGCCGGTCGAATATCGCGCGCAGCGTGGCGGAATGCTCGCGGCGCGGCATTTCCCGGGGCTCGTGCGGATCGGGGATACGGTGGCCGTGGTCGCCGACGTGCTCGAACGAGGCATCCCGGTCACGATCTGAGCGCACGATGAAACTGGACCGTTACGATCTCGCGATTTTGCGCATCCTGGCGAGCGACGGACGCATCACGAAGTCTCGCCTCGCCGAAGCGATCAATCTGTCGATCTCGCCGGCCTGGGAGCGCGTGAAGCGCTTGGAGGAGGAGGGCGTGATTCGCGGATATCGCGCCGATATCGATTGGATACGCGCGTTTTCAGGCAGCCGCGTGGTGGTCGAGGTCACGCTTGCGCGTCATACCGCGTCCGACATGCGGCGCTTCGAGGAGCGCATCGCCGCGGCGCCCGAGGTGGTGCAGTGTCTCGCGACGGGTGGCGGCGTCGACTATGTGATGCACGTGCTCTCGCGCGATATCGACCACTATCAGCGCTTTATCGATACGTTGCTGACCGACGAATTGGGTATCGAGAAGTACTTCACGTACATCGTGACGAAGGTCGTCAAGGCCGGAGCGGAAGGCCTGCCGGAGTGGGCGCGGCAGTCGATCGGCGAGAACGGGTGAGCGCGGGCGATGCGCTAAAGGCAGTCAAGGCAGTCAAGGCAGTGACGAACGGCTGCCCGAAAAACGTTGCCTATCGCGACCGATTACAGAAAAAACGCGGTTTCCGGGACATCACTACCAAAAAAATCACAGTGCCGCCGGGCCTACAGTGATACCAGATATCGAACACAGGAGATCGTCATGTTGCTGGGTCATCCGGTCCTATTCAAATCGTTGTGCTACGTCGACGGGCGATGGATTCATAGCGCGAGCGCTGCAAGCGTTGCCGTGCAGAATCCCGCGAATCAGGAGGTGCTCGGCCATGTGCCGATGCTCGACGCCGCGCAGATCACCGGCGCGGTCGATGCCGCGCAGCGCGCATTTTCGACCTGGCGCTGGCTGCCGGTTGCAAAACGCTCCGCGTTACTGCTGCGCTGGCACGAGCTGATCCTGCGTCATCAGCAGGACTTGGCCGCGATTTTGTCGCTCGAACAAGGCAAGCCCATTGCGGAAGCGCGTGGCGAAATCGCGTACGGCGCGAGCTTCGTCGAATGGTTCGCGCACGAAGTGCGGCGCCTGAATGGCCGCACGATTCCGACGCATATCGATGGCGCGCATCTCGGTACGGTCATCGAGCCGGTCGGCGTCGCGGCACTCATTACGCCGTGGAATTTCCCCTGCGCGATGCTCACGCGCAAGGCCGCCGCGGCGCTCGCCGTCGGCTGCACCGTGGTCGCGAAGCCCGCGCATGAAACACCGTTCTCGGCGCTCGCGCTCGCGCAGTTGGCGGAAGAAGCGGGCTTTCCGGCCGGGGTATTCAACGTGGTGCTCGGCGAGCCGCAGATGGCGATGGAAACGCTGGTGTCCGACAGCCGCGTGCGCTCGGTCAGCTTCACCGGTTCCACGCGTGTCGGCGGGCTGGTGATGCAGAGCGCCGCTCGCGCAGGCATCAAGAAGACCGCGCTCGAACTCGGCGGCAATGCGCCGTTCATCGTGGCCGAAGATGCGGACCTCGACCAGGCCGTACGTGTCGCGGTCGCGGCGAAATTTCAGACGTCGGGACAGGACTGCTGTGCGGCCAACCGTATCTTCGTCGCTCGTCCGTTGTACGAAGCATTCGTCGCACGGTATAGCGAAGCCGTGAAGGCCCTGAAGGTGGGCAGCGCTTTCGAGCCGAACGTCGACGTCGGCCCGCTGATGCATCAAGCCGCGTTCGATACGACGGCGCAGCGCGTCGCCGATGCGCGGGAAAAGGGTGCGCGTATCACCGTCGGCGGCGCGGCGCACGAGCGCGGCGGCTGGTTCTTCCAGCCGACCGTGGTGGCCGACGCGGCGCCCGGCATGCGCATTTACGACGAAGAGAACTTCGCGCCGATCTCGGCGGTCACGCCATTCGATTCGCTCGACGAAGCCGTCGAGCGTGCGAACGACACCGAGTACGGTCTTGCAGCCTATGTCTGCGCGAAAGACCTGAATACGGTGTTCCAACTCATCCGCCGGCTCGATTTCGCCATGGTGTCCGTCAACGGTGCGAAATTCACCGGTGCGCCGATTCCGTTCGGCGGCATGAAGTCGTCGGGGCTTGGCCGCGAGGGCGGCGTCGAAGGCTTCGAGCCGTTCGTCGAAACCCGCTATTTCTGCCTCGGCCAGCTCGGCTTGCCCGTGACCGACTGCGTGCCCGCGCGCGACGCGGCGAGCGCGAGCGCGGTGGACGCGACCGCCTGAACTCACTCGATCAGACATTCATCCAGACATATCCGAAGGAGCGACCCATGAATCAACTAGATCAACTGCTGAGCGCCGACCGCGCGCACTTCATGCATCCGTCGACGCACGCGCACGACCACGCGAGCGGCGCGCTGCCGGGCCGGATCATCACCGGTGCGAAAGGTATTCGCATCGAAGACCATCAGGGCAAGTCGTATATCGACGCGTTTGCGGGGCTGTACTGCGTGAACATCGGCTACGGCCGCACCGAAGTGGCCGAAGCGATCTACGAACAGGCGAAGAAGCTCGCCTATTACCACACGTATGTGGGGCATTCGACCGATACGATCATCGAACTGTCGTCGCGCATCATCGACTGGTCGCCGCATGGCATGAAGAAGGTGTATTACGGCATGTCGGGCTCGGACGCGAACGAAACGCAGATCAAGCTGGTCTGGTACTACAACAATGTCAAAGGCCGGCCGAACAAAAAGAAGATCATCTCGCGCCAGCGCGGGTACCACGGTTCGGGCATCGTCACAGGCAGCCTCACGGGCCTGCCGAGCTTTCATCAATACTTCGATCTGCCGATCGAGCGCGTCAAGCACACTGTGTGTCCGCATTGGTACCGGCACGCGCCGGCCGGTATGAACGAAACGCAGTTCGTCGCGTACTGTGTCGAGGAACTCGAACAACTGATCGCGCGCGAAGGCGCCGACACGATCGCCGCCTTCATCGCGGAACCGGTGATGGGCACGGGCGGTATCCTGCCGCCGCCGGCAGGCTATTGGGCCGCGATCCAGGAAGTTCTGAAGAAGCACGACATCTTGCTGATCTCCGACGAAGTGGTGTGCGGT
The DNA here is from genome assembly GCA_964425025.1 of uncultured Burkholderia sp. Taxonomy (GTDB): domain Bacteria; phylum Pseudomonadota; class Gammaproteobacteria; order Burkholderiales; family Burkholderiaceae; genus Trinickia. Next base: position 53,278 of record CAYRLJ010000013.1, on the reverse strand, counting down.
TTCGGCCGGCTGGGGTCGAAGATGGGCGCGCAGCATTTCGGCATCAGGCCGGATCTGATTACCGTCGCCAAAGGGCTGACGAGCGCGTATGCGCCGCTCTCCGGCGTGATCGTGAGCGAAGGCGTGTGGGATGTGATCGACAAGGCGTCACAGGAATTCGGTCCGATGGGGCATGGTTGGACCTACTCGGGCCATCCGATCTGCGCGGCGGCCGCGCTTGCGAACCTCGATATTCTCGAGCGCGAGAATCTGACGCAGAACGCCGCGCAAACCGGCGCGTATCTGCTCGAACAGTTGCATGCCGCATTCGATTCGCACCCGTTGGTGGGCGAAGTGCGCGGCGCGGGCATGTTGGCCGCGCTCGAGTTCATGGCTGACAAGCAGGCCCGTCAGCCATTCGATGCGGCGCTGAAGGTCGGGCCGCGCGTGTCGGCGGCGGCGATGCGGCGCGGACTGATCGCACGCGCGATGCCCCACGGCGACATTCTCGGCTTCGCACCGCCGCTGGTGGCGTCGCGCAGCGATGTGGACGAAATCGTGAAGCTGACGCGCGAGGCGGTAGACGAGGTCGCGTCGGAAGTCCTGACGAAGGCGGCCTCTGTTTGAGGCGTTGAGGAAAAGGGAAACGCCGGCCGCGGAGGATAAGCGGCCGGCGTTTTTTTATGGCTGTTTTAAGGCTTTATTGAAGGCTCTATTGCGAGGCCGCATCGCCACAATGCCGATCCGGAACCACGACGATATTGCCGACGAAGCGCTTTTCCATGAACCGCGTCTGCGCTTCATGAAACTTCGACAGCGGATACGTCGCGGCGAGGACCGGCCGGATCGTGCCGCTCTGGATATAGTCGAGTACGCGCTTGAACGCGCCGCGCGTGCCCTGCGACGAACCGTTCAACTGCAACTGCTTCAGGTACATCGTGCGCAGATCGAGCTGTACGACGGGCCCGGCGATCGCCCCCGCCGTCGTATAGCGCCCTTCGGGCCGCAGCACGTTCAGCAGCTTGCCGAACAGCGCACCGCCGACTAGATCGGCCACCACGTCGACCGGCGCGCCGCCTGTCATGCGCTCGACGTCGGCGGCGAAATCGCCGGTCTCGCGCAGCATCGCGCCTTGCGCGCCGAGCGCGAGCACCGCTTCTTCCTTGCCCTTGCTGACCACGGCATACGGAATCGCACCGCGCGCGCGGCATAGCTGAATGATTGCCGAGCCGACACCGCCCGACGCGCCCGTTATTAGTACCGTTTCGCCGCGTTTGACGTCCGCGCGCTCGATCATCTGCTCGCCGGTGTGATAGGCGCACCAGAACGTGGCGAGTTCCGCGTCGGAAAACGTCGAGTCGACACGATGCGCGTTTTCCGTGGGCACCGTTGCGAACTCGGCGTAACCGCCGTCGCGGCCGTGACCGATGTAGTCGATATCGGCGAGACTGTCGTCGTCGCGGTTATAGATCGACGCGTCGACGATCACGCGCTCGCCAAGACGGGCATCGCTGACTCCGGGCCCCACCGCAACCACGCGCCCGACAATGTCCGCGCCTTGAATGCGCGGAAAGGTCAGCGTCGAGCGGCCGCGTCGCCACGTCGAGACCGCATTCGGGTCGTCGTCCGTACCGTACGCGCCCTGGCGAACCCATACGTCGGTATTGTTGAGGCCGCACGCCGTCACATCGATCAGCACTTCGCCCCGCGCGCAGACGGGCACGGGCACGTCCTCGCGATAGACGAGTTTGTCGAGGCCGCCGTGCGCGGTCAGCACGACGGCCTTCATCGTTTTCGGAAGCATGTTCCCCTTCGCCGGAAAAAAAGTCGGCGTCGCGAATTGATGCATACGCGACGCCGACGGGATCAAGGCTTAACGAACAACTTGCGTGGCGTCTTGCAGAAGGCCTCGACGCCGGACTCGGTAATCAGAATGCTTTCGGTGATTTCAAGGCCCCAATCGTCGAGCCAGAGGCCCGGCATGAAGTGGAACGTCATGCCGGGTTGGAGGACGGTCTTGTCCCCCGGGCGCAGGCTCATCGTGCGCTCGCCCCAGTCCGGCGGATAGCTCGCGCCGATCGGATAGCCGCAGCGGCTGTTCTTCTCGATGCCATATTTGTGCAGCACCGCAAGAAATGCGTTGGCGATGTCTTCGCACTTATTGCCCGGTTTGGCCGCGGCAAGGCCGGCTTCGATGCCTTCCACGACCGCGCGCTCCCCTTCGACGAAATGCTTCGGCGGTTTGCCGAGATACACGGTGCGCGATAGCGGGCAGTGATAACGCTTGAAGCAGCCGGCGATTTCGAAGAAGGTGCCGGCGTCGTTCGCAAACGGCGTGTCGTCCCAGGTCAAATGCGGGGCGGCCGCGTCGGCGCCGGTCGGCAGCAACGGCACGATCGCGGGATAGTCGCCGCCATAACCGTCGACGCCGGCGATACCCGTGCGGTAGATCTCCGCGACGAGGTCATTCTTGCGCATGCCCGGCTCGATTCGCTCGACGATATGCGCGTGCATTTTTTCGACGATGCGGGCGGCCACACGCATGTACTCGATCTCGCGCGGCGATTTGATCGCGCGCTGCCAGTTGACGAGGGCGGTCGCGTCCTGCCATTTCGCATCGGGCAGATGCGCGACGAGGGAGCGATAAGCGGCGGCGCTGAAATAGTAGTTGTCCATTTCGACGCCGATCTTGGCCTTGTCCCAGCCGCGCGCCGCGATCACGTCGCGCGCGAGGTAGTCCATCGGATGCCGCTCCGTGGATTGCACGTAATGATCGGGATAGCCGACGATCTGATCGTGCCGCATGAAAACGGTGCGCTTTGCACCGTTTGCGTCCTGGCCGCGGCCGAACCAGACGGGCTCGCCGTCTAGCGCGAGCAATACGCACTGATGGACGTAGAACGACCAGCCGTCATAGCCGGTGAGCCAGGCCATATTGGTTGGGTCCGACACAATCAAAAGCTCGATGCCGGCCGCCTGCATGGCTTTGCGCGTTTTGGCAAGGCGCGCTGCGTATTCATCGCGTTCGAACGGCAGGCGCACGACGGGCGCCTCAATTCGCGATTCGTTTTGCGTCGTATCTGACATCTTCCCCTCTCTCTGTCTGAGCATGACGTCGTTGCGAAAAATGGCGCCCGGTGCACGTGAAATGGGCGTCCACGGCTATTTCTCGCCCCAGTCTAATGCCCTGAAAGCAGGGCTCGGAATGTGCTAGTTCAATCTTCCTGGCGTACTGCGGTTCGCGGCGTGGCTGTCTTGGCCGCACGTCGCCGGGCGGAAAAAAGAATTGTTCTAGAGCAATTGGAATGCAAATATGGCTTTGTATTCTCCTTGGCATCACGGGTTGTTCCTGATCCGCTGCAGCATTTCATTCACGGAAGGCACGTATGACGAACGGGATCGAGTCGATATGAATACCGCGCGAGTTGCTACCGATCTGCAGAGCGCTGCAAACATGGCCCCGGCGAATTTTTCCTCCCCCCGCACCGCCGCGCCCGCCGACAACGATGCCCGGCGCGATGATGAGCCGAGCGTGAAGCCGCTGATCCGCATCGATCGGATCACCAAGCGATATGGCGCACTGACCGTACTCGACGAACTGTCGCTCGACGTGATGCCCGGCGAAAAGCTCGCCTTGATCGGGCCGTCGGGCTCGGGCAAGACGACGATCCTGCGCATTCTGATGACGCTCGAGACGATCGAGGGCGGCCATATCGAAGTGGACGGCGAACAGCTGTTCCATATGTCGCGCGGCGCTGAAATGGTGCCGGCGAACGAGCGGCATCTGCGAAAGATGCGCGAGAAGATCGGCATGGTTTTTCAGCACTTCAATCTCTTTCCCCACAAGAGTGTGCTCGAGAACGTGACGCTCGCGCCGATATTGACCAAGGGCGAGAGCCGCGCGTCCGCGGAAAAGCGCGCGCTCGAACTGCTCGACATGGTCGGAATGGCCGATAAGGCGAACAGCCGGCCCGCGCAACTGTCAGGCGGACAGAAGCAGCGCGTCGCGATCGCGCGCGCACTCGCGCTTGCGCCAAGGATCATGCTGTTCGACGAAGTGACTTCCGCGCTCGACCCTGAACTCGTCGAAGAAGTGCTGAACGTGATGCAGCGGCTCGCGCGCGAAACCGATATGACGATGCTGCTCGTCACACACGAAATGGGCTTCGCACACGACTTCGCGGATCGCGTGCTGTTTTTCGATCGCGGCCGCATCGTCGAGCAAGGCAAGCCCGAGGACATCTTCACCCATCCTACCCACGAGAGGACCCAGGCCTTCCTGCGCAAAATCATCGCCGCGGGGCACCGGATCTGAACGCAAGGATTGTTTCTAGGTTGCACATCGCCCACTAGCAGGTAATACCACCACGCCTTAGGAGACACAAAATGAAGCTGAAGGGGATTCTGATTGCCGGAGGGTTGTCGCTCTTCACATTGGCGGGACTCGCCCACGCTGCCGACGATAAGCTCGCTCAACTGCGGCAGCAAGGTTTCGCGCGCATCGCGATTGCGAATGAGCCGCCGTTCACGGCGGTCGGCGCCGACGGCAAGGTTACCGGCGCGGCGCCGGATGTCGCGCGGGCGGTATTCAAGAAGTTGGGTGTCAACGACGTCGTCGCGTCGGTCTCCGAGTATGGCGCGATGATCCCCGGCCTCGCGGTAGGACGTCACGACGCGATTGCGGCGGGGCTGTTCATGACGCCGCAGCGCTGTGCGGCCGTCGCGTATTCGCAGCCGGTGCTGTGCGCGGTCGAGGCGTTCGCGGTCAAGAAGGGGAACACAAAAAGCATTAAGTCGTATGAGGATATCGCCAAGGATCCGAAGGCGGTCATCGGCGTGGAAGGCGGCACCACCGAGCAGAAGCTCGCGACCGCCGCGAACATTCCTAGCGATCGCATGATCATCGTGCCGGACGGCCAGAGCGGCTTGAAGATGCTGCAGGACGGCCGCATCGATGCATTCGCGCTGCCGCTGCTGTCGATCAGCGATCTGCTCGAGAAGGCGAAAGACGCGAACCTCGAATCGATCGCGCCAGTGCAGAACACGCCGGTGCAATGCGACGGCGTCGCGTTCCGCAAGCAGGACACCGCATTGCGCGATGCATTCGACGTCGAGCTGAAGAAGATGAAGGAGTCCGGCGAGTTCGCGAAGATCGTCGAACCCTATGGCTTTTCGGCGAAGGCGGCGATGTCCGCGAGCCGCGATAAGCTCTGCGCGGCAAAGCAGTAATCCCGCGCGAAGCCGCCATGCGCGCAAGGCGAAGTTCAAGCGCGCGTGGCCACCGTTACGTTGTTGTTCGCGAGGTGGATCGATGAGCCACTGGTCCGGCTATTTGCTGCTGATTCTGAAGGGGGCGCAGACAACCGTCGAACTGACGCTGATAGGCGCGGTGCTTGCGCTCGTGATGGCGTTCGCCGCGGGTCTCGCTCGCCTGTCGCGCTTCTTCGTGGTGCGCGCGCTGGCCACATCCTATATCGAGTTCTTTCGCGGCACGTCGATCTTCGTGCAGCTGTTCTGGGCGTACTTCGTGCTGCCGATGATCGGTTTTTCGCTGACACCGCTGCAGGCCGGTGTGCTCGCCCTCGGTCTGAACGTCGGCGCATACGGAGCGGAAGTGGTCCGCGGCGCGGTCTCGGCGATCGGCCATGAGCAGCGCAGCGCGTGCATTGCGCTGAACCTCTCTACGTATCAGCGGATGCGCCACGTGATCCTGCCGCAGGCGCTGCCGCTGATGATGCCCACGTTCGGCAACAACGCAATCGAATTACTGAAGGGCACGGCGGTCGTCTCGCTGATCTCGCTCGGCGACATGACGTTCCAGGCCCAGGTGGTCCGCTCGCAAACCGGCAACACGTTGATTCCCTTTGCGGCGATTCTCGCGCTGTACTTCGCGCTGGCGTGCCTGATCTCGTTCGGTATGCGCAAGCTGGAAAGCCGGATGAGCTTCGGTCTCGATCGAATGAGGAGATGACATGGAATGGGACTGGAGCTTCGTGCGCGAGATTATGCCGATCTTGCTGCAAGGGCTGAAGATCACCGTGCTGGCGACCCTGCTCGGCGCGGTCGTGGCGGCGGTGGTCGGGCTCGCGATTGCGATCATGCGGCTCGCGCCGAATCGTGTTGTGTCGCGCGGTACGTCAGCCGTTTCGGGTTTTATTCGCGGCACCCCATTGCTGGTACAACTGTATTTCGTGTTCTACGTGTTGCCGGATATCGGCATACGGATGCCGGCGCTCGCGGCCGGCGTGCTCGCGATCGGCCTGCATTACGCGACCTATGCGGCCGAGGTCTACCGTGCCGGGATCGAAAGCATTCCGCGTGGGCAATGGGAGGCCGCGAAAGCCTGCAACTTGAGTCCCGCGCACACATGGCAGCACGTGATTCTGCCCGAGGCCGTACCGCCGATGCTGCCGGCCCTTGCCAATTACCTGATCTCGATGTTCAAGGAAACGCCGCTGCTGTCGGCCATCACCGTCCTCGAACTGATGAATCGGGCGAAGATCATTGCGAACACGGACTACCGCTATCTCGAACCCATGACACTCGTCGGCGTACTGTTCCTGGTGATCAGCCTGATTGCGGTGGCCTTTATCAGATTGCTGGAAAAGCGCTTCCCCGCTCCGGGGCATTGAGCGATGGCGATAACGATCGAACAGCTAAAACGCGCGCCGGGGTTGGTCGAACGCCCCTTCGACAAACGGATCGGCCTCGTGATTCTTGCCACCGATCACACGACCGAGCCGGATTTCGCTGCACTCGTAGCGAATGAGCGGATCGGTATTTACGTGAATCGCGTGCCGTATGCGAACCCGGTTACGCGCGAGAATCTCCGCGCGATGCAGCCGTCGCTGACGGCGGGTGCGGCGATGATCCTGCCCGGCGAAGCGCTCGACGTGGTGATGTATTCGTGCACGTCGGCCTCCGTGATGATCGGCGATGCGCAGATCGCGCAGGCCATTGGTGCGGCGAAGCGATCTGCCCGAGTCGTTACGCCGACCGCGGCCGCCGTCATCGCACTCAATACGCTCGGTGCGCGCCGCATCAGTGTACTGACGCCTTATACGGTCGAAACGAGCCGACCGATGGCCGAGTACTTTGCCGAACAGGGTTTCGCTATCGATCGCTTCTCGTGTATCGGGTTGACCGACGACCGGGAAATGGCGCGGCTCTCGCACGACGATATCGTCGCGTTCGCACGCGAAGCAATCGCAGATGAGTCAGACGCGCTATTTATTTCCTGCACCGCGGTGCGGGCGGCGGCGATCATTGCTCGCATCGAAGCGGCGATCGGCAAGCCGGTAGTGAGCAGCAATCTCGCGACCGCATGGATGTGTTTGCGATTGTGCGGCCAAAGCGCGCCGCGGCCCGGGCAAGGGCGTTTGATGACGCTGCCGTTGATCGAGCGCTGAAACAGCGGGTTATTTTGTCTCGGTGCGTGCAACGCGAAACCGACACGCGGGTATCGATTACCGCATCCCCTCGCAGTTCATGGAAAACCCCGACGGTCGCATCGTACTAGGACATCGTTACGGGCAAGCGCCGCCGGTATTGTGGATTCAGGCGACGTTGCCTGCGCCACATGGCTCAATTGAGGAGGGGAAATGGATTACGTACATTCATGGAGCGGCGCCGACGCGCAACCGCAGGCGCATAGCCTGTTGCGACGCGCAATCGCCGCGTCGGCGCTCGGTAATGCGACCGAATGGTTCGATTACGGCATCTACGCATATGGCCTTACCTATATCTCGGCCGCGCTGTTTCCGGGCAATACCGCGCAAGCCATGTTATTCGCGCTCGCTACGTTCGCCATTTCATTTCTGGTGCGCCCGCTCGGCGGCCTGTTCTGGGGGCCGCTCGGCGACCGCCTGGGCCGCAAGCATGTACTCGCGCTGACGATCATCATGATGTCGGTCGCGACGCTGCTTGTAGGATTGGTGCCGACCTATGCGAGCATCGGCTGGTGGGCGCCGGCCTCGTTGATCGTCCTGCGAATGATTCAGGGCTTTTCGACGGGCGGCGAATATGGCGGCGCCGCGACCTTCATGGCCGAATATGCGCCCGATAAAAAGCGCGGTTTTTGCGGCAGTTTCCTCGAGTTCGCGACGCTATCGGGTTTTTCGCTTGGCGCGTTGCTGATGCTCGGTTGTTCGGTGGTACTCGGCACCACTGCGATGCATGCATGGGGATGGCGTCTGCCGTTTCTGATCGCGGCGCCGCTCGGGCTGATCGGCTTTTATCTGCGCTCGAAGCTTGAAGATACGCCGGTTTTTCGTGAGCTCGCACAATCGAAGCATCAGGAGCAGCATACGTGTGTGACGCTGAAGAAGCTGGTGGGCGACTATTGGAAACCGCTGATCCTGCTCGGGGGACTGGTGATCGCGCTGAACGTCGTCAACTACGTCCTGCTCGCTTATATGCCGACGTTCATGCAGAAGCAGCTCGGCATGAGCGACAACATGTCGTTGCTGGTACCGCTAATCGGCATGCTCGCGATGATGGTGTTTCTCCCTTTGGCGGGCACATTCTCGGATCGCGTCGGTCGCAAGAGCGTCTGGTGGTTTTCGCTGGTCGGGCTTTTCCTGGCGGCGATTCCGATGTTCATGTTGATGAAGACCGGGGTGATCGGCGCGCTCGTGGGCTTTTCGGTGCTGGGCCTGTTGTACGTGCCGCAACTCGCGAGCATTTCAGCGATGTTTCCCGCGATGTTCCCGACTCAGGTTCGTTATGCGGGGATGGCAATTGCGTATAACGTATCGACTTCGATCTTCGGCGGCACCGCCCCGATGCTGAACGACTGGCTGATTGCGCGAACCGGCAACGCGCTGGTGCCGGCGTACTACATGATGGCCGCGTGCGTGATTGGCGCGATTGCGCTGATCTTTGTCACGGAGACGTCGGGCTGCTCGTTGCGCGGGCAGGGAATTCCGGGCAAACAGCAAGCCGTTCGCTAAAGTGAAAAGGACGACGCACAGGACCGCGCAAGCGCTGCTTGCGGCTGCGCAGGCCGG
>CAYRLJ010000013.1:0-44191 GCA_964425025.1 uncultured Burkholderia sp. | reverse complement strand
TGTCGTTGTCGTGGTCCTGTCACCGTTCTCTCAGCGTGGGACGACTGCCTCGACGTGGCTCCGGCCGACGGATATTGCGCAACGAGCGACACGATGACGATCGCTGCGCCGGCCAACGCATACCGCGTTGGCATCTCTCCGAGAACGGCCCATATCCAAAACGGCCCCAATATGGTTTCGAGCAATAAAAACATCCCAACCTGCGGGGCAGGCAAATAGCGGGGTGCCGTGGCGATCAACCCGAGCGCTAACGGAAGGAGTAGCGCCCCTTCCGCGAACATCAAAACGAACTGATGAGCGCTGGAGAAACGGAATGCCGGAACCAAAGGCGCGAGCGTGACGGCGACCAGTAACCCTCCCCATGCGGGGGCGAACGCCAGATTGGCACGCGAGCCGCGAGACAACAGGAAGGCGGATGCCATCAATAAAGCCGTCGCCAAGGCGAGGCCGTCTCCCAGGCCAACGTGCGCGCCGGCTGATAACGTCGGCCACATGACGATGACGATCCCGAGCAACGCGGCGGTGCATCCCAGCCACGTTCTCAGCGGCGGCCAGTCTCGGTAGAACACCCCCGCGCCGATTGCCGCCCACAGTGGCGCCGTCGCAACGATGGTTAGCATGTTCGAAATGCTGGTCATCATTGCGCTGATGACGAAAGTCACGGACGACAATCCGTAACATGCGGCTATGGCGAGTTCGATGCGGCCAGCGGCCATGTTGGAGGAACCGGAACGGCGACGCACGATCAGCGCGCCGAGCGCGCCAGCGGCAAACATTAACGCGCCGCGCCAGAACGCCACCTGAAGCGGTTGGCCGTTTATCAAGCGCAACAGCAAAGTATCGAAACTCAGCGCCAATGCGCCAAGCAAGGCGAATATGAGTCCTTTCCGCGATCCGTTCGCGCTCATGGGCTTTCCCTCGCGATGATTGAAAGCGCTCGCTCCAGCATCGGCGAGCAGTCGACAGGTGCACTATCGATTGCTCCGCGAATCGCACCCGAAATCCTGACTATGTTCTGCGTGCGAAATGCCTTCACCTGCAGTTCGACGCTACTGCACGCACTGGCGGCGCGCTCGGGATCGATGCCGCTCACGCAAACAAAGGGCAACCCCGCACCCATGGGCGTTAGTACGTCTATTCCCGCTGCTTTGAGCCCAGCCCGGCTGGCTTCGTCGATCTCGAGAGACATCAAATTCGCGAGCTGGCCCGCGAGCAGCCGAACGCGCTTGACCGCGTGCGCTAGCAAGGCTCGAGAGCAAGCGCCAGCTTCCGCGACTTCGGCATAGGCGCGCAGGCCGGACAAACTTACGTCTTTGCGGATCGCAAGCAGGCCAAGGCCAGCGCTGATACCGGCATGTTTATGGAGCGGGCACAGGAGGACATCGGCCCGCAGGCTCTCCCGATGGTGGCGGATGGTGCCGAACGATTGTGCTGCATCGAGAACGGACGGCACTGCGCCATTGGAAGAGACGATCGACACGGCGCCGGAAAGCGGATCCACATGGGTCAGCACGGACGTTTCCGCTATGCCGGCGACACCCGGCCATGAAGGCAAAGCGGCGTATGGCGGATAGGTGCTCGCGTTGACGCGCAGCGCGATGCCGTCAGCGGCGAGCCCCGCCATCGCCGTCATCACCGCATGCGTGGTGTTGGACAGCAAGAACAAATCATGCTCGATCGCGAGGCTGTCTGCCACGAGCGCCTTCAGTTCCCTGCGCAATGCAGAGCAAGAGCGATAGTAGCCGCGCGCGTGTTCGCCCTGCAAATCAGGGTGAAGCGCAGCCGCGTCTTCCCATGGCCCCGCTCCGTCATGGCGCACTGCCTTACGCATCGAGGAGGCCGACCCGAATCAGTTCCGGCATGACGCAGTCCGCGAATACCGAGCCGACCGCAAACGTGTCGCCGCCTCGAATCCATCGTATCTCCTCGATCTCCGAGTTCGGCGTGCATGCACCCGATATGGTGGCAAGCCATGAATGGATCCGAATCTGCGAATCTTCGTCGGCGGCGGGCCGTACATGCGTGCCGAAAGGCTCGGCGCCCACCAGTTCCACGCGAAGTTCTTCCTGTAACTCCCGGCGCAAACAATCGAGTGGCGCTTCGCCTGCGGAGATCTTTCCGCCAGGCGAAATAAACACCGATGAACCTCGCTTGCGCACCACAAGAAGGCGACGCTCGCTGATGATGATCGCGGCGCATTTCTCGATCATGCAGCTTGACTCCATGAATTCGCTGCGACGCCCTCTTGGCCCGTCGAATCGTTCAACCCTGCCGTCTCTGTGGCCTGTTGATGTTCTCCAGCGCGACCGGCAAGCAAATCGATGATGTCTCGACAGATTCGCTCTTTTCTATCGAGGTACGACAGAATCGTTTCATCCGATGGGGTCGAAAAGCTATCGGCAAAAATCGAAATTCCTTCAAGCGACTTGGTCGATACGCCAAGTTGCAAAAGGCGGTACTTCACGTCGTCGACAGACTTGGCGAAATCATAAATGGGGCTGCGGTACGAGATGCCGTACTCTTTCATAAAGTCGACGAAGTATTCCTTCGCAACCATGCGCTGCTCGGGGAACTCTCTTTGATATGAGGCGATCCCGTCATTGATGACTTGGATGTTGTTTCGTTTGCAGTAGTTGATGACGTGCGCGTGAATCGCGATCTTTTCACCAAGAAGGACCAAATTCTTCTTGTCCTGGATGATGTCGTCCTCTAGGGAGGCGATGGCGATGCTGCGGAATGCGCCGCTGATGTCTTCCACGACATGGGTCACGACCAGTTCGCCGAAGCGGCGTTTCAGCTCGTCGACGCGATACGAAAGGATGCCGCGATGGATCGAACACCCGCTATTTGCACTGAATAGGTGAACAGGCGTTCCCTTCAACATCAACAGGCACGCAGCAAGCGTACTGTCACGGCCACCAGTAAACATGACCAGTTGTGGGGTGGAAGTTTCCATCGAAAATACACTCCGTTTTATTGATTTATAAAAACAACGACCTTCTCTCTCCAGAAGGTGTCTGCAGCAATCGATGCCGGCTGACGAGCCGATTTCGCTAACGGCCGAGCCGTTCGCCAAGAAATGAGACAACGTCGTCGGCACTATCGCAGAGCGCGATCGAATCGATCTCCTCCACGCCGATCAGCCCTAGTGCGACCGGGTGCATGCGTAGCCATTGCAGCAGTCCGCGCCAAAAATCCGAGCCGACCAACGCGACAGGGCGTGCCTCTAATTTCTGAGTTTGTATGAGCGTGAGAACTTCGAACAATTCATCGAGCGTCCCCATTCCACCCGGCATGACGACGAAGGCATCGGAGCAGCGGCTGAACGCAAACTTACGCGTAAAGAAATGCTCGAACGTAAGCGAGATATCCTGTTGCTCGGTATCGAGAGGCTCGAAAGGCAGCTTGATGTTGAAGCCGATCGCGGGCGATCCGCCGGCGCGCGCCCCTTCCAACGCCGCGCGCATGATGCCTGGGCCCCCGCCCGAAATCACCGCATAACCACGAATGGCCAGCTTATACGCGACTTGCATGGCCAATTCAAAGATAGGCGACGTGGCAGCCACGCGTGCGCTGCCAAATATGCTCACAGCTGTGCCTAACCTTTCAGAGACCTCGTGCACGCCTTGGAGCTCCTGCACGATATCCGAATACATCGTTCCTCCTAGTCAAATGTCATAGATGTTGCGCAATGGCTGGATGTTAAGATGGCGCGCACTCAAACACGAACGAAATTTCTGAACATGCGCTGTGAAGAAAATTAGCAACCCCATGACGCGGCTTCCCGTTCTCCGCACGCTGTTGAGCTTTGAGGCGGTCGCGGAGTATTCGAGCTTTTCGAGCGCGGCCGCGTCGCTCGGCATGACCCATGGTGCGATCAGTCATCAGATGAGGGCATTGGAGGAGTGGCTTGGCCAGCGCATGTTCGACCGCCACAGCGGCGGCGTGCGCCTCACGCGCAACGGTGCGCGGTTGCGTCAGGTGTGCACGCACGCTTTTGGGATTTTGGAGCAAGAGTGTCAACAGATACGGTCCGAAGCGGCCAGCCCCGCGCTGTCGATTGCGTGTTCCACCACTTTTCTCGCCCAATGGCTGCTCCCGCGCATCGAGGGATTCGCGCAAGAACATCCCGATCTGCTGTTGCATTTTCAAACCCGGACGACGGTGGACGCGCTCTTGGGCGGCAAGGTTGACGTGCTGATACTGAGCGGGCACTCGCCCTCGCCGGTGGAAGGGGCCGACATCACGCGCTTGGTAACCGACAGAATCGGCCCGGTGTGCTCGCCAAACTGGCCGGCGCCACCCGCCGCGCTCGAGCAGATACGCGATGTGCCGCTCCTGCACGCGAGATCGCGATCGGATGCGTGGAGCGAATGGGCCGATGCCGTTGGGCTCAAACTCGATTTCCGCAGCGGCGTCGCATTCGAATCGTTGTCCTTATCGATCGAGGCGGCGAAGGGTGGATTGGGGTTTGCCGTCGCGCCCGAGTTTCTCGTTCGCCACGAGATTCTCAACGGCACGCTGATCGCCCCGCTAGGTTTTTCGCCGGTCGATCGCGGAACATGGATCTACACGCGCAACGCTGAAGGGGAGGGCCCGGACAGTGGCGCCTTCGTCGACTGGCTCCTCAAAGGAGCGCAGCGCGCAAACGCCTCTTAAGCCGCTTTACTCCTGCAACGCTCCGCCCGGCCGCTGTCCACCTGCGACAGATGCCGCAGCAACTTGGTCACCATCACGACAACTGCGCCAGCAAGAATCACGAAGAACACCGCGAGCGGCACCAGCGTGTGCACCGATACGAAACCTGCAAGCCCCATCATCGCCGAAGAAACGAGTAGCAGCGCGCAGCCGAGAATCGCGCTCGTCAAGCCCGCGATATGCGGGAACAGCGAGTTACCCTTCGCCATCAGCGTCGGATACATCGCACCGGCGCAAAGACCCATCACAAGTACGGGCACGGCCAGCGTCCATACGCGCAGGCCAACCGTCAGCGCGAGCGCGAGCATCGCCACCGACGCCACCACCATCACCCGCGCCCCCACACGCAGCCGCGTTTCCGCGCTAGGCAGCCGCGGGCCGTGGATACGATTCGACAGCCCGCCGAGGAAGTACATCATCCCGATGCCGAGCGCCAGATAGCCGAAGTAAGTCGGGTCCTTATGCAGCGTGGTCTGAACCATGAACGGTCCGACTATGTTGAACACGAGCAGGATGCTGTAGCAGATCCCTTGTGCAAGAAAACAGCTTTGAAACACGGGGCTCGACAGCACCATCGCCGCATTCTTTGCGAGCGTGCGGACCTCTAAATGCACCGGCGCCGGCAGTGTCTCGCGATAGCGCCAGAGCGTGCCCCACATGAGCAGCGAATAAACGAGCAGGAAAACCAAGCACGCGTGCCAGCCGAACCACGTTTGCAGGTGCGCGCCGATGACGGGAGCGACGATCGGCGCGAGTCCCCAAGCGATCGCCATGTAGGTGAACGCATGCATCAAGGCTTGCCCGGAAAACGAATCGGTGATGATCGCTTTGGCGAGCAAGTTCGTCGCAGCGATGCCCAAGCCCTGCAGGCAGCGCGCAAAAACGAACGTTTCAAGGTTCGGCGCGCTTAGCGAAAGCAAACAGCCGATCGTATAGACGATGAGGCCGAACGCTAGCACTCGCTTGCGTCCGTACGCGTCGGCGATCGGGCCGAACATGAGCTGGCCCAGCGCATAGGCGGCCATGTAGCCGGATACGCTCGATTGAATCGCCTGCGGTGAAGTGGCGAAGTAACGCGCCATCGCGGGTAGGGCGGGAACATAGATGTCGATGGCCAACTGTCCTGCAGACGCGAACAGGCAGATCAAGAACAGCAGAAAGCGCGGCGAATTCGACGCCCGCGCGGGCGCACGCCGGTTGGAAGTATTTGGGTTCATCACGAGGAGCGGGGGATAGTGCCGGCCGCTGCCGTCTATTGGGCGGAGCTGGCACGGAAGAATCGCACTATTGTAATGAGCCCCGGGGAGGCTTGCTTGCGACTGCGTGCGTCGCCGGCGCTGGCCCGCAAGCGAGCGCTCTTTATGCGGTCATCGCGCTCGGTTTAATGACGCAAATTTGCACAGCGGTCAAGCGGAAGCCTTGGCTCCGTGCAATTGCAGCCCAAGCGCTTTGATGACCTTCAAGATAGTTCCAAACGTGGGATTGCCCTCGACCGATAGCGCTTTGTACAGCCCCTCACGGGAGATTCCCGCATCGCGAGCCACCTGCGACATACCACGTGCACGCGCGATCACGCCTAGTGCATGCGCGATGAAGGCGGGATCGTCGCCCCCTTCGACCAGGCACGCGTCGAAGTACTCGGCAATATCCTCTTCGGTCTTGAGGTAATCGGATGAGTCCCAAGGGCGGGTTTTGATCTTTTCCATAGCGAATCACTCCCAATCGAGGTGGCTAAGCATCTTGTGGGCTGTCCGAATGTCCGTTTCTTGGGACGACTTGTCACCGCCGCACAGCAGAACGGTGAGCACGGTGCCTCTCTGCACGTAGTACACGCGGTAGCCAGGGCCGTGATCAACGCGTAGCTCGGTAACCGAGGCGCCGACAGATTTACAGTCCCCGGAATTACCCATCGCTAACCGGTCGATACGCGCCTGAATGCGACGTTTGCCGAGACGGTCGCGCAGGCCGTTAAACCAGGCTTCGAATACTTCAGTCGTTCGGATGTCCAACATTGAGAATGTAATCCATGGTGCACAGCGATGTCAACCGCAGTTGACACAGCGTCAGGGGCGGCGACCCGCATGTGGTCGCCCATCATCGATGTGCGAGATGCTAAGCCCGTCTGCGCGGCTCACCGCAACCAGGAAGCGAATATCAGTCGACGTGCAGTAAAGCGTGCTCTCGCGGCCTGCCCCGTGCTGCAGCCCTACCCGCTTACCGCTCCAACACCTCATCCAAATAGATCTTCATCAAGCGTTCCAACTCATCGATTGCTGCCGCACGGTGCGTGAACGACGCCTCCCCATGGAGCGCCACCGCCGCCTTCATCAGTTGCTGAACCACCGCGCCGCGCACCTGCGCCTCACCTGCCTTCATCCGCGGCGCCTTCGCGCACAGCACGGCGGCAATCTCGGAGCGAAGGCGCTGGCGCACGCCGACCGCCGCCGGTAGCGAGCGGCCCGGTGCCTCGACAAGCGGCGCAAAGGCCGGATGCGCCGCGCGAAACGAGAGCAACGCACGCGCGAGACGATGAGCTAAAGCCGCGACATCCAGCGCCGGCGCATCTTCACGCAAACGCTCGAAGTCGCCGATCAGCGCCGCCAGGTACGTTTCAAGCAACGCATCGGCAAGCACGTCCTTCGCCGATCGGCCATTCACGCCGGTCGTGCGCTGTCAAGTGTCCGGCCCGAGTTTTAAATCGCAGCGAACCCTTTAGCTATTGCGCCTTCTAGCCGTTAGCCAGGTATGAACGAATACGAGGTTGCGTCGCAGCCCTCGTCGCGATCGGTCGCACGGCACGGGCTCGACAAGCGCCGTCTTGCACTAAAAAACCGATAGGACCACGAACCACCGTTCGTCGCGACGTCGCGCGCGGCATGCCTTAGCATGTGCGCCCCGTGGCTATTGGAGAGAGTTTTTATGTTTGTCGCAATCGGATGGATCATGGTGCTCGGCGCCGTGATCGGCAGCTTCGTCGGCGAGGGCGGGCATCTATTCGCGCTGATTCAGCCGTTCGAGCTGCTGTGCATTTTCGGTGCAGCCTTCGGCGCGTTCATCGTGGCCAACCCCATCACGACGTTGAAGAGAACGATCAAGAGCTTGCCTGCTTGCTTCAAGGGTCCGCGTTACGACAAGGCGAAGTACTTGGAGTTGATCGCGCTGCTTTACGAACTCATGCAGAAGGCGCGCAAGGAAGGGATGATGGCGCTCGAGGCCGACGTCGACGCGCCCGACCAAAGCCCGCTCTTTCAAAAGTATCCGGTGATCGCCGGCGATCATCATTTGCTCGATTTCATCACCGACTATCTGCGCATGATGTCGACGGGCAACATCAATGTCCTCGAAATGCAGGACCTGATGGACGAAGAGTTGACGACGCATCACGCCGAAGAATCGGTCGTCGCCAATGCGCTGCAAAAGATGGCTGACGGCCTGCCGGCCTTCGGGATCGTCGCAGCCGTCATGGGTGTGGTGCATACGATGGCTTCCGTCGGCGCGCCCCCCGCGGTTCTGGGCGAGATGATCGCGGCCGCGCTCGTCGGCACCTTCCTCGGCATTTTGCTGTCGTATGGATTCGTTGGGCCCCTGGCCGACTTGTTGCACGCGAAGGGTAGCGCCGCGGCCAAGCCGTTCCAGTGCGTCAAGGCCGTGCTGCTCGCATCGCTGAGCGGCTATGCGCCGTCGGTGGCCGTCGAGTTCGGCCGCAAAGTGCTATTCACGAGTGATCGCCCGACGTTCCAGGAGCTTGACGACACCGTGCGAGCGACGAAGACCGCGAAGCCGGCCGCTGCTTCCTAAAACGGCTGGTGGAACATGGCTGATAGAAATTCCAGAGATGCCGCCGACAAGCGGCCGATGAGCATCGTCGTACGGCGTAAGAAAGGCGGCGCTCACGCGGGGCATCACGGCGGCGCGTGGAAGATCGCGTACGCCGACTTCGTCACGGCGCTGATGGCGTTCTTCCTGCTCATGTGGCTGCTTGGCTCTACGTCGAAGTACGACAAGGAAGGCATCGAGAAGTACTTCAATACGCCGCTTTCGGCGTTGTTTTCGGGCAAGGACTCGAGCCCAGCGACGCCCTCGAGCATCGTGCAAGGCGGCGGGAGCAATATCGCGGATACGCGCCCCGGTGTTGGGCAGATGACGCAGCCCAACCCGCCTGCGCAGACGATCACGCCGCAGCTCGCGTCCGATGAGATGCAGCGGCTGCAGCAGTTGAAGCAAAAGCTCACTTCCTTGATCGAGCACGTGCCTGCGCTCAACGCATACAAGGACCAGATTCGGATTTCGATTACTAGCGAAGGGTTGCGCATCGAGATCGTCGATTCGCAGAAGCGGCCGATGTTCGCGTCGGGAAGTGCGCATATGCAACCGTATGCGGTCACGATCCTCACGCAGATCGGCGCGGCGCTGAACGACGTCGAGAATCACATCTCGATCGCAGGGCACACCGATGATGTGGCGTATCAGGGCGGCGAGGACGGGTACACGAACTGGGAGTTGTCGTCCGATCGTGCGAACGCCGCGCGCCGCGCGCTCGTCACGGGTGGGATGCGGCTCGAGAAGGTTCTGCAGGTGCGTGGCCTCGCGGATGTGCTGCCGATGCAAGGCAACGATCCGAATGCGCCGACGAATCGCCGTATCAGTATCCTCATCATGAATCGCGCGGCCGAGCTGGCGTTCTACCGCGACGGCGGACGCACGACGACGATCAACGATTCGATGCCTACCGTGCCGTCGCTGCAAAACGCCGTGAAGCCGGTCGCGATGCGGCCGGCCTCGGATGTGGCGAGCGCGTCGTAAGGGCAGGGGAACAAGGGCCCGGGGGCGTAAGACCCCGTGCCCAATATGTTCGAGAGCCGGTATTCCACCGGCGGCGTCTACTTCGAAAATCTCTCTAAGCATCCCTGCAGTACCGCTTCCACAGGCGCGGACCAATTGCCGGCCCGCGGCTGCCAGAACACA
Organism: uncultured Burkholderia sp.; assembly: GCA_964425025.1. Lineage (GTDB taxonomy): Bacteria > Pseudomonadota > Gammaproteobacteria > Burkholderiales > Burkholderiaceae > Trinickia. The sequence goes on along the minus strand of CAYRLJ010000013.1, from coordinate 34,528 downwards.
CGCATCGTGTCCCGGTACCACGGCGAATCGCTGCGCCCATGTAGCCAGCGCCAGTCGGGATCGTGATACGGCAGCAGTACCCAGCACGGTTTGCCGAGCGAGCCGGCCAGATGGGCTGTGGAGGTATCGACGCAGACCACGAGGTCCAGGTGCGCGATCAAAGCGGCGGTATCGGCGAAATCGGTCAGCTCGTGTCCCAGCGCGAGCAGCGGCTGAAATCGACGCGGCTGCTGCGCTTCGTCTTCGTCTTGTCCCTTCTGAAGACTAATCAATGTCGCCCCGGGGATGCTCCAAAGCGGAAGCAGCAACGAGAGCGAGTTCAGCGAACGATGGGCGTCGTTGTGATGGCGCGGATTGCCTTTCCATACGAGACCGATTCGCGGCCCCGGCGGTAGGCCCGCAAGCCGTTCTTGCCAGTATGCTGCTCGCGTCTTGTCCACTTGCAAGTACTGCGCGGGAGGAATCGTGTCGAGCGTTGTGCCCAGATGCACGGGCGCGCTCAGCAAGCTCGTCCAGCAATCGTAATCGCCGTATTTCGCCGTGGCCGCATCGTGCGTGAGCAACGCATCGACCCCTTCGACGTTTTCAAACAGGCGATGCAGCGATGGCGCGCAAACCATGTCGATGCGCTTCGCACCGGCGGCTTTGAGCAGCGGCAGATAACGGCCGAACTGGATCACATCGCCGAGACCATCTTCCTGCCACACGAGCAACGAACGGCCTTCGAGCGATTCGCCCTGCCATTGCGGCAGCGGTATCGTCGCTTTCGTTTGGCAGTGGAGAAAGCGTGGCAGCGCATAGCGCGATTCGAATAGACGCCAGCCTTCCTCGAACCGTCCGAGGCTCAGCAGCAGCGTTCCGAGGCCGAATTGCGCGTCGAAATAGTCGGGCTTCGATTCGAGCGCGCGACGGTAGTGCGGCTCGGCTTCGTGCGGACGATCGAGCCCGCGCAGCGCGGTGGCAAGGTTGTAATGGCTCGGCGCTGCATGGGGATCGAGCGCGAGCGCCTGACGGTAGATATCGGCCGCTTCATGAAAACGGTCCGATCGCTGAAGCACGTTGCCGAGATTGTTGTAGGCCGCGCCCGCATCCGGACGCAGTCTCAACGCCTCGCGATAGGCTGCTTCAGCCTCCGTATAACGCGCAGTCTTGTCGAGCACGAGGCCCAGGTTGAAATGGGCATCGGCATAGTCGGCTCGCTTCGCGATCGCCGTGCGCAGCGTGGCTTCGGCTTCGCGCAGGCGGCCCAGTTCGAGCAGCACGCAAGCAACGTCCACCTGGGCCTCGACGTACTCCGGCCGGATCGTCACGGCCAGATGCGAGGCGAGCGCGGCTTCGGGTAAGCGCTGCTGCGCGTAGAGCGCGCGGCCGAGATTGGCGAGCGCGTCGGCATCTTGCGCGTGCAACGTCAAGGCTTGTTTGTAGGCGTGCTCCGCGTCGGCGAAACGGCTTTGCTGCATCAGCAGGTTGCCCAAGCGCTTGTGTACTTCGTGGTCCGGGCGCAAGGCGAGCGAGGCGCGATAAGCGGCCTCGGCTTCAAGCGCCTGGCCCCGATCGTGCAGCAGCAGGCCGAGCGTGAACTGCGCGGCTGGATCGTCGCTGTGAGTCGCGAGCAATGTACGCAGCGTGTCGGCGGCCTCATGAAGACGGCCTGCTTCAAGCCATTGCTGGACGAGCGCGAGTGTCGCCTTCGGCGTGGCGTCGGCGGCGCGGCCGCACAGCCAGGCCGCGCGCGTCAAGCTGAAAACGTGAACGTCATGCGCTGTATCGCCGTCGTGATGGTGTTCCTCGAGAATGCTTTCTTGTTCAAAGCCGAGCTTGCGGTGAAAGCGCAGCGAAGCCTCGTTCGACGCCAGCACCTCGCCGATGAGCCGCGTCAGCCCAAGCTGACCGAACGCCTCGGCCAGCGCGAGCCGGCCGAGCCGGATACCACTGCCTTTCGGCGCACCCGGGCGCACATAGAAGCCCCAGTGGGCCTCGCCGCTCGCCGCGTCGATACGCGTCAAATTGACGACGCCCATCGGTTCGCCGTCGGCCTCGAAAATCCACGTGCGCCTTGAAGCGTCGTGCTGAAGCCGTTCGAACCACGCCCCATGTTCGGCCTGCGAAATCTCTCGGCTCGTGTACATGAAGACGCGTACTTCCGGTGAATTGCGCCATTCGAGGATCTGGGCCAGGTCGGCCTCGCCGATCGGGCGCAAACGGTCGCGATTCGCGCCGGATGCCATTTCGCTCATTGCGCCTCCCGCTTCTCGCACAGGCGTGCCACGACGCGATCCACGCCGCGGCCATCGATCGCCTGCATAAGACGTTCGCTGCGGGCGCCGGCCGCCTGCGAGGCGGGGTCCAGCACGCGCAGCGCTCGTCGATAGGTTTCGGGCGTGGTGTCGCAGGCGTCGCCGAGGCTGTCCACCCAACCGCCGGCGCCAAGAAATTGCGCGACGGCCCGCTGGTTGTCGGCAACCGAGACGACCGAGGCATTGAGCCCTAGGCAAAAGCGCTCCCAGTTGCTGGTCCCGGAGGCACCAAACGCATGATCCGCGCTCGCCATCAGCGCTGCCATGGCGGGAACATAGCCATGCACGTTCACGCCTGGCAGCGCGCGTTGCGCGTGAAGTGCGCGCCGGGGATGATTCGCGCCGATGATCACGTCGGCGATAAAGCGCTGCGCGTCATGATCGGACCACGCGTCAAGAAACTTGCCGGTTTCGTCCGTCGCATCGACGCCGCCAAAAAACACCAGCAGGCGCGCTCGTCCATCACGGGCGGGCCGCTCGAGCCGGCGGCGTTGCGCCGTCTCGCGTAGCGCTGCAAACTCCGGGCGCAGCAGCGTATAGGCGGCGCCCAGCAGGCTCTCGCACCTGGGCCCTGTGCGCGAGGCGTAGCGCTGCTGGGCGTTCGCGACCAAATTCTGATCGAGCAGCAGATCGGCGTCGTGATCGCGGTCGGCCAGATCGTCGATGACGAATAGCCGGCTTGCGAATTCGCGCAAGGGGGTTTCCCAGCGGGCATCGATCGCATAGTGATCGACCACGAGCCAGTCAACACCGCCGATGGAGCCCAGCACGCGCGCGGTGTCTTCCAAATCGGCGCGCCAGTCGCAGCCAAGCCAGGCGGCATGAGGCGGGCCGCCGTCAACGACGGCCGAATGGCGCTCCGGCAGGACAGAGTCTCCCAGCGAATGGACGCGATAACCGCGCGCCCCGATCAACGCGTCGAGATGTCCTTGATGGGCGCGTGTCATGAACTGGACGTCCGCCCCTTCGGCGCGTAGCCCATCCGCGAGCGTCAAGCAACGCATGATATGGCCGCTTCCGCAATCGATCGATGCGTCCGCGCGAATCGCGACCCGGCTGCAGCCATGATGGGGTGGAGGGGGGGAGGTCAAAATGCATCCATTCATACGAGTCTTCGCCTGGACGAGCGCTTTGCGGCGCCATGGCGTATGCCAAAAATTTAGCATTGCGGCAGTCGCTTCAATTCGCCAAAAAGAGCCCCGATGAGGGGCCAATTGCGTCCTTTCACCACGGGGCGGGGCTGACGAGAGCGTTCGGCGCCTCTGGCCGAGCGTCAGTCCGTTGATTAGAAGGTCAAAACGCCCTCAAATCGAGGCAAAGGGACTTGCCTGTCGTCACTAATATACGAACCATCGGAAATAGGCCCATCGCTCGGTTTTGAGCGACTGGACCGCGGCAAACGATGTGGGCGAGAAGGATTAGCAATGTTCGACGACAAATCGATACTTATCACGGGTGGAACGGGTTCGTTCGGTCAGAAGTTCGTGAAGCTGCTGCTGGCGAAATGGCGCCCGGCGCGCGTGGTGGTGTTCTCGCGCGACGAACTCAAGCAGTTCGAAATGCAGCAGACGTTTTCCGCGCCGTGCATGCGGTATTTCATCGGTGACGTGCGCGACGCGGAGCGGATGAAGCAAGCGATGCGCGGGATCGACTACGTCGTGCACGCCGCGGCGCTGAAGCAGGTGCCGGCTGCCGAATACAATCCGACCGAATGTATTCGCACCAACGTGAGCGGTGCGGAGAACGTCATCAACGCGGCGATCGAGAACGGGGTGGAGAAAATCGTCGCGCTGTCGACCGACAAGGCCGCGAGCCCGATCAACCTGTATGGCGCGACCAAACTGCTGTCGGACAAGTTGTTCGTCGCGGCCAACAATCTGGTCGGCAAGCACAAGACCCGCTTCGCGGTGGTGCGCTACGGCAATGTGGTGGGCTCGCGCGGGTCGGTCGTGCCGTATTTCCGCAAGCTGATGGCCGAGGGCGCGCAAAGCCTGCCGATCACGGACGAGCGCATGACGCGCTTCTGGCTCACGCTCGAGCACGGTGTCGATTTCGTCATGAAGAGCTTCGAGCGCATGCAGGGCGGCGAGCTGTTCGTGCCGAAGATTCCCTCGGCGCGGATCGTCGATCTGGCGCGCGCGATGGCTCCCGAGTTGCCGCAACACATCATCGGCATTCGTCCGGGTGAAAAGCTGCATGAAATGATGATCACCCGCGACGACAGCATCAATACGATCATGTTCGACGATCACTATGTCATTACGCCGTCGGTCCGTTTTGTGATCCAAAGCGACTATGCGGCCAACGGGCGCGGCGAAGTCGGCCAGCGGGCGCAAGAGGGCTTCGAGTACACGTCGGACAACAACAGCCGGTTCTTGACCCTCGACGAATTGCGGGCGCTCGACAAGCAAACCGTATGAGCGCGATGATCCCCTACGGGCGCCAATCCATCGACGAATCCGACCTGGCCGCGGTGATGCGCGTGCTCGAGTCGGATTGGCTGACGCAGGGGCCCGCGATACCGGCTTTCGAGGCCGCCCTAGCCGCGCGCGCTCAGGCAGCGCACGCGGTGGCGGTTTGCAACGCGACGGCCGCTTTACATATCGCGTGCCTCGCTGCCGGCCTGGGGCCGGGCGATCGGTTGTGGACGACTCCCAATACGTTCGTGGCTTCGGCGAACTGCGCGCGTTACTGCGGTGCCGAGGTGGACTTCGTCGATATCGATCGCCATACCTGGTGTCTGGATGCGGCGGCGCTCGAGCGCAAGCTCGCTGACGCCGATCGGGCTGGGACGCTTCCCAAGGTCGTGGTGCCGGTCGCATTCGCTGGCCGCAGCGCGGATATGCGCGCGATCAAGCGGTTGGCCGACCGTTACGGGTTCACGGTCATCGAAGACGCCTCGCATGCGGTGGGGGCGACGTATGAGGGCCGCCCGGTCGGTTCCGGCGATTTCGCGGACATGACGGTCTTTAGCTTCCACCCGGTCAAGATCGTGACGACCGGCGAGGGCGGCGCCGTGCTGACGAACGATGACGCGCTGTGCGCGCGGCTGCGCAGTCTGCGCAGCCACGGCATCACGCGCGACGCGGCAACGATGGAGCGCGAAAGCGACGGCCCTTGGTACTACGAGATGGTCGAGCTGGGCTTGAACTACCGCATGACCGATATTCAGGCCGCGCTCGGCGTGTCTCAGTTGGCGCGGCTCGAAAGCTTTCTCGCGCGCCGCCGGGCGCTCGTTCGGCGTTACGCAACATTGCTCGATGGCCTGCCGCTCGTGTTGCCGCAAAGCGACGTGCTGGATGATTCAGCGTGGCATTTGTACGTCGTGCGCATGAAGCTCGGCGCTATCTCGGCCACCCATCGCCAAGTCTTTGAACGCCTGCGGCAAGCCGGTATCGGCGTGAACCTGCATTACATCCCCGTGCATTTGCAGCCGTACTATCGCCGCCTCGGGTTTGCGCCTGGCCAGTTTCCCGAAGCGGAACAATATTACCGGGAGGCGATTAGCTTGCCGATGTATGCGGGGCTGACCGATGAAGCGCAGTCGATCGTCGCCGACGAGCTGCGCAAGACGCTGCGATGACAAAGGTCGCGATCATCCCCGCGCGCGGCGGCAGCAAACGGATTGCGCGCAAGAACATCAAGCCGTTCCATGGCTTGCCGATCATGGCGTACTCGATCCGTACGGCACTGGCGTGCGGCTTGTTCGACCGCGTGATCGTCAGCACGGACGACGAGGAGATCGCGCAGATCGCGCGGGAGCATGGCGGGGAGACGCCCTTCATGCGGCCGCAGGCGCTCTCCGGCGATTACGCCGGCACGATGGAAGTCGTGCAGCACGCGCTCGGCGAGCTCGACAAACTGGGCGAGCGCGCTGCGTTCGCGTGCTGCATCTATGCGACCGCGCCCTTTCTGCAGACCCGCTACCTGCGCGAAGGCCTGCAACTGCTCCAGACGCATGCCGACAAGGCGTTCGCGTTCTCCGTTACGACGTTCGATTTTCCGGTGCAGCGCGCGCTGCGCGTGACGGCCGACGGCGCCCTCGATGCGATGTACCCCGAGTACCGCCTCGCGCGCTCGCAGGACCTCGACACGGCGTGGCACGACGCGGGCCAGTTTTACTGGGGCCGCGCCGAGGCCTGGCGGCGCGGCGACACGCTGTTCTCGCAGGCGTCGTTGCCGGTCGCGTTGCCGCGGCACTTTGTGCAGGACATCGACACGCTCGAAGACTGGCACCGTGCGCAATGGATCTACGCGGCGCTGCAGGCGTCGGGCGAGCTTGCCGCGTGACCGGGGCTCGATCGTCATGACGCGCTGCCGTCGATATTGTTAAGGAGACGCGCGATGAGCGCATTCAAGATTGCGGATCGGCCGATTGGCCGCGACTATCCGCCGTTCGTAATCGCCGAGATGTCGGGCAATCACAATCAGTCGCTCGAGCGTGCGCTCGAGATCGTCGAGGCGGCGGCGGCCACCGGCGCGCACGCGCTCAAGCTACAGACGTACACGCCCGACACGATGACGCTCGATCTGGATGCGGGCGAGTTTCATATCGACGATCCGGCAAGCCTGTGGTCCGGTACCTCGCTGTACAGGCTCTACGAGCAAGCACATACGCCGTGGGAATGGCACAAGCCGATTTTCGAGCGTGCGCGCGCGCTCGGCATGCTGTGTTTTTCGACGCCGTTCGATGAAACGGCCGTCGACTTCCTCGAGCGTCTGGACGTGCCCGCTTACAAGATCGCGAGCTTCGAGAATACCGATCTGCCGTTGATCCGGCGCGTGGCTGCCACGGGAAAGCCCTTGATCATCTCGTCGGGCATGGCAACCGTCGCCGAACTCGACGAAGCCGTGCGCACCGCCCGGGCGGCGGGCTGCGAGCAGATCGTGTTGCTCAAATGCACGAGCTCCTACCCGGCGTCGCCCGAACACAGCAACGTCAGCACGATCGCGCACATGCGAGAACTGTTCGGCTGTGAAGTGGGGCTGTCCGACCACACGATGGGGACCGGAGCAGCCGTCGCGGCCGTTGCGCTCGGGGCGAGCGTGATCGAGAAGCACTTCACGTTGCGCCGCGCTGACGGCGGCGTCGATTCGGCGTTCTCGCTCGAACCTGACGAAATGAAGACGTTGGTCGTCGAAACGGAGCGTGCCTGGCAGTCGCTGGGCCGAGTCGCTTACGGCCCGACGCGGCAAGAACAGGCGTCGTCGGTTTTCCGGCGCTCGCTCTATATCGTGCGCGATGTGGAGGCGGGCGAAACGCTGAATGCTGAAAATGTGCGCGCGATTCGGCCAGGGCTCGGCTTGTCGCCGAAGTACCTCGACGTCGTGCTGGGGACGAAGGTCCGCCAAAGCCTCAAGCGAGGCACCCCTCTTTCTTGGGAAGTACTCAAATGAACGATCGGCTGAAACACCCGACCGAAGATGGTCAGTCCGACCTCATCCGCTGGAAAACCGACGCCTGGCAGGACCCCCGCATGGTCAACTGGTATTCGGGCCGCATGGTGGTGAGCGAATCGACCAACAGCCTTAAAAATGCGGTCGAGATCGGTACGATCCGCCGTTTCGCGAACGGGCCGGAAATCGTCGATATCGGCGTCGGCACCGGTCGCGCGGCGCTGCCTTTAGTGGCCGACGGCTACCGCGTGACCGGCATCGACAGCTCGCAAGCGATGCTCGACGAAACGCGCCGGCTGGCCGCGGGCGCGCCGATCTCGCTGGAGGTCGGCGATCTCGCCGCTCTGCCGTGCAAGGACCACGCTTTCGACTGCGCCGTCGCGCTGAACGTGCTCGTTCACTTTCCGAACTGGCGCGAGTCGCTGCTCGAATGGAAACGCGTCGTGCGCCCCGGCGGCCGCATGGTCTTCGATATTCATTCGCTCGATCATGCGCACGCTGCCTACGGCACCGACGAGTCACGCTGGCCGGCTGCCCTCAAGCGTACGCAGACCAAGGGCGACTTCACGCATTACATGTCGCGCGTCAGCGTCGACGAGCTGGTCGAGTTCGCGAACGGCGCGGGCCTTGCGATCGTCGCGGCCGAGCCTTACGGCGCCTTTTTGGGCGGCGGCAACATCAATTGGCTGTCCTACGCGGAACTCGATGCCACGCAGCGCTGGAAGCGCTTGTTGTCATGGTTCGCTCGCGACCAGGCGCTGTTCAACTTGGGCTACTTCCTCGAAGACGCGATCATCCGGCATTTGACGCCCCGGGTGACCGGACGCATGTTCGTCGTGCTAGACAATCGCCCCGATCGCGAGGCCAATGCACGTTTCGCGGCGTCTGTCGCGGCGCGTGACGCGGCGCTCGATCAGCGCGACTTCGAGGCGTTGCTGCCGTGGCTGCCGCACACGCTCGAACAATACGCGGCACAGTTCGAATCGCTGCTCAAGCCGCTGCGCAGCCGGCGCTTTTTCTTCGGGCTGTTCAAGACGCTCGTGGCGCGCATGCCCGGCTTCGACTTCCGTGGCGTTCTCGCGCCCGCGGTGCTCGAGCAGTTCGGCGCGTGGCTCGAGCACGAGCGGATCGATCAGCGCGCGACCAGCATCGCGCGGGGCTGGGCGGCGGGTGCGCCGTTCCGCTTCAAGGATGGGGTCGACGTCGGCCTCGGCGCGGAATACGACCTCGTCAAGGCGTTGTTGCAAAAACATTTCGGTATTTTCAATGGAGGTCGGCAATGACACAGAAGGCCATTGTCAGCCTGTTGTGGGGCACGCAGTTCGAAGCGCTGCGTCAATTTTTGGCGATGCACGAGCCGATGGCCGTGCTTGTTTCCGCAGGTGCCACGAGCCCGCAGATGCGCGGTGCGATCGAGAGCACCGGTAGCATCGTCGTTCATCTCGAGGATCTGCTCGATATCGAGGGCGTGAGGCGCTTCGAGACCGGAACGGTCCAACTGCAGACGCAGTTCGCGCAGTACCTCGAGACGCTTGCGGGCGAAGAGCGGGCAATTGGACGCGAAACGGGATTGATCTCGACGGCAGTCGCCGATACGCTCGCCGCCACCTTGCCGGCCACCGCAGCGCTGCTCGATTGCCTGACGCAGGCCGCCAGCCGGTTCGAGATTGCGTTGCTCGCGACGAGCGAAGACATGACCGGCAGCGGCAAGACCGCGACTACTTGGGCCAAATCGCGAGGTATCCCCACGCTGCATGTAGCCCATGGCATCGCGCTTGCCGATCCGTACACGGTGCACGATCAACTGATCGCGGATAAGCTCGCGGTGTTCGGGCGACGCGGCATGGAGGGCTATCTCGATCTGGGGTACCCGGAAGATCGTTTCGTCGTCACGGGCAATCCCGCGTGGGACGGTTATGCGCAATTGCGCAACGACAAGGCCGGTTGCCGTCGTCAGCTCGACGCCAAGTACGGTCTGCAGCCGGGTGTGCCGCTGATCGTGTTCGGCACGACCTGGTCGGCGAACTTCAGTGCCCACTGCAACGAGAGCATCTACGCCGATTCCTTGACGGTCTTCTTGGCGAGCTGCGAGGCGCTGCGCGCTTGCGGCATGCGCTTTAACGCCGTCATCAAGGACCGGGCGTCCAACCAAGCTTTCGGCGAGCGGCGTTGCGCCCAGATTCTGGGCGAGCTGGGGGCCTCGGCGGACGATTACTTCTACTGTACCGACGACACGCAGCACTTTGCCGCGGGCGCCGATTTGCTCGTGGCGGTCGATTCGAACTATCTCGTCGAGGGGATGCTCGCCGGTACGCCGGTGATCAACCTCATGAACGAGAGCGGCATGATCATGGGGCCTAGTTTCGAGTCCGAAACCGGCATCCTCGAGGTCGAGGCGCAGGACTTGGCCGGCAACATGCAACTGCTGCTGACCGATGGCAATGCGCGCGCCGCGGTGCTTGCCATGGCGGCACAGCGGGTGGTGCACTACAACGAGACGGTGGACGGTTCGGCCGCCGCGCGCGTGGCCGCGCAAATGGCATCGATGGCCAAGGGGCTGCCTGCGCGCAAGGCGCGCTACGTGTGGCAGCAGTATCTCAATGCGGAATCGAGGCCGGTCGACGATATCTACCACACCGTCGGACGCGGCGAACTCGCGCAGATGTTCACCAACGTGCCGTCGCTGATCCTCGATGTCGGCTGCTCGGCGGGCAGCAATGCCGCGCTGGTGAAGTCACGCTTTCCCGGCAGCCGGGCGTGGGGCATCGAGATGAATCGCGATGCGGCCGCGCTCGCGCAGCAAAAGCTCGACCGCGTATTGCAGGGCCGATTCGAAGACTTCGATCTGCGCCGAGAAGGGATCGCGCACGGTACCGTCGATGCGGTGCTGCTGACGGACGTGCTCGAGCACATGTACAACCCGTGGGACGTCATGGTGAAGTTGCGGCCGTACATGTCGCCGACGGGGCAGCTCGTGCTGAGCATTCCGAACGTGCGCAATCTTTGGCTCATGGACGAACTGAGCAAGGGCAACTGGACCTACGCAAGCGAGGGGTTGCTCGACATCACGCACATTCGATTCTTCACGCGCAAGGAAATGATCAGGTTCGCCGAGGAGACCGGCTATCGCGTGCTTCAGGCCCGCTACTCGATCGATGGACGGCTTGCGCCGCTGTGGCAGCAGCATCAAGGCGCAGCGGGACCCTTCAACATCGATCTGGAGCGGATGACGCTCAAGAACGTGAGCCGCGAGGAACTGGTCGAGTTGTGTTCCCTGCAGTATTACCTGCTGCTCGAAACAGCGTCCGGTCACGCGTAACACGGCGCAGCACAGCATGGGGGCGGCCGATTCCGGCCGCGCTCGAGCAAGTCATTTCAACGAGATCTCTGTTTCATGGCTAACGTCAGCATCCTGATTCCCGCGCGCCGAGGCGACTACCTGGGCCGCGCGCTGATCAGCGCCCAGCGCCAATCGTTCGGCGACATTGAGATCGTGGTGGGCGACGACACGCCCGACGGCGCATTGGCGCCGATCGTCGACACACTGGCCGATGCGCGCATCCGCTACGTCCATCTGGGCTTCAACGACCGCGTGCGCACCGCCAAAGCGCTCTGGTCGCACGCACGCGGCCGGTACATCAAGTGGCTTGCCGAGGCCGACATGCTGATGCCGGAATCGGTGGCGGTTCTCGTCCAAGCGCTGCGGCTGCATCCGGAATCGGCCCTCGCGTTTCATGGACGCGTGCTCGTCGACGAGCACGGTGCCATCGTGCACACGCCGCCGGCGCTGTTGCAGGAGGGCGAGCGGGCACTGATCGGCCGCGATTTGCTGGTCAGGGATATGGTGGCGCCGCTGCAAAACTTTATCGGCGAGATGAGCAACGTCATGATCGATCGCCAGCGGGCGACCGAGGCCGATTTGTTCGCCTACCGTTCGGTCAGGCTCGATTTCCTGACCGATGTGGCCACGTTCTTGAACCTGGCGGCACATGGCCCCCTGGTCGCCGTCGGCGGGTACCGGAGCATGCTGCGTCTGCGCCCCGAGCACAAGCACATCGCACCGGAGACCACGCCCACCTATAGCGCAGGGCTCTATGAATGGGAACTGCTGGTGCGCGGCGAAGCGGCTAGCGGCGCGCTGAACGGCGGGCTGCTTGCCGCGGCGGCGCAGCGCTTGTCGCAGTATTACGCGTCTTGTGCGGACCGCCTGCCCGAGATCGCGCGTCTCCGAGCCAATCACGGCGAGTTCGCGGCGCGTGCGCCGCGGCAACTGTTCGATAGCGAGCGTTTTCAGGCCGATCTCGCGCATGCGCAAAGCGTGGTCGCCGCACGCGTGGCGCAATCCGAGGGCGCGCCGGCGCAAGGTGCGCAGGCGGCGGCCGAGCAAGCTGCGTTGTCGGCTCAAAAGCCCCCGGCTGCCGCTACCGCGAGCCCGCGCGCCGCGCAATTGGACGGCAAGCCGATTCGCCTAGTGTGCGCGACGCGCTGCTCGCAAGCGAACTTCATGCGCGATACGGCGCTGGGCCGTTCGCTGGCCCTGCAGCGTCACGCGCGCCCGCCCGAACTGCTGCTGTTCGACAACAACTCGACGGGCCTGGCGACGCTGTATAACGCGGCGATCGAGCAGGCTGCATCGAGCCCCGCGATTCTCGTGTTCGTGCACGACGACGTATCGATCCAAGACTTCTTCTGGACCGAGCGCGCGCATGAAGCGCTCGCGCAGTTCGACATCGTCGGTCTGGCCGGCAACCGCCGCCGCGCGCCGCTGCAACCGGCGTGGGCGTTCGCCACGCCCGACTTCAAGTGGGACAGCCCTGAGTATCTGAGCGGTACGGTCGGTCACGGCAACGGTTTTCCATGCGATGAGGTCTCGTACTTCGGGCCCTCCGGCGTCGAATGCAAGCTGCTCGACGGGCTCATGCTGATCGCGGACAGCGCGCGTTTGATCGAATCGGGCGTGCGCTTCGACGAGCAGTTCGAGTTCCACTTCTACGACATGGACTTTTGCCGGCAAGCCGAATCGAAGGGCTTGCGCATGGGTACCTGGCCGATCAGTGTCGTGCACGAGAGTGCTGGTGCGTTCAATACACCGCCCTGGCGTGCCGCCCACGAACGCTATCTGCGCAAGTATGGCCAATGAGCGTGCGCCGATCGCCGCGCGGCTGTTGATCAACCCGGACGACGCGCCTCGGACGGGGCATGCCGGCGCGGTGATGCAAGCCGCGGTGCCGGCGGCTGTGCAGCCGGCACCCGGCATCGTGCAGTTCGTCACGCCGCCCGTCATCGCGCGGCGCGTGCAGGCTCCCCCGCCGCCGAGCGCACCCACGTCTTCTTTGCGGACGTTACCCGCGCTTGTTCAGGTTCCCCCGATCGAATCGGGCCTAGCGCTCCAGCAGGCCGGACGCTTTGCCGAAGCCGCGCTCGTCTATCGGCAAATCCTCGCCGTCGACCCCAATCACGCCGACGCGTTGCATTTGCTCGGCCTCGTCGCCTTTCACGACGGCGACTATGCGCAAGCGACCGAGTGGATCATGCGCGCGCTGACCCAGCAAGAGAGCGAAATCTTTTACGGCAATCTCGGCAACGCGTTGTCGGCGCGCGGCATGCGGGCGGCGGCGGTCGAGAGCTTTCGTCAGGCCATCGCACTCGAGCGCGGCTACGTACCCGCGCACAACAACCTCGGCAACTTGCTGCGCGACCAAGGCCAGTTCGCCGAAGCGGTCGAGTGCTTCAAGACGGTCATCGCGCTGAAGCCCGACTACGCCGAAGCGCATAACAACCTCGCCAATGCACTCGTCGACCTGGGTGACCTCGACGCGGCGATCGGCGCTTATCGCCGCGCAATCGCGCTCAAGCCCGGCCTATTGGAAGCGCGCAGCAACCTGCTGTTCATCCTCAGCTATCGCGAGGACTTGGATCAATCCGCGTATTTGGCCGAGGCCGTGGAATTCGGCCGCATCGCCACGGCCGGCGCCAAGCCGTGGCGCAATTGGCTCGCCGCAACGGATTCACAGCAGCGCAAAGCCCCACTGCGCGTCGGCCTTGTCTCAGGCGATCTAAAGATCCACCCCACCGGCCACTTTCTCGAAAGCATCCTCGCGCACATCGACCGCGGTCGCATCGAACTCATCGCCTATCCCACGCGGCGCGTCGAAGATGCACTGACCGCGCGCATCAAGCCGTATTTCTCCGCTTGGACGCCGCTTGCGTCGATGAACGACGAGCAGGCGGCCGCGCGCATCCGCGACGATCGCATCGATCTGCTGCTCGATCTGTCGGGCCATATGAATTTCAATCGCTTGCCGCTGTTCGCCTGGCGCCCGGCGCCGGTGCAGGCAAGCTGGCTCGGCTATTTCGCGAGCACGGGCCTGCCGGCCATGGATTACCTGCTCGGCGATCCTCATGTATTGCCGGATGACGCGCAAACGCACTACACCGAGCGACTCCGCCGCCTGCCCGACAGCTATCTATGCTTCACGCCGCCGGCTGACCGTGTGGACATCGGCCCGTTGCCGCTCGAAACGCAAGGCCATGTGACGTTCGGCTGCTTCAATCACTTGATGAAGATGAACGACGGTGTCGTCGACGTCTGGAGCCGCATCCTGCATGCGGCGACGGGTTCGCGTCTGTTCCTCAAAGCGCCGCAGCTCGACGGCGCACCCACGCGCGAGACGACGCTGGCACGCTTCGCCGCGCACGGAATCGACACGTCTCGCTTAATCCTCGAAGGCCGTTCGCCCCGCGCCGAATACCTCGCGGCCTATCGCCGCGTCGATATCGCCTTGAGCCCGTTTCCTTATGGGGGCGGCACGGTGAGCGTCGAGGGCTTGTGGATGGGTGTGCCGGTGTTGTGCAGGCAGGGCGACCGGTTCTTGTCGAACATTTGCACAAGCATGCTGCATTCGGCAGGCTTGCCCGAATGGATTGCTAAGGACAACGAGGAATACGTGGCCAAAGCCATCGCTTTCGCTGAGGATCTGCCTCGGCTTGCCGCCCTGCGTACGAGCTTGCGTGAGACGTTGCTCGCTTCCCCCGTATGCGATGCGGCCCGCTACGCCCGAAACCTCGAAGCCGCTTTCGAATCGATGTGGCGCGACGGTATCGCACGTTCGAACGCCGGATCGAGCGCCGCCGCGCCCCAGCGATAACACCGCACACGACGCGTTGCCGCCTTCTCTCATGAACGGATCGACCATGCAAGACACAGCCCAGTTGCTGAACGCGGCCTTGGCTCACCATCAAGCGGGGCGTCTTGCCGATGCAAAGGCGCTTTACACAGGTATTCTTGCCAAGCAGCCGAAGCATCCCGATGCGCTTCATTTCATGGGCTTGCTCGCTTGCCAGATCGGCCAGAGCGAGGCGGGCATCGCGCTCATGCGCGAGTCGATCGCCGCGCATGCTAGCCCGATCTACTACAACAACCTCGGCAATGCACTGCGCGACGCGCGCAAGCTCGATGATGCGGTGGCGGCTTATCGCCGCGCCGTCGAACTCGAACCCGCTTACGCCGACGCGCACAACAACCTCGGCAACGCGTTGCGCGAGCGCGGCGACGCCGCGTCCGCATTGACGAGTTGCGCACGTGCGATCGAGTTGAAACCCGGCCACGCCGAGGCTTACAACAATCTCGCCAACGCTTTGAAGGACGTGGGCCAGCTCGATGCAGCCATCGTTGCCTACGGCAAGGCGATCGCCGCGAAGCCCGCGTTCGCCGAGGCGCATCTGAATCTCGGCATCGCTTTGCAGGCGAAGGGGCACGGCGATGCGGCGCTAGCGTGTTTGCGCGAGAGCGTGGCCCTGGCGCCGCATTTGGCAGCCGCGCATGACAAGTTGGCGGGCATCCTCATGCAGCGCGGCGACATCCACGGCGCAATCGAAGCGTATCGGCGCGTTGCCGAACTGACGCCCGATTCCGCCCAGGCGTACAACACGCTCGGCAACGCCTTGAACGGCGCGGCGCGTGTACCTGAAGCGGTCCCATGCTACGAGCGCGCAATCGCACTCGAGCCTGAGTATGCCGATGCCTATCACAACCTCGCCAACGCGTTGCGACGCCTAGGCGCACCCGAGCGCGCGCTCGCCTATGCGCGCCGGGCGATCGAGCTGCGCGGCGACATGCCGTCGTTCCACAACAATCTCGGGACGATCCTGGCCGATCTCGGGCAACCCGATGCGGCATTGGCCTGCTACCGCGATGCGCTGGCACTGAATCCCGATTTCGGCGAATCGCATACCTGCGTGCTGTTCGGGCAATCGTACGCGTCGAACTGTTCGGCGAGCACGCATCTGGCCGATGCGCGCTACTTCGGCGAAAGAATGACCGCGCTTGCAACGCCGTACACGCAATGGCCGGCGCTGACCGATTCATCCCGGATGGGTCGCCCCTTGCGTGTGGGCTTCGTTTCGGCCGATTTACGCAAGCATCCCGTGGGTTACTTCTTCGAATCGGTGCTGGCTCAAATCGATCGCACGCGCATCGAGCCGATCGCCTACTCGAATGCGTTGCACAGCGACGAGTTGACCGCGCGAATCAAGCCGCGCTTCGCGCTGTGGCGTCACATAGCGGAGATGGACGATGCCGCGCTCGCGCAGCGCATCCACGATGACCGCATCGACATGCTGATCGATCTATCGGGGCACACGGGACGCAACCGTCTGCCGATGTTCGCATGGCGGCCCGCGCCGGTTCAGGCGAGTTGGCTCGGCTACTTTGGGACGACGGGCTTGGCCGAAATCGACTACCTTCTCGCCGATCAGCATGTCGTGCCGCCGGGCGAGGAATGGCAATACACGGAGCGCATTTGGCGTTTGCCCGATGGTTACCTGTGCTTTACGCTGCCGACCGAACCCGTCACCGTCGCGCCATTGCCCGCGCTCGCGAACGGCTACGTAACGTTCGGCTGCCTCAACAATCACAAGAAACTCAATGACGACGTTGTCGCCGTTTGGTCACGCATTTTGCTCGCCGTGCCGGGCTCGCGTTTGCTGTTGAAGAACCATCAGCTTGGCGAGCCGTCGATCGTGGGCAGCACGCTCGCGCGTTTCGCGCGGCACCGCATTGACGAGACGCGCTTGCTGCTCGAAGGACCGTCCTCGCGCGAGCAATATTTCGCCACCTACGGGCGCGTGGATATCGCGCTCGATCCGTTCCCGTATCCGGGCGGCACGACAAGCGTCGAGGCGCTTTGGATGGGCGTGCCCGTTCTGACTCGCCGCGGAGATCGGTTCCTTTCGCATTTGGGCGATGTTGTCGCCAAGACGGTCGGCATGCACGAATGGATCGCGGCCGACACCGAGGATTACGTGGCGCGCGCCATCACGGCCGCCAACGATTTGCCGGCGTTGGCTGCGCTTCGCGCACGGCTGCGCGAACGCGTCGAGCACTCGCCGCTGACCGACGCGCCGCGCTATGCCGCGCATTGGATGGCCGCCATCGAACAAATGTGGCAACAAAGAACCAAGGAGATCACGCAATGACGGTGGTCGATCAGAGCGCTTTCTCGCTCGTTGAAGATGGTCTTGTCCATCATCGCAATGGCCGCTTGCAAGAGGCGCGCGCCCGTTACGAAGCGGCGCTCGCCACGATGCCCCGTCATGCCGATGCGTTGCACTTGCTTGGCGTCATCGCCATGCAAGAGCAGCGCCATGCCGACGCGTTCGACTTGATCGGACGTGCAATCGAGATCAGCCCGCAGGCGACGTATTTCGACAATCTCGGCTGCGCGCTGCGCAGTTGGGGCAAACTCGAAGCCGCCGTGGAAAGCCATGAACAGGCGCTCGCGCTCGATCCCAAGCATTTCCGCGCACACAACAACCTCGGCATGATTCTGCAGCAGATGCGACTGCCTGCCGCGGCCGCGGTGAGCTTTCGCAAGGCGGTGGAGATCAACCCTCAGTTCGCCGAAGCGCACAGCAATCTCGGCAACGTGCTGCGTGAACTGGGCGAAGCCGAGACGGCGGAAACACATTGCCGACGCGCGATCGCGCTGCATCCGCAATTTGGCGAGGCGCACAACAATCTTGGCAATGCCTTGAAGACGCAGCGCAGGCTGGCCGAGGCAGCCGCTTGCTACGAGCACGCGCAGCATTTGTTGCCGCACGAGCCGCAGGTCGCGCTCAATCTTGGCATCGTGCTGCGCGAGACGGGCGAGCATGAAGCGGCGATCGCGTCGTTTCGCCGCGCAATCGCGCTCAGACCCACATGGAGCGAAGCGTGGAGCAATCTGCTGTTCACGTTGAGCTTCGCACACGACGTTGCGCCGCAGAACTATTTGACCGAGGCGCTTGCGTTCGGCCGCATGGCGCATCGACAGGCGCGGCCGTTTGCGGATTGGCTCGTCGATCGAATGCCCGATGCGCCGCTGCGGATCGGTTTCGTTTCAGGCGACTTTCGCACGCATCCCGTTGGGTTCTTCCTCGAAAGCGTGCTCGCGCATTTGGAGCCGTCGCGTGTACAACTCGTCGCCTATGCGACGCGCGCCTACGAGGATGCGCTGACGCAGCGTTTGAAGCCGCGCTTCGCCGCATGGCGCAGCCTAGTCGGATTGAGCGACGAAGCGGCCGCGACGACCATCCGCAACGACGGCGTGCATATCCTATTCGATATGGCGGGGCATACCGACGCGAACCGCTTGCCTGTCTTCGCGTGGAAGCCCGCTCCCGTGCAAGTGAGTTGGATCGGCTACTTCGCGTCTACGGGGTTGTCCGCCATCGATTACGTGCTTGGCGACGAATGGGTGCTACCGCCGGGCGAAGCCGGGCACTTCGTTGAAAAGCCGTGGCGGCTGCCGCATGGCTATCTTTGCTTTACGCCGCCCGACCCGGCCGTGGCGATCGACTTCGAGACGCTGAGCGATACGACCCGCGCGTTGACGTTCGGCTGCTTCAGCGATCTCGTGAAGGTGAATGATCGCGTGGTGGCGGTGTGGTCGCGCATTTTGCACGCGGCGCCTGGCGCGCGGTTGTTTCTGAAGGCGCAGCAGCTTGCCGACGAAGCGCAGCGCGCGGCGACGGTGGCCCGTTTTGCCACGCACGGTATTGCATCGGATCGGCTCGTGATGGAGGGCCCGTCGCCTCGAGAGGAATATTTGGCGGCCTACAATCGCGTCGACATTTCGCTCAGCCCGTTCCCGTATCCGGGCGGCACGACGACAGCGGAGAGTCTCTGGATGGGCGTGCCCGTGCTATGCCGCCATGGCAATCGCTTCCTCGGGCACCTGTGCGAAAGCGTGGTGCACAGCGTCGATCTCGGCGATTGGATTGCTGTCGACGATGACGACTATGTCGCGAAGGCCGTTGCCTTCGCGGCCGATCGAGACGCGCTGGCGGCGCTGCGTGCGAAATTACGCACGCGCGTGTTGGCCTCTTCGCTATGCAACCCTGAGCGCTTCGCACGCACGCTCGAGGCACAGTTCGATGCAATGTGGCGCGCGCATGCGAGCGTCAACTGAGGTCAACTAAGATCGACTAAGGTCAACCAAGCGGCCAGCGAAGGCCGCCCAAATCACTCCATTCCGTTCGCGCGGCGCGCCGTTTCGAGCAACGTGCTGCGCACCTGCTGGAACATCTTCAGATAGTTGTGGCTGCCGTGTTCGATCGCGGCTGTTTTCAGCGCGTCGAGCACGAGCAGATCGGCGGGGTAGGAGCTCACGATCGAGCCCGACATCGGCAGACGCAGCGGATCGAAATGCCGTACGCGCCAGTGCCGCTCGCCGAGCAACAGCAGCGAGACAACGCGTTCCTGCATGAATACCTTCGCCGGCACGAAACCGTTTGCATAGGGGATCGATCCGTTGAGCAACTGCGCGAGCGAGCTCGAGCCGGCTTCCGCCACCGCGAACAACACTTCGTTGACGGCGAGCCAGCGCCGCCAAAAGCCGGGCGTCGCTACGAAGTAATTGCAAAAAATGCTGTGGCGCGCGTCCATCACTGCATTGTGCGGATCGATACCGGGCGCGACGAAGGCAACGGCTTGCTCGAACACGGGCCAACTGTTCGCGTGGTTGGTGGCCGCCTGCTCGAACGTGTTCAGATGCGCCGCGCCTTGATCGAAGAACGGCGAGAATCCGATGACGTCGACATCGCGCGGCACCGTGGCGATGAACTGATGCACAGCGGCCGAATTGAGCGTCGTCTTCTTGCCGAATTTCGGCGAAAAGAAACCGTAAAGGGTGTTTTCGTCGAGCGTGTGTTGCTGCAGATAGCTACGCATCGGCCAATACTCGCGCCAATCAGGCCGCTGGCCGCAATTGTCGAGCGGGATGAAGCCCGGGTCGAGTTGCGCGCGCGTCTCCTCCGAGTAGTAAATCTGGCGGATTTCGACGCGGCGAGGGGCTGCCGAAGGGCTCGACGGTACGTACATGAATGAATCTCAGTCGACTAAACGTGGCTTGGCCGTGCTTCCCACGCGGACGCACGGCGGCAAGTGGACAGTGTGCCACCCGGTACATGCGCGGCATTGCTCGAACAGCGCGCCGATTCGGGCTCACTTCGATCGCTGCCGCGGCTGCGATCGGCGTACGGCCCATCAAAAAAAATAAAGCCGCAGCTGCGGCTGCGGCTTCGAGCGTGACACCCCGCATCGGCTTCATGCGGTTGTTCTTCGTTATCGTGTACTTAGCGCATCTGTCCGGTGGACAGGTACTGACGCACCGCCGACACCCGCTGATTGGCGTCGCTGTGAGTCGCCGCAACAGCGTCGCGCGCGGCCGACGCTTTGTCGACGATCGAGGCGTTCATCGCCATGATCTCGTGAATCTTCGCGAGGTCCTCGTCCGTCTGCTCGCGCTCGAGCGACAACAGAAGCGGCGAGCGCTCTTGCGCGAGATCGGCGGCAAACGCGAAGTCGCCCGCGTCGAGCGCGGCGACGAGCGTGCGCGTCAACTCATAGGCACGCGCGAGTGGTTCGTTCGGCATGGAGGTAGGCTCTCGTTTTAGTGCTTGAGATTACGCCGTCTTGTTTATCGTGCCCGAGGCGCCGTTGCCGCCGAAAAGCTGGTTCAGATACGCCGTGTTGCTTTGCGCCTGCGCCATGATCGTGTTGAGCCGCGTGAACTGGGCCTGATATTGCGAAGTCAGCGTCGCTTGATAGGCCGACAGATTCGTGAGTGCTGTCTGCTGCGTCGTCAGATCCGATTGCAGTGCCGCCTGGCGCTGCGGGAACTGGCCCGTCACCGCGGTAGTGTAGGAATTGATGAACGCGGTCAACTTCTCACCGATGCCGTTCGTGCCGTTGAAGG
Organism: uncultured Burkholderia sp.; assembly: GCA_964425025.1. Taxonomy (GTDB): domain Bacteria; phylum Pseudomonadota; class Gammaproteobacteria; order Burkholderiales; family Burkholderiaceae; genus Trinickia. The sequence continues at coordinate 13,596 of CAYRLJ010000013.1, read as the reverse complement.
TGTTCGACACCATCGAAGGCGTCGCCGCGAGCGTCGATTGCAGCGTCGAGGCAGAGAACGTCACCGTGCCGTCGTGGTTCAGGTTGACGCCCAGCTGCGCGAGGCTGTAGGTGGTGCTGCCGACGACGACGCCGCTCGCCATGATGGACGAAATGCCGCTGACGGCCGAGTTCGTCATCGCATCGCCGAGCATCGGCCCCGCGACATGGGTGGTCGAGTTGTACGAGTTGAGCGATTGCACCGTCGAAATCCACGAGTTGTAGGCCGTGGCGAAGTTGCCGATGGCAGTCACGATCGACGACGTACTGGTCGCGACGGAAAGCGTCTGCGTCGTGCCGACGGCGGCCGACGTGAGGCTCAACGTGACGCCGGACAATGCGCTCGTGACGTTGTTGCTCGCGCTGACGACGGAAGTGCCGCTAATGGTCAGCTTGGCGTCTTGGGCGGCTGTCACTTGCGTGAAATTGGCCGTGGCCATGCCCGCATCGACGCCGGCACCCGCGGAAACCGTCACGGTGTTGGCCGAGCCTGTGTTCGTCGACGTCAGCACGAGGTGCTGGCCGTCGGTGCCCGTGACGATGGACGCAGTCACGCCGGGGTTATTCGACGCGCTGTTGATCGCCGAAGCGACGCCGGCAAGCGTGTTGTTCGACGACGTCAACGTAATCGTCATATTGGTGCTGCCGACGCCGACCGTGAGGCTGCCGGTGCCAAGCGTGGCGTTGGCGGCGTAGGCTTTCGATGAAATCTGGTTGGCCAAGGCGATCTGCTGCACGTTCACGGAATAGGAGCCCGCGACCGCGCCCGTCGTCGTCGTGGCCGTAATGCCGGTGCCGCTCGTGGTGGCCGACAGTTGCGTGAAGATGCTGCCGTCGGAAAGGCCGGCTAGCGAATTCGTCAAATTCGTCAGCGACGATTGCAGTGTGCCGATCGAGGACAACTGCGTGTTGTCGCTGTTCGTGGCGGCGGCGATCGTCGACGATTGTGCGGCGGTGGCGCCCGTCACGAGCGCGGAGACGAGTGTGTTCACGTCAAGCGTCGAATTCGTGACGCCGCTCAGGATCGACTGTGTCGCTTGCTGAAGAACTGAACTGCCCGAAGATACTGTGCTCATGTCAGACTCCGTCCGATGCCGCCCGATGATGAATCGATACGAGGCCGCTCATTCAGAGACCGGCCGACTACCAATGCGTAACGGGAGGCATACCTCCCGCTGCGTTCAAATCTTCTTGCCGGACCCGTGCGAGGCGAACGCTTCGTGCGGGCCCGGCCGCACGGCGAGATCGAACCGCATCTCGCCGTGCGTGGCTCGCGCTTACCTTACTGGAGGAGCTTGAGCACTTGCTGCGGCATCGAGTTCGCTTGCGCGAGCACCGAGATACCAGCTTGTTGCAGCACTTGCGCCTTCGACAGGTTGGCCGTTTCTTGCGCGAAGTTCGCGTCGACCATCTGCGACATAGCGGACGACAGGTTCGTCGATTGCGTTTGCGTGTTCGAGATCGCAGCCGTGAATGTGTTCTGCGTTGCACCGAGCGTTGCTTGGAAGTTGTTCACGCTCGCGAGCGCGGCATCGATTGCCGTGATTGCGTTTTGCGCGCCCGACGTCGTCGAGATGTCGACACCCGACACGCCCAGGCCCGTCGTCGTCCACGACGTCGAACCGAAGTTCGCCGTCAGCGTTTGGTTGGCGCTTGCGCCGATTTGGAAGTTCACGCTGCCCAGGCCGCCCAGCACGGTTTGGCCGTTGAACGTGGTTTGCGCTTCAACGCGGTTAATTTCCGTCAGACGCGTCGAAACTTCCGTTTGCAGGTTCGCTTGAGCAGCGGAGCCGAGCGAGCCGTCGCCCGATTCAACGGCGAGCTGGCGGATACGTTGCAAGTTGGCAACCGTCGACGAGATTGCGCCGGCAGCCGTTTGAACCATCGAGATGCCGTTGTTGGCGTTCGACACGCCTTGGTTCAGCGCGTTGATGGCGGCGGTTTGCGTCGTGGCGATCGCGAGGCCGGCAGCGTCGTCGGCAGCCGTGTTGATGCGCTTGCCCGACGAGAGGCGGTTGATCGCTTGCGCGAGCGCGCTTTGCGAACCGGTCAGGTTCTGCTGCGTCTGGAGCGACAGAATGTTGGTGTTGATGTTCAGCATTTTTGCTTCCTCGTTTGGAAATACGGTCCAGGACTACGCTGGTGTTCGGGGTTCGGCGTCGCGCTTTCGCGAGTGGCGCTGCCCGCCTGTCCTGGTTGTCGGCGAGGGTTGGAAAAAACTTTAGGGACCGAACTACGAATTCATGTGCTTTAACGATGTGATCGCTGGCCGAGCCTTATCGCACAAGGCCTGCAAAGAAATTAAACGTTTGCGAATTCGCTGCGTTCGAGGGCTTCGAAACGCGTTGAAAGGCGCGCGGAAAGGCGCCTTTCGGGGCTCGAACGGCTCGAAGCGACTCAACGACTCGAAACGTTGGTGAAGGGGGCATGTGAACGGAGAGTAGTGCGCTGCGCGTTTACCTGATATCATCTCGGGTCGAATTGAGATCGCTGCCGTTTTCATTTGAGATCTGCCGCCTTTCGTCGCGTCGGCTTGGCCTCGCTGGCCATCCCGCGGCGGGCTCGCGGTGCTTCGCGAGTGGCTTTGGCAAGTTCAGCTTCGGCAGCCAAACGCGGCGTCGGCAATGTATGCCGGCCGGCGTGCGCGGTGAACTCTCCGCTCTCTCTTTTCAAGCTTGTTCGGCCAAGCCTCTGTCTATGCCTTGCACCGCGTATCGCGGCACGGCAGCGAAGCTTCCCGGTCAGGCGCGTGCGCGAAAGCGCGCTACGCATTTGAACGTAACTTTGGGAAATCCATGACGACCATTCTTCTGAAGGAAAACGAGCCGTTCGAAGTGGCGATCCGCCGCTTCCGTCGCGCTATCGAAAAGAACGGCTTGATCGCCGAGCTTCGTGAACGCCAGTCCTATGAAAAGCCGACGGCTGTGCGCAAGCGCAAGAAGGCCGCTGCGGTTAAGCGTCTGCACAAGCGTCTGCGCAGCCAAATGCTGCCGAAGAAGCTGCACTAAAAGCAGCGCTGCGCTGCCTCGCGCAGCGAAGCGCGGAAAGACGAACGGCGGTGGGCTTCGAAAGAAGCCGCACCGCCGTTTGCTTTGGGCGTGCTTTGGGCGTGCTTTGGGCGTGTCTTGGGTTGTTTTACGCTAGGCCGCGCGCTCTTCGAGCCGCTCGGCCGATAGCCGCCATGGCGGTTTGCCTATTTCGGCATTTGTTGCCGAATGTCGCGTGGGCGCAACGTCGCCACTCGAGGGGGCGCTGAGAAGCGCTGAGAAGCGTCGAGATAAAAGCGGCGGCGTTGCTATGCGGTCGCGGGTTTGGCGCGCCGCTTCGCGAGCGCGGCGCAGCGCTCGCGCGAGGCGCAGTTGGTCTGATGATCGTTGACCATCCCGACGGCCTGCATGAACGCATAGCAGATCGTCGAGCCGGCGAATTTGCAGCCATAGCCTTTCAGCGCTTTGCTGAGGGCGTCCGAGGCCGGGGTGGAGGCGGGCGCGTGCTCTTTGTAAAGCGCCCAGCCGTTTTGCACGGGCTCCCCGTCGACGAACGACCAAACGAAGTTGGCCAACGAGCCGTGTTCTTCGCGAATGCGCAAAACGGCACGCGCATTGACGACAGCCGCTTCCACTTTGGCGCGATTTCGCACGATGCCGGGGTCTTGCAAGAGCGCCTCGACCTTCGCCGGCGTAAAGCGGGCAACCGCTTCGACATCGAAGTTATCGAACGCACGGCGGTAGTTTTCGCGTTTGTTCAAGATGGTCGACCAAGACAAGCCCGCCTGCGCGCCTTCGAGCACCAGCATTTCGAACAGATGCCTGTCGTCGCGGGACGGCACGCCCCATTCGGTGTCATGGTAATGCTCGTCGGCAGCGGTTCTTACCCAGTTGCAGCGCTCGATCATGGAGGCCTCCCGTCTTCAATTCTTCAATTGCTGGCAAGCATAGCGGATTGGCGGGCGAGCAGAACTAGGCCGTTCGGGTAATTGGCGGCGCGAGGCGAAGCCGATAATCTCTCGTTCGTTCACGACTTTAGCGAGGCGGCGCGAAGCCGCGGGTGGCAAGCATGGAAGCAACGCACTATTGGGTAGGCGTCGATGGGGGCGGGACGGGCACGCGTGTCGTGCTGGCCGATGCCTGCGGCGTCGAGTTGGCGCAGGCTGTGGGCGGCGCATCGGGGCTCGGGCTCGGTGTGACGCGCGCTTGGGCCGCGATCGAGGCGGCCTGCGCGCAGGCGTTCGCGTCGGCCGGGCTGCGGCTCGACTGGGCGCAGTGTGCGCTTGGCTGCGGGTTGGCCGGCGTCAACAATCGCGACTGGTTGGCCGACTTTATCGCGCGAGCGCCGAGGCTCGCGGCGCTCGACGTGCAAAGCGACGCCTATACGACGCTGCTCGGCGCGCATGGCGGCGAGGCCGGCGTCATCGTCGCGGTCGGCACGGGCAGTATCGCGGCGAGGCTCGATCGAGACGGCGCATGGTCCATCGCGGGCGGCTATGGCTTCCCGTCGGGTGATGAAGCAAGCGGCGCATGGCTCGGCTTGCGTGCCATCGTCCATGCGCAGCAGGCGATGGATGGCCGCGCGAGCCCCGACGCATTTTCCGACGCGCTGCTCGCTCAAATGAACGTGACCGATCGCGATGCGCTCGTCGTTTGGCTCTGCGAAGCGAATCAGACAGCCTATGCGGCGCTTGCCCCTGTCGTGCTCGCGCATCGGAGTCATCCGGTCGCCGCTGCGCTTCTGGCGCAAGCGGGGGCCGATATCGCCAAGTTCGTCGACGCGCTCGATGCCAGCGCGCAGTTGCCCGTCGCGCTATGCGGCGGCTTGGCGGTGCCGCTGGCCGAGTATGTGCCGGCGTCGCATCGCTCGCGGCTTCTGCCGCCGCTGGCCGATTCGGCGCATGGCGCGCTCGAACTCGCGCGGCGCGCGAGTACCGGCGCGGCGCGCGGTCCTAGTGCAACGGCTTAAAATAGCGTCCGAGTCGCCGCCCCTGGTTTTAACTTTTCAATCGTCCTTTTTCTACCATGTACAAGCTCGTCGCCACCGATCTCGATGGAACGCTACTGAACAGCAATCATCAGCTTGACCCGTTCACGGTGACGACGGTACGCCGGCTCGCGCAAAGCGGCATTCAATTCGTGATCGCCACGGGGCGGCATTACTGCGACGTCGCCGGCATTCGCGACGTGCTTGGCATTCGCCCGTACCTCGTGACGTCGAACGGCGCGCGCGTGCATGCGCCCGACGACACGATGATCCACTCGCGCGATCTATCGAGCGAAGCGGTCCGCCGGCTCGTGCAACCGGAAATCGTCGGCACGCACGGGCGCGTCATTGTCAATTTGTTTGCCGACGACGCCTGGCTCATCGATCGCGATGCGCCCGAGTTGCTCGCATTCCATCAGGATTCCGGCTTTCGCTACGAAGTGATCGACATGCATACGCACCACGGCGGCGACATCGCGAAGGTGCTGTACATTGGCGAGCCCGCCGATCTCGCCCACATTGCCGAGCGTGTAAACCGCGCATTCGGAGACGCGCTCTATGTCACCTATTCGCTACCCGATTGTCTCGAGGTGATGACATCGAATGTATCGAAAGGGCGTGCGCTGCAATTCGTGCTCGATCGGCTCCAGGTGCCGGCCTCGCATTGCGTCGCATTCGGCGACAACATGAACGACATCGATCTGCTGGAGACGGCCGGTCATCCGTTCATGATGAACAACGCGAATCCGGATCTGATCGCGCGGCTGCCGAACGTGCCGCGCATCGGCAACAACTTCGAGGCGGGCGTCGCGCACCAATTGCGAAAGCTTTTCTCCATCGCGGACGAAATCACTGCCGCGCAGACGTGAGGCGGCTTTCGATTCAGGGCAATACGCTCACTGCGTAGCGGCGGCGTGCGCATCGGGCAACGCTGCGCACGGGCAATCCGTGCCGCGCCCGTTAAGGCCTTCGTGATCGAGTGTGAACGTGGCGCGCTGCAGCTCGCCTTGCGGGCCCCAATCGAGCTTCACGATATAGATGCTGTCGAAATCGTTGCTCTGCCAGTAAGGCACGCTCCCCGGGGCGCCACCATGCTTGCCGACGATGTTCCGCGCGAGATTTTCGATTTCGCGATGCTCCCATGCGGTGACGATCAGCTTGCCCGCATACTCGGGCTTCACGAGTGCTTGTTGGAGCGCTTCGATTTGCGAATATCCGTAGCCGGTATTCACGGGCAGCGCGAATTGAATGGCGGTGGGCTCGATCGTCGCCAATGGGCGAACGTAGTCGTATAACACGCCGGCATCCTGCTTTTCTATTGAAGGATTGGGTGCGTAGATCGCATCTGGCTTGCCGAATTTCGCCGCAATGACAGCGGGTAAGGCGAGCGCGCGGTTCAGCCCTTGGCAGTCGAGCTGGCCATAGCCCTTTGCGGGTTTTTCACCGTGGCGAACAAAGACAAGCGTCTCGGTTTGCGCCGATGCGCCGGCCGCGCCGCCCATTGCACACAAGCCCATCGAGAGTGCAAGCGCGGCCGCCAACCATCGGCGACGCTGCGAATACAAGGGCGCAGAGCGTCGCGCGGCGAGATTCGATTCGACATTGCACAACTCATTCGAGCCAAACATCGCGCATTCCTTCCAAAAGACGACGAACCCGGAATGGGCTGCGATCGCGAGCCGATTCTAGCAGTGGCGCATATGAAGCGAACCATGCTCGTTTCTTGCTGTGGTGCGAGCGTGCGGGCGTCGCATTATTTCGGAATGGCAACGAACGGCGCCGCGGAAATCCGCGGCAATGGCGGCAATGGCGGCAATGGCGGCAATGGCGGCAATGGCGGCAATGGGCGGCCAAACGCGCGAGCGAGTGAACGCCGAGCGTAGATCGCATGTGGCGGCATTCGAGCACGCCGCTATGATGTGGACTCGCTCCATTCAAGGAGCCGCAATTGGGCCGGTAAGTGCCGGTAATGAGATATTACACACATGTACGCGCTTTCAAGAAAAATCATACGATTTCATAGCATATCGGGTAAATGCGGCATTGCCAGTGGCGTTAGTTCAGATTAATCTCCACGAAAACCTGTTTTTCAATCGAAGGGAGACCATGATGTCCCAGTACGCGGAACTGAAGGCGCAGATCGCAAAATTGCAGGCTCAGGCAGACGAGGCGCGTCGTAACGAAGTCGCCGACGTAATCGCGGAAATCAAGCAGAAGATCGCCGAATACGGGCTCAGCGCTGGTGATCTCGGATATGCCGAAGGTGCGAAGCGCGGCCGCCCGCCGAAGAAGGCGCCGCTGCCGCCGAAGTATCAGGATCCGAAGTCGGGTGCTACCTGGAGCGGTCGCGGCAAGCGGCCCAAGTGGATTGTCGGTAAAAATCCGGAACGCTTTCTCATTGGGTAATCCCGCTTATGGCATGAGCGGCGTTGCGCGGGCAGTGGCGCGCAACGCCCTGTCATTGCCATTATCTGGATTGCATAACGGCACGATTGCTGTTCGTATTCAGCTTACCCCGCCGCCACGCTGCGCAGGTGAGGTCGGCCCGCGGCTTGTTCGAGCAGCGCTTCGTAGCACTTCACGTAGTTGCTCGCCATCGCTTCAGAAGTAAAGCGGCGTTCGAACTGCGTGCGAATTTCATCGCGAGACAATTCGTCCAGGCGCTGCAGCGCCGCCACGGCGCCTTGCACGTCTTCGACGATGTATCCCGTCACTGCGTGGTCGATCACCTCGGGTACCGAGCCGCGATTGAACGCGATGACAGGCGTGCCGCACGCCATCGCCTCGATCATCACGAGACCGAACGGTTCGCTCCAATCGATCGGGAACAGCAACGCTTTCGCTCGCGAGAGGAATTCGGGTTTGCTTGCTTCGTCGATTTCGCCCACGAATTCGACATGCGCTTGCGAGAGCAGGGGTTCGATTTCCTGTTTGAAATAGTCTTGGTCGACTTTATCCACTTTGGCGGCGATCTTCAGCGGTAGGCCGCTCACGGCCGCGATTTTAATGGCGGTATCGACACGCTTTTCCGGACAAATCCGTCCGAGGAACGCTAGATACTCGGGCTTGCAGTGGGGCTGCGGCGTCAATAGCTGCTCGGGCAACCCGTGATAGACGGTGTCGCTCCAGCGCGCTTGCGGTAGCGGCGCGCGTTGCGATTGCGAGATCGAAACGACGTTGGCGCGCGAGAACGTGTCGAAGACGGGTTGTAGCTCGGGCAGATCGAGCCGGCCGTGCAACGTCGTCAACGACGGCGTGGCCGCATCGGCGAACAGCGAGAACGGCAAATAATCGAGGTGGAAATGGAGGACGTCGAAGTCGGCTGCGATGCGGCGCACCTTTTCCAGCAGCACCATGTGTGGCGCGAGCGGGTCGCGGATCGACGGATCGAGCCGCAGTGCGCGCGGCCACGCCGCATTGAGCGTGGCCGACGTGATCGAATCGCCGCTGGCGAACAGCGTGACATCGTGTCCGAGGTTGACGAGCGCCTCGGTCAAATACGACACGACGCGCTCGGTGCCTCCGTAAAGTTTCGGCGGTACGGCTTCATAAAGCGGCGCGATTTGTGCGATTCGCATGCGTCATTCTCCTTTCTCGGGGGGGGCGGCGCGCGCTACAGTGCGCCGCCGAATACTTTCGGGTTGCCCAGTCATTATCGGGAGCGAGCGTCGTCGGCAGGAGCGGGTTTTCAAACCCTTAATCCTTGTTACAGGCCGAAACAGCGGGGACGCGGCCGTTTCGTGAATTCGGGCAAAAAGACTCATGACGTTTTCGGGCGGTCGGCATTTGTTGCGGCGTGATGACGCGGCCCCGATAGATGATCGGCTTTGCATGGATGCAACGCCGCGTCCCGAAGCGTTTTTCATGCCTGGCCGAATAAGCGCCCCATCTAGCCCGCAAACCCGCGCGGGCGCTCAATGTCAGAAAAATTCCTACACGCTTTCTAGACATTTCCGGCAAAGGTTGCCGGTGCTCGTCCTATTCCCCCCCCTTTTACAATTAGACACAATTTGCGTCGGACCAGGAGCGACCGGTATCGCGCGTCGAGCCGCGCGTTGCCGAGCAAACGTTTCCGAACTACTGAGCTAGCATGCCGGGGCGAAGGCGGAAAAGTGCGCGCTTCGGTCGACACATTCGATTGACCGGGGGAATCATGAGCGCCACAAGCGAAATGCTCAGCGAGATCAAAGAAGTCAATCTCTCTTATTTATTGCTAGCGCAGCGGCTATTGCGGGAAGACAAAGCGATGGGCATGTTCCGCATGGGCATCGGCGATCAGCTGGCCGATGTGCTGGCGAATTTGTCGTTCGCACAAACCGTGAAACTGGCCGCCTCCAACCAACTGCTGTGCCGTTTCCGTTTCGACGACCACGCCGTTCTTTCGTCGCTCGCAGACAACAAAGGCAGGGCGGTTTCCCTCGCGAGCGCCCACAGTGCAATCCTGATGGCTAGCCAGCCGGTCGAATCGATCAATTGATCGAGCACGGCCACGAATTCGGTATCTGTTAAGCGGGGCACACGGCCGATATGGCAACCAAGAGCGTCGTGCTCGAAGTCAAAGAAATTACGCTGGCGATCGAGTTGATCGAATTGGGCGCGCGCCTACAATTGCTCGAAGCCGAAACGACCTTGTCGCGAGACCGGCTCATCAAGTTGTACAAGGAATTGAAGGGCGTCTCGCCGCCCAAAGGCATGCTGCCGTTCTCGACGGACTGGTTCATGACTTGGCAGCCGAACATCCATTCGTCGCTTTTTTACAATATCTACCGATTCATGGCCGAGCACGGCGGCTGCGAAGGCGTTCAGTCGATCGTGAAAAGCTACCGCCTCTATCTCGAGCACCTGCTGCTGAACGGGGACGAGGCGCAGCTGAGCCTGACCCGCGCGTGGACTTTAGTGCGTTTCTTCGAATCGGGGATGCTGCAGCTTACGGCCTGTACGCGCTGCCGCGGGCATTTCGTCGCGCATGCCCACGACCCGCAGCACGCATTCGTCTGCGGGCTTTGCCAACCGCCATCGCGCGCGGGCAAGACCAAAAAATCCGCTGCGGCCAAGGCCGGGCAACGCGTGGCGGGCGCCGAGGCGAACGTCGCTGAACTCGTCGCTTAAGCGAACCGGCCAACCCGGGCTGTCACCCAGCCAGGGAGGTGCGGGAGGCAACCTCCCGCCGGCCACAGCCCGCGCCGCTTACCGTCCTGGTTTACACGGCGTCATCGCCCTCCTTTTCTCCTCAAAGTTTTCGGCCTGCCTGCCGTAAACCAGATTAATGCAGACCAACGACGGGATGACTGTCGATCTTGTGAGGGCCCAGTAGTGCTGATTTTCGTTGGAACACTCGTAACCGTGTTGTCCGTCTTCGGCGGCTATGCGCTGGGGGGCGGCCATCTGGGCGCACTGGTGCAGCCGGAAGAGGGGCTGATGATCGCCGGCGCTGGAGTCGGTGCATTCATCCTTGGTAACGGGTTGAACACGATCAAAGCGACTATCCGGCTGCTGCCCACGCTATTCAAGGGTTCGAGGTACACGAAGGACGTGTACATGGAACTCATGGCGCTGCTTTACGTTTTGCTTGCAAAGGCGCGCAAGGAAGGCACGCTCACGCTCGAGGCCGATATCGACGACCCGGACAAGAGCCCGATATTCACGCAATACCCGAAGATTCTCGCCGATCACCATACCGTCGAGTTTCTGACCGACTACCTGCGCTTGATGGTGGGCGGCAACATGAACGCGTTCGAGATCGAAAGCCTCATGGACGAGGAGATCGAGACGCACCACGCCGAAGGCGAAGGGCCGGCGCACGCGCTCAGCCGAGTCGGCGACGCGATGCCTGCGTTCGGGATCGTCGCGGCCGTGATGGGCGTGGTCCATACGATGGCGTCGGCGGATAAGCCGCCGGCGGTGCTCGGCGCGATGATCGCGCAGGCGCTCGTCGGCACGTTCCTCGGCATCTTGCTTTCGTACGGCCTCATCGGGCCGCTAGCGAGCCTGGCCGAGCAGCGCGTGGCTGAGTCGACGAAGATGTTTCAGTGCATCAAGGTCACGATTCTCGCGAGCCTGAACGGTTATGCGCCGGCGATCGCTGTCGAGTTCGGTCGCAAGGTGCTCTTCTCGCCCGAGCGTCCGTCGTTCGCCGAGCTCGAAGAGCACGTGCGCCGCGTGAAAGCGAAGTAAGCCGGCCAAGCGAGGACAGCGCCCCATGACCAAAGGCAAGGACCGAGCCATCATCGTCAAGCGCGTGGCGCCCGCGAAGAAGGGGCACCACGGCGGTGCGTGGAAGCTCGCCTACGCGGACTTCATGACCGCGATGATGGCGTTCTTCCTGCTGATGTGGCTGCTCAGCGCGGTCACGCCGGTGCAACTGAAAGGCATCGCCGAATACTTTAACCAGCCGTTGAAGGCGGCGCTGCTGGGCAGCGGTCAGCGCAGCGCGCAGGAGTCGAGCATTCTCCAGGGCGGCGGTCGCGACATCTCGACCGACAAAGACGGTGTCACGCGCCGTTCGGACGGCGCGATGGTGCAAGCGGCGCATCGCGCCGTCAAGGCCGACGATGAGGCGATGAATCAATTGCAGGGCGCGCTCGAGCGACGCGAGCAAGTGCGGCTGCACGACTTGCAGGTCAAGCTGATGGCCGCGATCGAAGCGAATCCGGTGCTGCGCCAGTACAGGCAGCAAATCCGCATCGACTCGACGCTGCAGGGGCTTCGGATCGAAATCGTCGATACGAAAAAGCGCCCGATGTTCGCGACGGCCAGCAACGATGTCGAGCCTTATATGCGCGACATTCTGCGCGCGATCGGCCAGACGCTGAACGACGTGCCGAACCGCATCGTCGTGCAGGGCCACACCGACGCCGTGCCCTATGCAGGCGGCGGCACGGGCTACAGCAATTGGGAACTATCGGCCGACCGCGCGAATGCGTCGCGGCGCGAGCTGATCGAGGGCGGGATGGACGAGAGCAAGGTGATGCGCGTGCTGGGGCTCGCCTCGACGCAGAACTTGAACAAGGCCGATCCGCTCGATCCGGAGAATAGACGTATCAGCATCATCGTTCTCAACAAAAAGGCCGAGGACGCTTTGATGCATGATGACTCGACGACGACGACGCTATCGGACGACGCCGCTAGCGCCGCGCCGATCGCCGGCAAGGTTGCGCCCGGTGCGCCCGCGGTAACGGGCGCGGCGAAGTGAGGCATTCATGATCAAGAACATTTTGGCGATCGACGATTCGGTCGCGATGCGTGAAATCCTCGCGGCGACGTTGCGCACGGCCGGCTACGAGGTGACCGTGGCGGCCGACGGCGAGGAAGGGCTCGCGACCGCATTGGCGCGCACGTTCGATCTTGTGTTGACGGACCAGTACATGCCCAAGCGCTGCGGGCTCGACGTGATCGCGGCGCTACGCTTGCAGCCGGCTTACGCTGCCACCCCGGTTTTCGTGCTGACGACGGAAGACGGCGTCGCGTTCAAGGATGCGGCACGCGCGGCGGGCGCGACGGGCTGGATCGAGAAGCCGCTCGATCCCGACACGCTGACCGAACTCGTCGACGCGCTCGATGCGTGAGGCGTGAGCGAAGGCGCGGGGCCGGACGGGGGATAGGCCGGCGGGGCCGATCGGCAATGGAAAGAGATATGGATAGGGCATACGCAGCGCAATGGCGCGCGCATGGAAACGGATAGATAACGCGCTACCTGCGAAGCAAGACTCTTGGCGGTGATTGAAGCATGACACTCGACATTACCCAGTTTTATCAGACGTTCTTCGACGAGGCGGACGAGCTGCTCGCCCAGATGGAGCAGTTGCTGCTGAACTTGGACGTCGGCACGCCGGATCCAGAGGATCTTGCGGCCATCTTTCGCGCGGCGCACTCGATCAAGGGCGGCGCGGCCACGTTCGGCTTCACCGCGTTGACCGAGACGACGCACATCCTCGAATCGCTGCTCGATCGAGCACGTAACAACGAGTTGAAGCTGCGCAAGGACATGATCGATACGTTCCTTGAAACGAAGGACGTGTTGGCCGACCAGCTCGCCGCTTACCGTGCGAGCGAGGAGCCCGATGCGGCGGGCGCTGCCGCGATCTGCGCGAAACTCGAGCGGCTGCGTGCCGAGGGCGATGGCGCGCCGGCAGCCGAACCGGCTGCGGCTGTTGCGCCCGCGGCGGCCCAGCCAAGCGCATCGAGCGCACCGAGCGCATCGAGCGCGCCTGCCGCGAGCGTCGCCGAGGGCGACACGCCCGAGCACGTGGTCGAGCAGGCCGTCGAGGCGACGCACGGCTCGGGCTCGGCCGGTGCGGCGGCTAGCGACACGAACAATGAAGGACCTCACCTGAGGGTGACGCTACGGGGGGTGGGGGAGAAGGACCAGGAGCTCCTGATCGAAGAATTGGGCAACCTGGGACACATCGTCGGACAGGTGAAGAGCGGCGGCGACTTGGTCGTCTACCTCGACACCGACGTGCCGTCCGACGACATCATCGCCGTGTGCTGCTTCGTGATCGACGAAAGTCAGATCGCGATCGGCCACGGCACGGCGCCGGATGCGGCTGGCGAAGAGCCGGTTGCCATCGCGCCAAGCGCTGCC
>CAYRLJ010000012.1:12870-63563 GCA_964425025.1 uncultured Burkholderia sp. | reverse complement strand
AAACGGACCCTTGCCTTCGCAAAAGAGCGGGCGGATGTAGGCGGGCACGAAGCCCGGGAAATCGAATGCATTTTCGACACCCATCTCGAGGGCCATTTGGCGGATGTTATTGCCGTAGTCGAGCGTGGCCGCACCCCGCTGCTGCAGCGTGAGCATGGCTCTGACCTGCACCGCCATCGACTGCTTCGCCGGCGCGACGATGCTCTGCGGATCGATCTTCTGCCGTTCGCGCCAATCCTCGAGCGTCCAGCCCTGCGGCAGATAGCCGTTGATTGGATCATGCGCGCTCGTTTGATCCGTCACACAGTCCGGTGTGACGCCGCGCGCAACGAGCTCTGAGAATACGTCGGCCGCGTTGCCGAGCAGCCCGACCGAGACGGGCTTGCCCGCTCGTTTCGCCTCCTCCAGCATGTGGAGCGCTTCATCAAGCGTGCTCGCCTTCTTGTCCAAGTAGCGCGTCTTCAAACGAAAATCGATGCGCGATTCGTCGCATTCGATGGCGAGCAGTGAGAAGCCCGCCATCGTGGCAGCCAGCGGCTGTGCCCCGCCCATACCGCCGAGACCGCCTGTCAAAATCCAGCGGCCCTGCGGGTCGCCGTTGAAATGCTGGTTCGCCACCGCGAAGAACGTCTCGTAGGTGCCTTGCACGATGCCTTGCGAGCCGATGTAGATCCAGCTGCCGGCCGTCATTTGGCCGTACATCATGAGTCCCTTGCGGTCCAGCTCATGAAAATGGTCCCACGTAGCCCAATGGGGAACGAGGTTCGAATTGGCGATCAGCACGCGTGGGGCATCGGCATGCGTACGGAACACGCCGACCGGCTTGCCCGACTGAACCAGCAGCGTCTCGTCGTCGTTCAAGTCGCGCAGCGAAGCGAGGATCTGGTCGAAGCAGTCCCAGTTGCGAGCCGCGCGGCCGATCCCACCATAGACAACCAGCGCGTGCGGGTGCTCGGCCACTTCCGCGTCGAGATTGTTCTGGATCATCCGGTAGGCGGCTTCCGTCAACCAGCTCTTGCAGGTCTTTTCGCTGCCGCGCGGCGCGCGAACTGTGCGGGTGGTATCCAGACGCGGATCGATGTGCTTCGGATAATTCATAGAACCTCGAGGCAAATTAGGACTGAACAGAAAGAGAGGACAGTCGCAGCTCGACTGTCGATGAAGGCGAGTCTAGCGCGGTCAACTTGTCTATACAACACAAATTTGACCGAATCAGGGTTTCTATCGATAGATCCAGAAAACCCTTATTGACGGTTCCATTTGCCATCGACGAGGGTCATCGAAGCCCCGCTAGCTCGGCCGTTCCCCGACGTTCGTCATTAGTGCTGACTGGCTTCGGATGGACGGACGCGTCGGCTCGCCGTAGTGGTCGGTGGGGCCGACATATGTCTATACAACGTAGCCACGCCTCGGCCTCCCGACGGATCACCGGTCCGTCCCGTAGCAGTGTCACGAGCCGTTCCGCGGTGACGTGTCTATATGCGCTCGTCTTTCAGTGCCGTGTCGGCTGCTCTATGCTGATTAGCATGCGGTCTTCGGATGGGCGTTTCTCCCGGCGATGGAGCCTGCGGACCTGGAAAAAACCGGCGAGCCCATCGGCAAGGCAGTCCAGAAGTGGGGTTAGACCGAAGCGCGCCGGCCTTTAGGGCTGGCCAACGGGATGCGTAATCGTGAGTACCAGCCTTGCGATCATTGTCGGATTAGTCGTGTACAAGCTGGCCTGCATAGCCATCGGCGCTCTGTTTGTCCTATTGGGTTATCGGCTCTTCAAGGCAGGGATTTGGGGCGACGCCGGCAATTTCCAGGCAAACTTCAAAGACGCAAAACTGGTGCTGAAAAGTGCCGCTCCGGGCACCTTCTTTGCAGTGCTCGGCGCTGCAATTGTTGTTTTTACAGTAACGAGCGGATTGAAATTCGATGTCGCTCAGCCCAATGGGGCAAACCAGCCGATCGCCAACGAAGGTCCACCAGGGCCGAATATCGGTCTAACGGGTCAAGGGGCGCCACCGCCGGAGCCCATCCAGCCAGCCATCAGTGGAGTTCCGCCAGCGCCGCGCCGAACGGTTCCGGCGGCGCCACCGCTTGGGTCGCCCGCTGACGCAGGCTCCCCAGTGGAGCCGAACGGAGGTCCGACCGGCCAAGCGGCGCCACCTGGAATAGCTGCCCCGGTGGACAAATAAGCGAGACGACCCGAGCAACGTTTCATGAATCGAGGCACAGACCAACCTGTATGGACACGTCCTCGGCGATTCGCGGCAGCCGCGAGCTCGGGCGCATTTTGATCCCGGCCCAAGGCCTCGTCACAGGTATCCTAATCGCCGTATTCCTGATAGATCTCGGCGAACCGTTCAATTGATTGCGTGAATGCGCTCAACACTGCCGGATCGAAATGGCCCGGCGCGGTCCGCCCGTCCCCCTCGGTAATGATCCGGACGGCCGTCTGGTGGTCGAGCGCGCTCTTGTAAGGACGTTTGGACCGCAGCGCATCGTAGATGTCACAGATTGCCATGATGCGGCCGGACAGCGGGATCTGCGTGCCACGCAGGCCCTTTGGATAGCCGGAGCCATCCCAGCGCTCATGGTGGGTCAACGCGATTTCCGCCGCCATATGCAGATACGGTGAATCGCTCTCGCCGAGGATCTGCGCGCCGATCTCACTGTGGCTTCTCATCACCGCGCGTTCTTCCGCCGTATGTGGGCCGGGCTTGAAGAGAATGTGATCCGGAATGCCGATCTTGCCGATATCGTGCATCGGGCTGGCGTGGAAGAGCGCATCGGTAAAAGCGCTGTCCAACCCGAGCGTTGCTGCGAGATCCCGGCAAAAGAAGCTGATGCGCTGCACGTGACTGCCCGTCTCTTCGTCCTTGTACTTCGCCGCGCGCACGAGTGCATTGATGGTGTCGAGATAGCTTCCGCGCAATTTTGCCGTACGGGTCTGCACCGCAACTTCGAGCCGGCGATTATGATCATGCAGGAAGTCTGCATATTCCTTCAGACGCAGCAGATTGCGCACGCGCGCCCACAGTTCCGCACGGTCTATCGGCTTGGTGAGAAAGTCCTCCGCGCCCGTGTTCAAGCCTGCCAATCTGCTTTCGCGGTCTTGCAATGCCGTCATCATGATGACCGGAATCGCATTTGTCGCTGGATCCGCCTTAAGCCGGCGTGCGACGTCGAGTCCCCCGAGGCCCGACATCATGACGTCGAGCACGATCAAGTCAGGGCGCTGCTGCACCACGAGGTCGAGCGCTTCCGCGCCGCTGGCGGCGGTTTGTACCAGGTAACCTTCGGGCTTGAGCATCGCCGCGATGAGTCGCCTGGTTTCGGGCTCGTCATCAACGATCAGAATGTTCGCCCGGCGATTCTCGGTATCGGCTCTCATGTCGGTCTCTCGTGCGATGGTTTTGGATTGGGCAGACCAGAGTCGTTGAGCAGTGCGGAAATCAAACCCCACAGTTGTTGATAACGCAACGGTTTGGTCAAGTAGCCGTCGCAGCCGGCTGCGCGGATGCGCTCCTCATCGCCTTTCATTGCCAGCGCGGTCACGGCGATCACCGGAATCGGGCGGGTCGCGGGGTTCTGTTTCAACAGGCGCGTGGCGTCGAGGCCGCTGATCCCGGGCAGCTGAATGTCCATCACAATCAAGTCGGGCCGCTCCGCGCGCACCAGTGCGAGCCCGTCTTCTGCCGTCTGAGCACTCTTGACCGTGTGACCCGCCTTATGCAGCATCAGCGTCACGAGCTTCAGATTGGCGGGATTATCCTCGATGACTAACACGCGTGGCATCTCAGGTTCGCTCCTTGCCGGTCATCAGCGCGCGCCGCACCTCGTTCATGAAGCGGCCATGGTTGAATTCCGACTTCTCGACGATGTTGCTCACTTGGCCATTCAGTCTCACGCGGTCATCCGCGGTGATGTGTTTGGCGGTGACGATCAGAATCGGGATCTCGGCGGTATGAGGATGGGACTTGAGCGCCTCGACCACATTGAAGCCGCTCACCTCCGGCATCATCAAGTCGAGCACGATGATGTCGGGGGCGCGCCGACGCGCGATCTCGATCGCTTCGCGCCCGCCATACGCGCGCAGCACCCGGAACTTCGGCTCGGGCAGGTTCGCAGCGATGACTTCAACCGCTTGCGGGTCGTCATCGACCACCAGCGTCAGCAGCGTACGGTCATCGGTGTCGAAGCCGAGGTTCGCGAGTGCGCCCCGCAGTTGCTGATGGCTGACCGGTTTTTGCAGTACCGCTGACGCGCCAAGCGAGACGCCCTTATTGGTGTCGGCGATGATCGAAATGATGACTACCGGCACATGGGCAAGCGCTGGCATTTGCTTGATGCGGCCCAGCAATTCCCAGCCGTCCATCCCTGGCAGCATGATGTCGATCGTGATGAGCGCGAACGGTTGCTCGGTGGCGATCGCTAGCGCCGCCTCGGCGCTAGCCGCGCGCCGAAACTTGAGCCCGTCGGATTCGAGCTGGCGGCGGATCAGCTCGGCTGCGGCATCGTCGTCCTCTACGACCAGCACCCAACGCGATTCGGCGAGCGCAGGCCGCACGCGTTGTACCGGTGCCACCGCATCGGCTGAGTAATCAACCGGCCGCCACGGTAGCCACACGAAGAAAGTGGAGCCCTCGTTCTCTGCGCTTTCCACGCGAACCGTACCGCCGTGCAGCATCGCCAGCCGATGGACCATCGCCAAGCCGAGCCCTGTACCCTCGAAACGCCGCGCAAGGCCGCCGTCGATCTGGGTGAACGGTTGAAAGAGGCGCTCCAGATCCTCTGGCGCAATGCCAATGCCCTGGTCGGCGACACGTATTTCAAGAAATTCCTGGCATGGCTGATCGTCGCCATTGTCCGGCAGTGTGAGGGTGCGACCGGGTCGATCGGAGTTGCGATCGCCGACTTCGGCGCGTGCCACGCGTTTTGCGGACAACGTTACCTGGCCGCCTTCCGGGCCGAACTTGACGGCATTGGACAGCAGGTTATAGAGGACCTGCTTCAGCTTGCGAGCGTCGGCCTGAATCATCTGCGCGCCGGCGGCCACATCCAGCTTCAGCTCAACGCGCCTCGCGAAGGCAGTCTCTTTCACAATCGAGAGGCTGTTCGACAGCAGTTCATCGAGGGCGACCGGCTCGAGCTCGAGCGCCATCTTGCCAGCTTCCACCTTAGACAAGTCGAGAACGTCGTTGATCAGCGACAATAGATGCTGGCCGCTGCTGAAGATGTCGCTGATGTACTCCGTCTGCTGGGGCGACAGGTCGCCAGCCAGTCCATCCTTCAGCACCTCGGAGAACCCGATGATCGCGTTAAGCGGTGTGCGCAGTTCATGCGACATGTTGGCCACGAACTCCGATTTCGTACGGCTGGCTGCCTCGAGTTCATCGTTCTTGCGAGCAATTTCCTCACTTCGCATGCGCAATTGGTCTGCGAGCAGCCTCGTGTCCGCGTATAGCGTCAGGTTGTGTAATGCGATGCCAAGCTGCACGCAGAGGCTCTCGATGAACGTAATCTCCTGCTCGTCGAGGCCTCGCGTCGCTGCCAGTGCGAGCACTGCGAGACGCCTTTCCTGATAGACGACCGGCACAATTAGAACCTGCGCGGGGCGGCAGTCCAGCACCCCGGACTGGATGACCAGCTCAGGCAGCTGCGCGGCTACGTCTAAGACCATGGTGCGGCCGTTTTGCGCCGCCTGCCCTAGGAGCCCCTCGCCAAACGCATAATCGCGCGAGATGCCGCTGGGTAATCCCCGCGCGGATTCGCACACGAACTTGCCGAGCCACTCGTCGTGCCGGTACAGCGCCGACATCGGGAAAGGATGTCTGTCGGCAAGCATCCCCAGCATGCCTTCTGCGATTTGCTGGCGATCGAAGCTGGCATTGAACAACGCCAGCGCGCGCCCGCGAGACTCATCGAAGTGCGCGGCCGTTCGCAACTGCTGTTCCGTTTGCTTGAGCGCGGTCACATCCTGACATACGGCGACCCCGCCGATGATCGTTCGCTGATCATCTCGCAGCGGCACCGCGGATAGCAGCGCGAACCGGCGGCGCTCGTCAGCGCCTTCGAATTCGACTTCCTCGTTCAGGACCCTTTCGCCCGTCGACACGGCCTTCGCCAGCATCACTTCATGCATGGCGCGCTCCTTTGCGTCGCCGGTGCGTGCGCTTTTAGGCCGGTCGTCGCGCGCCGCGCCGAAGGCGGCGGTGCTGGCAGCCAGAGCGCGCGCAGCGGGGTTGGACAGCGTCAACTGCCCGCTTGCATCAGCGACCGACACGGCGATCGGCAATGCATCCACGATTTGTTTGAGCAACGTTTCGTTTGCCCGGATGATTGCATGCGCGCGCTCACGCAGTCGAATGTCGACCCGAAGCCGCCAGAACAGTGTGAACACGGCGATCAGCAACATCGCGACGAGGGCGATGCTGCTGAGAAGCGTCGCGCGCAGTCTCGACGCTTCGCGTTTCTTGCGGAGCTCGAGGAGACGATTCTCCTCCTCTAGCATCTGCGTCACGGTAGTGCGCAGATTGCTCAGCATCGGCGATATGGAGGTAATCAGCGCGGGCACGGCGGCCGGACCATCGTGCGCGCGAATATTCTCGTTCTGGCGGTAGAGGCGCGCCCGCCCGGCGATCAGCGCCTGCAACTGACGAAGGCGCAACTCCTGGTCAGCGTTGTCGGCGATGAGCTGGCCCGCCGTTTCGACAGCGCGTTGGAGCGCGCTCAATGCGTTGTCGCGCGCCCGCAGGTGATCCGGGTTGCCAGTCAGCAGGTAGTCTCGCTGAGCTAGCTCGGCCTCGTACAGTTTCGAAGTGATCCGGTCCAGCGTAGTGCGTACTTGGTAGGTGTGCTCGACCCACTGGGAAGCGTCTGTCGACTTCTGTGCGCTTAGCCATGTCGCCGCCGCCAGTGAGGCAAAGACCAGGAAGATCGCGGCGAAGGCCACGGTCAGCAATCGATGGGGGGACCAACTTTTCAAGCCTGCCTCGCTAGAACGCGTGAATCGGCCACATTTTATGCAATTGCTGAATAACGGCGCCGAGCGGTCTGAGCGTATTAGGAGAAATACCTATTCCATGGTGCCCATGACGATCTACCAAAAGGAAACAGCCCGAACAGCGTAAGCCGATCGGCTCACTAAAGCGCTGCAAGTCATGGAACTTGTCGTTGTCCTCAAGGACTCACGCTGCGGGCTTCAGCACCACCTTCGTCCATCCGTTGGCCCTTTCGTCGAAGTGCTGATAGCCCTCCGGCGCCTGTTCCAATGGCAATTCGTGTGAAATGATCTGCGACGGTTTTGCCTTGCCTGCGGCGATGAGATCGCGCAGCTTGCGATTGTAAGCTTTGACATTAGCCTGGCCCGTCGCAATGTGCTGACCTTTCATCCACAATTGCCCGAAGTCGAGCGCGAGCTGACCTTTCTTCGCGAGCTCGTCATTAGCTTGCGGATCTTCCGCGACGAACACACCGACCACGCCGATCCCGCCGGTGGGCCGCACCGCCTTGATCAGATTGTTCATCGTCGCATTCGGCACTTCATGTCCGTGGCAACTGCATTGATAGCCAACGCACTCACAACCGCGATCGGCGCCCTCGCCCTCAGTCATCTCTAGGATCTTTTCGGCAGACGCGCCGTCGCTATCGTCGATAGGGATGGCGCCGAGCTTTTCGGCGAGCTTAAGCCGGTCTGGGTGTGCGTCCACTACCATGACCTTGCTTGCGCCCTTGATCGACGCGGAAAGCGCGGCCATCAAACCGACAGGTCCCGCACCGTAGATTGCAACGGTATCGCCGGGCTCGACGCCCGCGAGTACCGTTGCGTGATAGCCGGTCGGAAAGATGTCGGACAGCATGACGTAGTCATTTTCCTTTTCCTGCGCGTCGGGCGGCAGAACGAGGCAATTGAAGTCGGCAAAGGGCACGCGCAAATATTCCGCCTGACCACCGCTATACGGCCCCATGCCGGCGAAGCCATACGCGGCCCCCGCAGTGCCCGGGTTCGTAGTGAGGCAGAAGCCCGTCAAACCGCGCTCGCAGTTTTTGCAAAAACCGCAACCGATATTGAATGGCAGGCAGACCCGGTCGTTCACTTTAATGCGCTGAACCGCATTGCCGACTTCAACGACCACGCCAAGGTTCTCATGACCCAGGATGCGGTCCGCTTCCATATTAGTGCGACCTTCGTACATGTGCAGATCCGACCCGCAGATGTTGGTGGTCGTGATCTTTACCAGGACATCCGTCGGACGTTCGATTTTCGCGTCGGGCATATCTTTGACGACGACCTTGCGTGGGCCTTCATAAACTAACGCTCTCATATTCGCTCCTGAAAGAGGCGCGATCGCCGAAGCGGCGGCGGCCGTCTCTTACCGCGAGCATCGCCTATGCCCGGCAATGGCCAGTTGCCGATCGAACACTGGCACGCGTGGATTGGCGATGCCACGCTCGCCGACGCCATGCTCGACCGACTCATGCAGCACCATCACCGCATCACGCTAACCGGCGATTCGCTGCGATCGAAAAGGGCACAAGCCGTTCACGCGGGCGAAGCGCCCGGCTGCAGGCAGGCTTCAATCAGTTTGCGCTTACCCTCGGCGTCAAACTTGCTCTTGCCCGCCGCGGTCACGCCGGTCAGCCGCAGCGGAAGGAAATCAACTTCGTTCTGTGTCATCGGTTGCGTCCGCAAGTTGTAGTTGCGGACGCAAGCCTGCGCTCGTTCAGCTTCCGGTTCTAGGTGCGCTTAATTTCGCGCTTACCCCTGAGCCTCCGCCTGGTCGTTCAGTACCTCTTGCTCGCTCGGGTTATGCGATATCGGATCGATGGCGTGGCCGGTACCCCAGTGATTCCCGGCATTGTTCAGCGCCTCGTTTTCACCCGCTTGCGCTCCGCCCTGCGCGTTGGCTCCGGCCAACCCGGCCAGCGTTCCCCCCAACCAACGTCCCGAATGCGCCCAGCGCAGCCTTCTGCCCGTCGGTCAGCGGATCGTGGTTCGGATCAATCGCCCCCAACAATAACGGCGAAGCGAGCGCACTAGCCGCCCCGCCAATGGCCCCTCCCACGCATCCATTGCCCTCAGCGGCAGATAGCGCGCACCCCAAGCCCGCGTGAGCCAACACATATCCGGGGCTGCGCTCAGCCAATGCCGAATCGGAGTTCGTCGAAGCTGCTCCGATCGCCGAGGCACCAATCGCACCGACGTCGCTGATCACACTGTTTTCGAGTGCATGAGCGAAGCTGCCCCCGTCTATCCCGGTGTCGATAGCGGCCGTCACCACACCGCGCTCGGCAATCGCCCCCACCGCCTGCCCAACGTCGGACAGCGTGACGCTACCGATATTGTTCGCAAGCTTGCTTCCGAACTGCTGAAGCCCCTGAGTACCGACGCCCAGCTCCGAGAATGCGCCTGCCGTCAGCGCGCCAATTGCCCCTGCCTGCAAAAGCGACCCGAAATCAAGCCCATTGCCCGAGATCACCTGGCTTGCCAGGCTTCCAGCCATCCCGCTCGCCACGCCGATGACCATGGCCCCGCCTAACGTATTCGCCAACGCACCCAGCGCCGCCGCTGCCGCCCCCCCAGTCACGATCGACGCGGCAATAGCCGCTACCATCGCAATCAGTTGCTGAGCCCCGAACCCACCCGCCGCCACGAAGTGTGTGTGGAGGTCGTCGCTTACGGTCGTCTGCGTAAAGTTGCTGCCCAACTGCTGCAACACTTGTCCTAGCAACTGCTGTGTCGCCGCGTTGTTTGCCGAGCCGTCCGGATTTACCGCCTGCAGCAGCCCACCAATCTGGTTCAGCTGCGATACGTTCAGCGTCATCTGGCCGGCCGCTGCGCTCATGAACCCGCCAGGCTGCACGACTGTGCCCGTCGTTTCCTCATACCCCGCGTCGACATCTTTGCCCGCGTTCGTCCAAATCTGCCCGACATCGACCTGGTTCTGCTGATTGGTCAGCGTCCCCGTGTTCACCGTCAACGAGCCGCCCGAGGCGATCGCCCCCGTGTTCAGAACGCTGCCGCCGCTGTCCTTGTTGCCGAAGTTCAGCTTGATGCTGTCGCTCGCGACGATGTTCCCGTCCGCCGATAACGCCGATGTATTCGCCGGCAAGTACACCTGCGGCATCAGCGGCGTCACCATCGGACAAGTGAGTGTGCCCGTCGCCGTACACCCCGGCTCCGGCACCGTCTGCTCCACGTACCACAGCATCGGCTGCGTCAGCTCGCCGATTTGTTGTTGAGTGAGCGCTTGGCCCAGTTGGATGTTGTTGGCCTTCGCGTACTGCGTCGCGTTGGCGTACAACACCAGCTTCTCCTGGTCCGTCACCGATAGTTGCAGTTGGCTATCGGTCGACAAGCCATTGACGAACGTCGCCTGTCCGTTTGTTTAAGCGCCGCCGTCTGCAACGCCGCATCTTCGGCCTGCGGGTTGTAGTAGAACAGCGACATGCTCGGCTGCAGATTCGACGGCAGGTTCGACAGCAGCAGCTGCGGCGACACGGGGTCAAGCGTCGTGCCCGTGCCGCCCAGGACGTAGTTGATGCCTGACGATCCGCTGCCGCTGCTCGAAGGCGTAATACCCGAGCCGGGGGTCGCTTGCAACCCGGTCGTCGCCTTCATCTGCGTGAGCGAATAGCCGCCCAGGGTCGCCGGAATCGACAAGTTCAACCCGCCCGTCGCCGGCGCTAAACTAATCACTTGCGGCGGCTTGCCCACCACAGGCGTGTAGGTGTTCGACTTCGTGATGCCGTTGACCAGGTTCGTGCCGGTAAGCGACACCGACTGCCCCACCACGTTGCCAACGTTGACGATTTGCCCGCCCGACGTGATCGATAGGTTCGGCGCTTGGATCGTCGAAGCGATGTTGCCGACCGGTGTCGGCGGATCGATCACGCCGCCTACGTTCGTATACGCACTGCCGTAAAGCGCCGTGCATTCGGCTGAACTGCCGCAGCCCCAAACTTCGTGCGTCGCATCCTTTTTGAAATCGCCCCGGTCCTGTACCCAGTGCGAATGCCAATAGGCGTTTAGCGTTTGCGCCTGATTGAGACGGACACGCCGCAGAAATTGAGCGGGCGGCATATCGAGATCCTTCGCTGGCAGGCGGATGGCAAGACAGCGTCTGAAATCGGCGAAATCCTAACGAGGACGACTACCCTCCCACGCTCGTTGCAACAAGGCTCGCAGGGAGACCGCCTCAATCGCCCTGGGATTCCAATATGGGTTCGCTAGCGCGACTTCGCAGGCGCGATCGAGATCCGATTCCTTCAGCCCGATCTCGCGCAATCCGCTAGCAACCCCCAGGTCCTGGCCAAGCTCGTAGACACCCTCCGCCGCTGCAGTTGCATCGAGCGCCCGTGCAATGCGTTGCATGGCCTCTGGCGCCGCTTCGTTGTTATATGCAAGCGCGTGAGGAAGCACGATCGCGTGCGTCTCTGCGTGCGGCAGATTAAACGTTCCCCCAAGCGTATGGCAGAGCTTGTGATGCAGCGCCATTCCGACGTTCCCGAGCACAAGACCGCACAGCCAGGCGCCATAAAGGCACTCGCCGCGCGCTTCCATATTGCGACTGCTCTTCTTCACGCCGCGCAACCCCTTCGCCAGCGCACGAATGCCTTCTTCCGCCATCAACGACATGACCGGATTGCCGTCCTGGGCATACATCCCCTCCGCGGCATGAGCAATCGCGTTCATACCGCTGACGAACGACAATCTCGGCGGCAAGCCAACCGAAAGCTCCGGATCGTAGAGCACGGTTTTCGGCAGCACTCTTGCGTCGCGCCCGGTCCGTTTGAGCCCGTCCTCCGTAATGCCGTAAATCGGCGTCATTTCCGACCCCGCGTACGTCGTCGGGATAGCGATGATAGGCAGCGACGATTCAAGCGCAATAGCCTTGCCAAGCCCGATCGTTGAGCCCCCGCCGATGGCCACGGCGCAATCGGCGTCCACAGCCTTCGCATGCTCGCATGCACGGCGCGCGTTCTCGATGGGCACATGCATTTGCGCTCCATCAAAGACGCCGGCGCTGGACGGACCGAGAAGAGATGAAACGATCTCCGCCTGCGCTCGCTGCTCGGGCGTACATAACACGAGCGCGCTGCGCGCGCCTAGCGTCTCCACTTCACGTTGGATAAGCTTCATGCTGCCCGCGCCGAACACCACTCGCGACGCATGGGTTGTATAAGTAAAGTCGTACATGTCTATGGCCTCCTTCCTTCATCTTTCTCGAAACAGTGGCCCGCAAGCTCAAGCGTAATCCACCTGATATCGCGCAATGCGGCAGTCTCCGAGCAGCTGCTTCACGCGCAAATGCTCGGGGTGCGACGCATAGGCTTCGAGAGAAGCAAGGCTCTCGAACTCTGTGTAGAGCACCACATCGCACGCGTAGTCGACCCTGCTTACGTCCATGCCGACTTCGAGTTTCATGAGCCCCGGAATCTTCCCCGAAAGGCTTTCGAAGGCACCCTTGACGAACTCGGCCGTTTCCTTCTTTTGCTCGGGCGTTTCGCCGCGAACGTTCCACATGACGATGTGCTTGATCATCGCTCAGGCCTTGTTCTTGTTGTAGACATCGACGAACACCGCTGCGAGAAGCACGAGGCCTTTGATGACTTGCTGATAATCGACGCCGATACCCATGATCGACATCCCATTGTTCATCACGCCCATGATGAACGCTCCTACCACCGCGCCGAGTACTTTGCCGACACCGCCCGAAGCCGACGCGCCGCCGATGAAGCATGCGGCGATCACATCGAGTTCGAAGCCGGTTCCGGCCTTGGGCGTGCCGCTGTTCAGCCGTGCGGCAAAAATAAGCCCTGCCAACGCGGCGAGCACGCCCATGTTCACGAACGTG
The DNA here is from genome assembly GCA_964425025.1 of uncultured Burkholderia sp. Taxonomy (GTDB): domain Bacteria; phylum Pseudomonadota; class Gammaproteobacteria; order Burkholderiales; family Burkholderiaceae; genus Trinickia. The sequence goes on along the minus strand of CAYRLJ010000012.1, from coordinate 50,718 downwards.
AAGAAGCTTACACTGGACACATTCACGCCGGACAACCGCGCCGCCTTCGCATTGCCGCCGATCGCATAGACGCGACGGCCGATGATCGTCCGATTCATCACGAACGTATACACACCGATCAAAACGCCCATGATGACGAGCACCGTCGGCATACCGCGGTACGACGCGAGCAGATAGCAAAAGAAGACGATCAGCGCGGTAAGAATGACATTCTTCGTCACGAACATCGAGAACGAAGCGCTGTTGACGCCATATTTCGCCGCACTGGCGCGATGACGAAGCTCAATGACGGAAAACACAATACCTACGAAGACGCCTAGCACGATCGATGTGATGTGAAGGTTTTCTCCGTGAAAGACATCGGGGATAAAGCCGGAGCTCACCGCCGCGAACGCATCCGGAAACGGCCCAATCGATTGCCCCTGCAGCACCAAATTGGTCAACCCGCGAAACACAAGCATGCCGGCCAGCGTGACGATGAACGACGGCATTCGCCAAAACGCGATCCAGTAGCCCTGGGCCGCACCAATCAGCGCCCCCGTTGCAATGCAAATGATCGTGGCCACCACGTAGTTCACGTTGAACTGCACCATCATCACCGCTGCGAGCGCCCCGATGAGCCCGGCTGTCGATCCGACCGATAGATCGATGTGGCCCGCCACAATCACCATCAGCATGCCCAGCGCCATGATGACAATGTAGCTATTTTGAAGAACGAGGTTCGTCAGATTGAGCGGCTGCATCAACACGCCGCTCGTCGATACCTGGAAGAACGCCATGATGACGATAAGCGAAATGAGCAAGCCGTATTCGCTCACGCCACGCTTGAGAATACGGCCGATTTCCGCCGTCTTTCCGACGTCGACGTCCTGCGTCGCCGCAGGTGTTAGTGCCTTACGCATTTCAGATCCCTCCATTACGCATGATTGCCCGCATGATCTTTTCCTGCGAAACGTCGTCCGCGGTGAACTCGCCGACGAAGCGGCCTTCGTTCATCACATAGACGCGATCGCACATGCCCAGCAACTCCGGCATTTCAGAAGAAATCATGACGACGCATTTACCCGCCGCGACCGCTTGGTTCATGATGCTGTAGATCTCGTACTTGGCTCCCACATCGATCCCACGAGTGGGTTCGTCCAAAATCAACACTTCGGGCCCGGAAAAAAGCCATTTGCTCAGCACGACCTTCTGCTGGTTGCCGCCCGATAAATTCCCGACGACGTGCGTCACGCCCTGGCTGCGAATGCGCAGCTTCTTCAGAAAGTCCGTTGCAACCGTCGTTTCCTCGTGCTCATTGACGACACCGAGCTTGGAGATGCCCGCCAGATTCGCCAAGGTGATATTTCGTTGGATGGTGTCGTCCAGCAGCAACCCATTGCCTTTTCGGTCCTCGGTGACGTACGCGAGCCCCGCCTTGATCGCCTTTTGCACCGACGAGACGTCGACGTTCCTGCCATGCATCAGCACGGTGCCCGAAATATCGCGCCCGTAAGCGCCGCCGAACACGCTCATCGCAAGCTCGGTGCGCCCCGAACCCATCAATCCGGCAATGCCGACGATTTCGCCCTTCCGCGCTTTCAGGTTGACACCCTTGATGACTTCGCGGTCCCGCTGAGTCGGATGCTGAACGCGCCAGTCTCGAATCTCGAAGATCACGTCACCAATGTTCGGCGTGCGCTTCGGATAGCGATCCGACATCTCCCGGCCCACCATTGCCTTGATGATGCGGTCTTCACAGACGTGCTCGGCCCTGCAATCGAGCGCGTCGACCGATGAGCCGTCTCGGATAACGGTGATGGCGTCGGCAACGCGAGAAATCTCATTGAGCTTATGAGAGATGATGATCGAGGTCACACCTCGCGCCTTCAATTCGAGCAGAAGGTCGAGCAAGGTGTCGCTGTCCTTTTCATTCAAGCTCGCTGTAGGTTCGTCGAGGATCAGTAGACGAACCTCCTTCGATAACGCTTTGGCGATCTCTACGAGCTGTTGCTTGCCGATCCCGAGCGTACCGACTGGCACATCGGGGGCGTCCGTCAAGCCGACTTTCGTCAGCAACTCCTTCGCCTTAGACATCGAACTCTGCCAGTCGATGACGCCACGCTTCGCCTGTTCGTTGCCGAGGAATATGTTCTCGGTAATCGAGAGCATAGGCACCAGCGCGAGTTCTTGGTGGATGATGATGATGCCGACCTTCTCGCTGTCGGAAATATCCGCGAACGAGCGGGCCTCGCCGTCATAAATCACCTGCCCTACGTACGATCCGTGCGGATATACACCGCTCAGGATCTTCATCAACGTAGACTTACCCGCGCCGTTCTCGCCGCATATCGCGTGAATCTCGCCTCGTTGGACTTTCAAATCGACGTTATTCAGGGCTTTGACGGCGCCAAAGCTCTTCTGAATTCCGCTCATCTCCAAGATGGTGTCCATCGTCGTATTCCTTACCTAGACCACGTAGATCGAGTCGGCCACGGTCGATGCGTTCGCACGCAGCGCCTCCTCTTGCGCGAAAGCCCGCCGCACACGAACGCAGCACCTGCGTTACTTCAATTGCGCTTGCGTGTAGTAGCCGCTTTTGACGAGCAGCGATTCGTAGTTGTCCTTATCGACCAGGACCGGTTTCACCAGGTAAGTCGGCACAATCTCAGCGCCGTTGTTGTAACTCTTCGTGTCGTTGACAGGCACTTGCTTGCCGTTCAGCGCGTCATCGACCATATCGGCGGTGACGCCCGCGAGCTTGCGCGTGTCCTTGAAAACGGTCGTGGTTTGATCGCCGCGGATGATCGCCTTGACGTTCTGGACGTCCGCGTCCTGCCCCGTGACCACCGGCATCGGCTGCTGCGGCGAGCCGTAGCCCACGCCCTTGAGCGACGAAATCACGCCGATGGCGATCGCGTCGTTCGGCGTCCATACGGCGTCGAGGCGTTCCTTGCCGTAAAACGCACTGAGCAGGTTGTCCATGCGCGACTGTGCCGTTGCGCCGTCCCAATTGCGAGTAGCCACTTTTTCAAACGCGACTTGCTTGCTGCGGACGATGAACTTGCCGCTATCGATATACGGTTTGAGCACCGACATGCCGCCAGCGTAGACCATATGCGCGTTGTTGTCGTCAGACGAGCCGCCGAACACTTCAAGATTGAACGGCGTCTTGCTGCCCTTCTTCTGCCACGTTGCAACAATGCTTTGTGCTTGCAGAACGCCAACGCCGTAGTTGTCGAACGTCGCGTAAAAATCGACGTCCTTTGTCTGGCTGATCAAGCGGTCATACGAAATCACTTTGATGTGACGCTGCCGCGCGAGCGCCAAAATATCGGAGAAAGTCTTGCCGTCGATCGGGGCGATCACGAGGGCCTTGACGCCCTTCGCCATCATGTTCTCGACTTGATTGACCTGGGTCGGCACATCGTAGTTGGCGTACTGCAGATCGGCCGCGTAGCCTTTCTGCTTCAGTGCATCGACCATGCTTTTGCCGTCGGTAATCCACCGCGATTCCGTCTTGTCCGGCAGCGAGATTCCTACCACGCCTTTGTCCTGCGCGTAGGCCGTTACGCTGACCGAAGCCACGCTCAGCGTCAAAGAAGCCGCAGCCACCAAGGTTTTCAATACATTCACTTTCCGTCTCCTGGTTAGTACTACTAATCAAATACCGGCTTTCGTCGTCCGGCTCTGCGACACTGACTCCGAAGGGAGCGAGGCCAGCGACCCGCCACGTGTCAGTCGATAAAGACCTCGGAACCGGCCTGCTTCGAAGAAGCAAACATCGCTTCGATGACTCGGCTGATGTCGTACGCTTGCGTGGCGGGCACAACGGACGGCGTCCCATTACGAAGCGCATTGAAGAACGCGTTCGATTCGCGATCGAAATAAACGGGATTCCCGATTTCAGCGATTTCGGGCGAATATTCGGTCTTCTTCGTTGCCCAGATCTCGGGGAAACTCGTTTCCTGCCATTCGGTCCATCCTTCCGGATAGGCGCCCTTGCCTGCGTCGTAGATCTTGTAGCTCGCCGGCAGCGATCGAGACGACATAATGCCGTCGGTGCCGTAGGCGGTGATGTCCCAACTTTCCGTCCAAGGCAGCACATCCCACGACATGAAGTCGATCGTGACGATCTTGTCTTCGTAGTTCAGCACCGCGCCTGCAGCGTCCTCGCGCGATTCGTCGCCATGGAAGTTCGGGAATTTGGTGATGCGGGCATTGACCGATCGAGGCATGCCGAAATGCAGCAGAATGCGATCCATCAAGTGGCAGCCGATGACGAAGACGGCGCCGCCGATGTCCCCGGGCTGGGTCATGTGCGCCGTACCAGCTTCATCGTGGGAGCAGCCGCCATGAGCGCGCACCTGCACGACTTTGCCGAGGCGGCCGCTTTTAAGCGCGGCCTGCATCGCGTCGACCGACGGCGCAAACCGCCAGCAGTATCCGACCTGCACGAGACCGCCCGTTCGCTTCACTGCCTCGACGATGCGTTTGGCATCCGCAGAACTACGGCCCGCGGGTTTCTCGCACAACACGGCCTTGCCGGCCTCGAGCGCCTCGATGGTTAAGTCGGCCATCTTCTCGCTCTTCGAATGCACGAGCACAACGTGAATCTTCTCGTCGCCGAGAATGTCGTCTTTCGTCCGTGCCTCGAGGCCGAACGCATCAACGAACGGGCTGAGCAGCGGACTCGTGTCCCACGCACCCAACATCCTCGCGTCCGTGCGACGCCCGATTGCCTTGACTCGACCGGACGTATGCGGGTGCGTAATGCCGAGGCATGCCACACCCAGCACTTCATTCTGATCAATCTTTCGTGCCATGTCCTCTCTCCTTCGGATTGCCGCTCATACCTTGACCACTTTTCCCGAGAGCGCAGACTCGAGCGCGCACTCGGCCAGACGCAACGCTTTGAGCCCATCCTGCACCGATGTCGGCAACGGGGAATTCGTTTTCAGTGCGTCGACGAATGCCTCGAGTTCGGCCTTGTAGGCAGCTTCGTAACGTTCGAGGAAGAAGTTCAGCAGAGGCTCGCGCGCATCCGTCGTTTCCTTGGTCCAGCGGCGGATCGTCGACGGCCGGAGGTTATCTTGCAGCAGCATGCCCTTCGAGCCGGACACTTCCATGCGCTGGTCGTAGCCGTACACGGCTTCGCGACAGCAGTTGATATGACACTGCTTGCCCGAAGCGGTACGCAGCTGCACCATGACCGTGTCGAAATCGCCGAGTTCGGCCAGCGACGGATCGATGAGCCTGCTGGCGGTCGCCAACACCTCGATCGGCTCTTCGCCGAGCAGCCATCGCGCCATGTCGAGGTCATGGATCACCATGTCGCGGAAGATGCCGCCCGAATGTTCGACGTAGTCGCGCGGAGGCATGCCCGGATCGCGGCTCGAAATGATGACTTGTCGAACCTCGCCGACGTCGCCTGCGTCGATGGCATGGCGGAAGGCCTGTGACGTCGGATCGAACCGGCGGTTGAAAGCGAGCATCACGCGACCGCCGCGCCGTTCGACTTCGTTGGCCGCTTCCAGCGATTTGTCCATGTCGAGGTCGATGGGCTTCTCGCACAGCACAGCCTTGCCACGTGATACGGCTTCCAGCATGAAGGTGATATGCGTGTCCGTGGGCGTGCCGATCACCACGGCATCGACGTCCGCGCGTTCCAGCACGGCCATGGCATCCGTCGACGCCTCGCACCCGAGCTTTTCCGCCAATGAATTCGCGGCGCTGGCGACGGGGTCTGCCACCACGACGAGCTTTGCGTTCGGGCTGGCAGCCACATTGCCTGCGTGAATGCGACCGATCCGGCCAGCGCCAAGTACTGCGATTCGAATCATGTGAGTCTCCAGAAGTGCTTTCTCGTTTCGTTTGAACCGGATCAGGCCGCAGCAGTAGAAGCGGATGAGAACTGCGCCTTGGTCGTGTCGTAGGCGCGCTTGGCCATCTCGTCCAGCGGCAACTTGCGATGCGTCTCGGAGATGAGTTCCACGCCGTAGTAAGGCAGCGCGCAGCCTGCCTGTGCAAGCGCGGCGACGAATGCGCGGCAGTCGGCGGCGCCTTCCCCGCAGAGCTGGCGATTGAAGGTCGAGTCGTCGAACAACGAACCTTTGATCTGTGCGCCTACGTCATCGAGCTCAACACCCTTGATAAAGCGCGCCGGAATGCCGGCAACCTCGCTGTACGGACTGCCCCCGCGGGCCACGTGCCAGTGATCGACCATCAAACCGCCGTTGGACTGATTGGCGCCTTCGACGATCGTCAATGCGTCGCCGATGTTTCTGATCACGGAAAACGGCATGAATTCGATGGCGACCGTCGCATTCGCCGTCGCCACGTCCTCGCAAAGCTTCGCGAATTCGTCGGTCATGCGCGGAAAGTCTGCCGGGTTGTCATCGAAGGGGTTGGCGCCGATCTTGAGATTGCGCATGCCGAGTTCTGCGCCGAGCTCAATGAAACGTCGACGATCACGGTCCGACTTGGCGCGCGTCTCATCGTCGCGGTACCAGTCGAGCAGAATCTCGAGTTCGAAATACTTCATCCCCGTGTCTTCCAAGATGCTTTTCACGCCGGAGAGTCCGTACTTGGCGACGTTGTGCTCGAGATCGTCCAGGATCAGGCCAAGGCCGCTCCATCCAGCACGCGACGCAGCCTCAGCGCGGTCGCGCAGCGAGAACGGGCTGATTTCCACCGTTGCACACGGATAGACGTCGCCCGCGAGGGTCCAGTAGGCAGCCAGCAATTCGATCTTTGGGGCGCTCATTTCAGTTCTTCCAGATTTCAGGTTGGTACAGTGATTCCGATGACGCATCGCTGCCGCGCCCGCGCATCAAAGCGTGGCTCGCTTCGGGTCGGCAGAGGGCGCGAGAATGAAGTCCCATGTCACCGACCAAAACGGAGCGGCGAACCCGACCTTCTTTGCAGTCTCGGGATCCTCGATCCGCTTGAATTGCGCGATCAGCTCGCGCTTGACGCCGAAGACCGCGTCTTCCTGCAGATATGGGCAATCAGGCGTGAAGATATGCGTGATGACGGGCGCGCAGCCGGGCGCAGTGACAATGAAATGCAGATGCGCCGCGCGGTTCGGGTGACGACCCATAGCGCCGAGCAACTTCCCGACAGGCCCATCCGAGGGAATCGGATAGTGGCGCGGTTTGACAGTCTTAAACCAGTAGCGGCCGTCGGCGTCGGACGTAAAGACGCCGCGCAGATTCGAGTCCGGTTGAATTCCCTTCTGCTGGACGTCGTAGAAGCCGTCGTCATTGGTCTGCCAGACCTCGATCTTCGCTTTCGAGATGGGCGTGCCGTCAATGTCCGTCACTCTCCCTGCAACGACCAAAGGTTCGCCCTTTCCATCCAGGCAAATGTTCGCGCCGTTCTCATATTCGGGGGCATTCGCGACATAGAAGGGACCGAGAATCGTATTGGGCGTCGCGCCGCTCGGTACGCGATGGTTGATCGCATCGACTAGCATCGATACGCCAAGGATGTCCGACAACAGGATGTACTCTTGCCGCCAATCCGAACACGTCTGCCCCGTTTCGGTCAGAAACCGAATAGCGGCGAGCCACTCTTCGTGCGTAGGTTCGATTTCCTTCACCGCCGCATGCAGATGCCTCACCAGAATGCTCATGATTTGGCGCAGTCGCGCATCGGCGTCCACGCTCATGCGAGCGTTGACGACGTCTGCCGAATGCGCTTCCTCGAAATACGGCAGCGAGGATGGCGAAACCGAGGGTGCGGCCGGTTGCATTACGTGTCTCCTTAAATCTTCTCGTTCAGCTTTAAAACGAGTCTAAATTCCCCAATGCCGGTAAAACAGAGCTGGAAAGGGAATCTCTTTCGCGCCAATCGGGAAAATGACGACGAACCAACAAAACTAGGGCGTCCGCGAGGCGGCTATGCCGTCCAGCGCCGCTCGTATTCGTTCTGGTGAAACCGGTCGACGAGCGCGTCGATGAACAGGCGCACCTTCGCCGGCATATGGGCCCGGGTTTGGAATGCGATATTTATCGTGAGCCGAGGCAAATCCCAGTCGTCGAGTACCGGGACGAGCCTGCCCGCTTGAAGATCGTCGTAGACGATGTATTTCGGCTGCACGAGAATGCCCATTCCGTCGAGCGCCGCGGCTCGAAGGATCTGGCCGTCGTTGGATTCGAGCAGCGGCTTGATCTTGACCACGACCGACTCGCCGCCACGCTGAAACGAAAGTTCGCGTGGATTGCTCGCTAGCCCGTAGTTCAGCAGCTTGTGCTTGACGAGCTCTGCCGGAAAGCGAGGCGCCCCGTTTGCTTCGACGTACGAAGGCGCCGCCGCCAGCACGCGTCGGGTCGCCGCCAACCGCCGAACCGTGATATTGCTGTCCGCCTCAAGCACTTTGGTCCGAATGGCGACGTCGATGCCGTTTTCGATAATGTCGTAGTAGCGATTGGCGGCCACGACATCCACCGCGATGTCGGGATAACGTGCGGTGAATTCCGGAAGCATCGGCGCGATATGCAGCATGCAAAACGATAACGATGCGGTGACGCGAAGCACGCCGGTTGGACGCGCGGTCGCGTCCTTGACAACCATTTCGGCCTCGGTGAGGTCGGACAGAATCGATTTGCAGCGCCGATGAAATTCGGCCCCTGATTCAGTGAGATACAGATTGCGCGTCGTTCTGCGCACCAGTTGGACACCTAGTCTGCTCTCGAGCGCAATGAGGTAGCGGCTTGCCGCGGACACGGACAGATCGACCGCTTCGGCCGCACGGCTGATGCTGCCCGTTTCCGCGACCTCGATGAATAGCTGAATTTCCTTGAACTGGTCCATCGCCGCACACCTTATCCCTTCACATCAAAAACACATCAAGCGTCGGGATTACCCGAATTACCTCAAGCCTATGCCGTGTCATGTCTCCAGTTGTAATCGTTCAATGCAGTCGCCAGGCGTGCCGGCTCCCAGTCCTCGGCGAGCGCACCCTGCATCAGTTTCTGTTGACTCGCCGGCGCCAATCCACCGAGTGGCGGATCACGATCGAGATTGGTCGGAAACGGGTACCCCTCGGCGCAGGAGGCAATGACAGCAAGCGCCTCGACCTCGCTCATACGGTCGCCCGCGCGACGCGCCCGCAATACCGGATAAATCGCTTCGCACATTCGTTTGCGATCAAGCGCCTCCATCGGTCGACCGAATGCCGACGAGACCTGAAGGAGATTCGCCATGCGGTGAATGTCGGCCGTGCGGTTTTCGCCAGCCGCATGAAAGAGCGCCGGATTGAAAAATAGCGCGTCGCCCTTCGAGAGCGGAAGCTGCACGAAATGCCTCTCGAAGTAGTCGCGAAAGTCCGGACGCCGCCATGCCAGGTAACCCGCACCGTATCGCTGCGAATACGGCAGCAGCTTCGTCGGCCCGCTTTCGATCGGCATATCGCCGTGCGCAATCGCGCCTTGCAGCGTGAGGAAAGGCGACATCCGATGCGCGTGCATGGGATAGCGTTCGGCTTCTTCTGCCGTCTGAAACCCCAAGTGATAGTCACGGTGAGCTTGTTGAGCAGCGCCGTCCGGACGGACCACATTGACTTGCGACGTCATCTGATAGTGTGGCCCGAGCCACGCTTCGGACGCCGCCATGATCATTGGATTCGAAAAGTACGCCGCGAACACACCGGGAGCCTGCAAGCAGAACTTCTGCTGCGCATTCCAGATGCGATCGTTCGCGCCGACCTTCGCAAAATGGTCTGCGCCTGTCGAGCCTTGCTTCTTCTCTTTACTGATGATCGATTCGAAGACGGCGGTGGCTTCGTCGAGAACACCGGCATCGTCGAACGCCTGCTGCAGCACCATGACTCCGGCGCCATCTAGCAGGACGCTCGCCCATTCGGCTTGCAGTTGCTTTCGCAGCGACGGATCCCCAATAGCGCCGCCGAGCCGCTGACAGTCGTACACAGGAATTGACTGCCGAATGTCCGCTGCATACGGCGTCGGGCAATCGTCGCCGTCATTCAGCCGATCAATGAATTCGTCCAGCGAGCAATCCGGTGCGCTGCGCCAGTGGTGCTCCAGTTGCGCGTCGCGTTCGTGGCTATGACTCACCTGTCTCACCTGTCCCCCTCCATGTTGACTGGAGCTTAGCCGTTTTCATCGAAGACGGAATATCATTAATACATCAAAAACGCATCAAATTGAGGTGTCGGAATGGCTCATCGCTTCCTCATCAAGGAAATCGCGCTTCAAGCTGGGCTCGGCGTAGCGACAGTCGATCGGGTGCTAAATGGGCGAGCTCACGTGCGCGAACACACGCGCAAGCGCGTCGAGCAGGCCATCAAGGAGCTCGAAAAACAGGAACTTCAATTGGCTACTGCGGGCCGCAAGCTCATCGTCGATGTAGTCGTCGAAGCGCCCACGCGTTTTGCCGATGAGATCAAGGACGCGCTTGAAACCGAAATACCGGCGCTGCATCCGGCGATTTTTCGTCCGCGATTCCGGATGCAGGAAACGATGACCACGGCGGAAGTCGTCGATACGCTTCAGTCGATCGCGCGTCGAGGAAGCCACGGCGTTCTTCTCAAAGCGCGCGACGTGCCGGAGATCACGGACACGATAGGCGAGCTGTACCGTCGCAGCATTCCCGTCATTACGATGTTTACCGACATACCCGTGTCCGCACGAATCGCCTATGCAGGGCTCGACAATCGCGTCGCCGGTGCAACGGCTGCCTATCTGCTTGCCCAGTGGCTAGGGCCACAGCCTGGCAACGTGTTGATAACCATGAGCGATGAACGCTTTCGCGGTGAAGAGGAACGCGAAATCAGCTTTCGCCGCGCGCTGAGGACTCAATATCCGCGACTCGCACTGATCGACGCGAGCGGGGGGCACGGTCTAGACACGCTGACGGAAGAGCGAGTCCTAGAAGCGCTCGGCCCGCGCACGAAGGTTTCTGCGGTCTATTCGATGGGCGGGGGAAACATTGCCATCCTCCGCGCATTGGAAAAACGACGGCAGTCTCCGGTTTGCTTTATCGGACACGATTTGGATAATGACAACGTACGCCTATTACGCGAAGGCAAGGTACACGCCATCCTTCATCATGACCTGCGTCAAGACATGCGATCGGCGTGCGAGCACATCATGCATTTCCATAAGCTGTTGCCCGCATCGGCAATCTCTCCTTCGTCATCGGTCGTCGTCGTAACCCCCGAGAATATCCCCGAGCACATTGCGACACGCTTTCGTTGATGGCCGCGCCGTGAGCGAGATCTAAATGCCCATCGGCACTTCTTCGATTCTGAAGATTGCGACGGCGTCCCGCAAGGCAACTGCCTGCTCGGACATCGCCTGCGCGGCAGCGGCTGCCTGCTCGACCGCCTACCGTCGTCTTCATTTTTTCTACCCTTGGCGGCGAGGGTCTGGGACAAAACGTTGCCCCGGACCCCTTCGACACGCCGTTAGAACTTCATCGCTACGCCGGCGATCACGCCGAACTGGCTCTTACCGTAGTTCGGGTTGGGGCTGGATGCGTTGCCGTTCACAGGGTCGTTGTTCGCGTTGGCGCCGTAGATCCCGCTGTCGAGCCCAAGGTTGGACGTCGAACTGTTGCGGACATAGCCGAGTTCCGTATAGAGAAGTGTCCGCTTCGACAGCGAGTAATTGGCGCCTAGCGTGTACAGCGTGGCGTTCCCGTTGCCATGGTTCGCGTTCGCGTGGTAGACAGCGCCGGTGATCGCCAGCGCCGGCGAAGTTTGCCAAGTCGCACCGATCCACTCATGGTTCACCGCCGTCGGAAGCGAGGCGCCCGCAGGCAGGGTCGACGCTGCGGCCGTACCGAAGTATCCGGCGTTTGACGCATCAGGTGCGCTCAGATGCTGGAAGCCGACATAGGCCGTTACCGGTCCGAACGCGTAGGTCAAACCCGTGAGGATGGAGCGTGAGGCAAGGTAGACATTGCTGAACTGGCCATTGGGATCGCGAACTTCATCGTATGTCGCCTGCCAGAAAAGGCCGCCGTTCTGGTACATCAGCTTGATGCCGTCCGTGCGCCCTTGAGCGCTGCCGAGACCGCTCGACGCACCCAACTGTCCGGGTGCGCTCCCCGGCGTGCCGCTGTTCCATTTCGTCGAGTTGGTAAGGTCGTATTGCCCTTGCAGCGTGAACCCTACGAGCGTCGGAGACAAATACTCGACGCCGTTTGCGGCCTGCGAAAAGATTCGGCCACGCACCAGCGTGCCGATCGCGTACTTTTTCGTCTGCTGAGGATCGACGTCGCCCGAATACTGGCTGATTTCGGCGGAGCCCATGTTGCCGAACTTCAGTTGCCCCCATTTATCGTTGCGCAAACCGACCGTCGCCTGCCCTTCGAAGAAGCTGCCGTTGGCAAAGCTGCCGTTTTGCGTGTTCAGCCGTGACTCGAGCTGAAAGATCGCTTGCGTCCCGCCGCCGAGATCCTCCACGCCCTTGAGGCCAAAGCGCGACTGAGCCCACCCCCCGCTCTGAGCGCCGAACATGTGGCCCTTTGGCAAACCCGATTCATATTGAAGGCCGTTATCGACAATGCCGTACAACGTGACATTGCTCTGCGCATTGGCCGACACGGCTGCCGTTGCGGCAACCACCCCACACAATACCTTCTTCATCTCATCTCCTCCGTTGCTCAGGACTACTAAGTAATTATGTTTTTTTTGCGCGCTTTCTGTCCGGAACAGAGGTGCGCGGCAGCCGCTCTGTGGACGGAGAGGCCGCGCAGCAGCGAGGATATCTCCGCATGCATTGCGCGCCTTCGTCGGCGATCTCATTACTACTGTGACGCGAGTGTATGTTCCCGAAAACCCGTAAAACAGAGCTGAATAGGGAATCTATTTCGCGATAAGCGGGAAAATCGAGATGAGGGTGCCGCCTCTATGCGCCCCCTAACGCGAACCGCGGTCTCCGAATTCTTAAATCTCTCGAGCGCACTTGGCTAATTGATATCCGAAAATCCAAGAGCACGATCCGGTCTGGGAAGTCTGTAGGTGAAGACCACCGCCGTCGGCGTAATAACCCGCATCGACTTCACGCGCTACCTGCAAGGCGTTCAGCCGATGGAGCTTCCCAGATGCGCCCATTTCCTACCCCCAACTGATGGGCGATTGTGCGAGCGGCGCTGAGAAGAGGCAAGAAGATCGGCACCCCCAACTCGGCCGCCCAACAAGGCTTGGCGAGATGTCCTGAGAGCCGGCGAGAACGCCTGAGAAGCTTGACTGGCGGAGAGAGTGTGAGACAAATATTGGCCGGAAGCCCGTGCCAGATATGGATTCCATCTTTACGGCTGAGGGCTACCCACAACTCTACCCACAATCTCCGTTCCGATTCGCCAAAGCACAGAGAAGGCATCCGACGGAGTTCCTTCACGTGGCGCGCAGTGCCATGGGTGGACAACCAACGTCGCCGGGGTCTTCGAGCAAATTCGACAGCACTGCCCTTCCCTCGGATGGCTTCGTGCGGGTGGCTCCGCCCCTGTCGTGTGATGCTTCGAGGCGTGTATCGCACATAGCGTTGTTCTCCTACGCAAGCCCCCGCGATGCAGCGTGCTACCTGCTCGCGCGCCAGCATGGCTGTCGAGCCGGCGCGCGAGCGGCGTGCGTGCCCTCGATATGCCTCGCTCGGGACAGAGGTGCCCATGCAGTACCGCTCCAGCAGTGCTCCCATGTGGCGGCGGCCCCGTCTAGGCGGTCGCACCCGTTCGCTTCCTGTCGGCGCGGATCATTTCGCTGGCGCGCTCCGCGATCATTAATGTCGGCGAATTTGTGTTGCCGGAGGTGATGACCGGCATGATTGAAGCATCGACTACCCGTAAGCCACGCACACCATGCACGCGCAGGCGGGAATCAACCACCGAGTCCGGATCGTCTGCATGTCCCATTCGGCAGGTTCCGACCGGATGAAAGATGGTGGTTCCGACATTGCCGGCCGCATGCCTCAATTCTTCTTCCGTCTGAAATTCGATCCCAGGAAGGACCTCGCGAGGACGAAATCGTTCAAGGGCCGACGCCGACACAATCCGCCTCGTCAATCGCAGCGCATTGGCCGCGACATGACGATCATGCTCGGTCGAAAGGTAGTTGGGTGCGATTTTCGGCGCCATCGCGGGGTCACCCGACGTGATATGAACGCTGCCTCGCGACGACGGCCGCAATTGACAAATGGACGCGGTAAACGCGTCGAACGAATGCAACGGCTCGCCGAACCGTTCGAGCGACAGTGGCTGTACATGGTACTGAACGTCGGGGCGCGTCAGCGTCTTATCGTCCGGGTCCGACTTTGCAAACACGCCAAGCTGCGAAGGCGCCATCGCCATCGGCCCGCTTCTGAAGAGCCCGTATTCCAGGCCGATCATCAATTTTCCCCACCAGCGAGCGCTGAGGGTGTTCAACGTCCGTACGCCGTCCACTCTGAACGCCATGCGTAATTGCAGGTGATCCTGCAAATTCTCGCCCACACCGCGCAGCGCCTTTATCACGTCGATTCCGTGCGTTGTCAGGCGATCGGCGTCCCCGATCCCCGACACCTCCAGCAATTGCGGCGAATTGACGGCGCCAGCGCATAGGATCACTTCACGCCGCGCTCTAGCCACACGGTGCTCGTCGCCAATCCGAAACTCGATCCCGGAACAGCGCTGGTTTTCGAACAGGAGCCGCTGCGTCTGCGCATGGGTGACGATCGTCAGGTTCCGACGATTCGCGGCAGGTCGCAGATAGGCCTTCGACGCATTCCAGCGAATGCCATGTCGCTGATTGACGTCGAAATACCCAACCCCGGTATTGTCGCCGCGATTGAAATCGTCGGTTGCGGGTATGCCCGTCTGCTGTGCGGCTTGCGCGAACCATTCGAGAATGTCCCATTTCAACCGTTGTTTTTCAACGCGCCACGGGCCGCCCGAACCATGAGCATCGCTTGCGCCGCCGTGATAGTCCTCGCTTTTCTTGAATGCCTCGAGAACCGAATCCCACCCCCAGCCTGAATCGCCCGTCATGCGCGCCCAATCGTCATAATCCTCACGCTGACCGCGCATGTAGATCATGCCGTTGATCGACGAGCAGCCACCCAACACCCGGCCTCGCGGGTACGCAAGCGCCCGGCCGTTGAGCCCCGATTCCTCGCATGTCTTGTAACGCCAGTCGGTCCGTGGATTCCCGATGCAGTAGAGGTAACCCACCGGGATATGGATCCAGTGATAGTTATCCTTGCCGCCCGCTTCGACCAGCAGTACCGACACATCATTGTCTTCGCTCAGGCGATTGGCGACCACGCAGCCGGCCGTACCTGCTCCGATCACGATGTAGTCGAACTCGCCGGCCGATTGCTTCGATCGAGTTCCGCCGAACTTTTCTGGTGACATTACGCCTCCTGCTTCTTCTGCATATCGATTTCACTTTGTTGCCGAACGCCTGCCCCACGGAAGTCGGTTCGGTGCTCGCAAACGCCGACCTCGTCAACTCGCCGTCTGCCTCGCGACGGATCTGGAACGCAGCCATTCCATCGTGACGAGCAACAGACTCGAAAAGACGATGAAAATGGACGCAAGCGCGGCAATCGTGGGACTGATGCTTTCGCGAATTCCGATAAACATCTGAAGCGGGAGCGTTCCCTGCGTTGGACCTGCAATAAACATAGTGATTACGACGTCGTCCAGCGAGGTCGCGAACGCGAACAACGCTCCGGAGATGACACCGGGGGCGATTATCGGCAAGGTGACGGAGAAGAATGTCCGTACCGGCGACGCGCCCAGGCTCAGGCTAGCGCGAACATAGTTCTGGTTGAAGCCGGCAAGCGTGGCGTTGACCGTGACAACGACAAAGGGAGCGGCGATCACCGTATGTCCGAAGATCAGCCCGGGATACGTGCCGGCCAATCCCCATCGCGCAAACTGCAGATACATCCCGACGCCGGTAACGATCACCGGTACGATCATCGGCGAGATCAAGAGGGCGACCAGCACGCCCTTGCCCTTGAACGACGCCTTGTTCAGGCCCAATGCCGCCAGCGTCCCCAGCACGGTGGCGAGCACCGTCGCGATCGGCGTCACGATCAAGCTATTGCCGCCGGCACGCACCCACTCCACCGACGTAAAGAGATGGCGGTACCATTTGAACGAAAGTTGGTGTATCGGATAGACGAGGAATGAGTTCTCGTTGAACGAAAGCGGAATGATCGCCAGTATCGGCAGGATCAGAAATAGGAGAACGATGACATTGGCCGACCGAAGAAGGTAGTGCCACACGATCTCCGGCATCGACATGTAAGGTGCGAAACGCGGCACGTTGGTTTTCATGATCCTAGGCTACCTTCAGTTCTTTACCGACGACCTTTCGATAGACGCCGAACAGGATCAGCGTCACGAGCAGGAGAACCGCGCCAAGCGCGCACGCCATCCCCCAGTTCAGGGCCGCGTTGGTGAAATACGCGATGTAGTAACTGACCATCTGATCGCCCGCGCCGCCCAGCAAGGCTGGCGTGATGTAATAGCCCAGCGCGGTGATGAACACCAGCAGGCCACCCGCGCCGACACCGGGAAGCGTTTGCGGCACATAGACTTTCCAAAATGCCCCGAACGGGTGGCTGCCAAGCGAAATCGCCGCTTTCGTATAGCTCGACGGGATGGATTTCATGACGCTGTAGAGCGGCAGAATCATGAACGGCAGCAAGATGTGAGTCATGGAAATCAGCACCCCGGTTCTGTTGAACAAGAGCGCCAGCGGCGTCGAAATTAGATGCAACGCCATCAACGCCTTGTTGACGAGACCCGCTCCCTGAAGAATCACGATCCACGCCGAAATTCGCACGAGAATGGACGTCCAGAACGGGAGGAGCACGAGGATCATTACGAGATTCGCTTTGCGCTCCGGCAGAATCGAGATCCAGTAGGCGAGCGGATAGCCCAGCAATAGCGCCGCAAACGTCACCAGTGCGCTGATCACGAAGGTACGCATGAACACCGCGCGGTACGCTGATGCACCGTTCTGGACGGGCGCGATGCGGCCATCCGGCGTTTCGCGATAGTCGATCGTGGCGAGGAGATACTGGCTCGTATAACGGGATGATTCGTTCGCGATCGCGCTCCAGTAACTCGCGTCTGCCCAGCGAGGGTCGATTTGGATCAGGCGTTGCTTTATCTCTCCCGCGGAAAGCGCCGAATCGTTATCGCCAAAGGGAAGCGCACCGGTCGTCTTGTAAAACAACGACCGAAAGCCATCTTTCTGGCCATTGAGCCGACCGGCCGCGCTACCGGCATCGTTGTTTCCGCCATTGCTTTCCACGTCAAGCACGAGCGCGCGGTAAGCCTCGTCGGGAACGGCCGACTTGCGGTCCCAATGTCTCAAGGCCGCAGTGGTTTTCGGCAATGCGTCGACGACTTCCGGACTTTGAATCGAACGCGCGATCATCGACTCGACCGGCATCACGAACACCAGCAGGATAAAGAGGGCGAGCGGCGCCACCAGGACGAAGGCGGCGGCTTCCTTGCGCAACTGCACGGCTCGCAGCGACTTTTTGAGCTGGCGCGTATGCCACCTCTGTTGCTCTGAAGTTATGGCGCTCATGCTTGCTCCCTCTTACCTTGCCGCCCAAGCAGTAAAGCGTTGCTCGAGGCCGTCGCCGTGGTCGGTCCAGAACTCGACGCTGCCGGCAAGAGCGTCCTTGCCGTTCTTGGGAGAATTGGGAAGCGCGGCCAAGGTCGCACCATCGAGCAGCTTGAACGCCGCCTTGTTAACCGGGCCGTATGGGATCTTTTGTGCGAACGCGGCCTGCGACTGCGGTTTCAGTACATATGAAATGTAATTTTCGGCTGCTTCCTTGTTCTTTGAGCCCTTTGGAATCGCGAAGAAATCCAAATCGTAAATGCTCTGATCCCAGGCGATGGCGAGATTGCGGTTGCCTTCGCGAACCGCGGCGTCGATACGGCCGTTATAGGCGGTCGACATTGCAACGTCACCCGCAATCAGAAACTGCGGTGGTTGCGCACCGGCCTCCCACCACTGAATGTAGGGTTTGAGTTCGTCCATTTTCTGAAAAGCGCGATCGATACCCGCCTTCGTACCGAGCACGGTGTAGACATCCTTCGGCGCCACGCCGTCCGCCATCAATGCAAACTCCAAGTTATAGCGGGCTTCTTTTTTCAAGCCGCGCTTTCCCGGAAATTTCTTGACGTCCCAGAAATCCTTCCAACCTTGAGGCACGCCCTTCGTTAGCGTCGGGTTATACGCCAGGACCGTAGACCAAACGAATGTGCCGGCGGCACAAGGTGTGACCGACCCGCTCATCAGGTCGCCTTTGTTGGCGATCTTCGACCAGTCCAACTTCTCGAAGAGGCCATCCTGGCAGCCGCGGCCGACGTCGGCGGACTCGACCTCGACGACGTCCCACGTGACGTTCTTGGCCTCGACCATCGCTTTCACCTTAGCCATGTCGCCGGTGTACTCGATGGCATTCGTTTCAATACGCGTGTTCTTCGCGAACGGTTCCACCCAGGCCGCCTTTTGGGCATTGCCGGCCGCGCCGCCGTAGTTGACGGTCGTCAGGGCGCCGGCAAAGGCCGTGGTCGACGAACAGACAAGCAAGGCGGCGCAAGTCATTTCCAAGAGCGATTTCATGGTGTCTCCTTCTGTGTTGTGAAAATGCAGGACGTCAGTTCAAGATCTTCAGATGGTCGTCGCGGAACGACAGGGCGACCTTGTTTCCCGGATGAGCGTGCGAATACCCATCGTGTTCGAGCGCCACCTTGACGAAACACTCCGTGTCACCGGGGCCGCGGCAACGCAATCGCACATGGTCGCCAAAATAGATGGCATCGAGCGTTTCCGCGTGGATGACATTCGTATCGGCTGCCGAGCGAGGCTCGACCGAGAGCCGTTCGGGACGAATGACGGCCGTCGCCTGCGTGCCGACTCCGGCGTTTGCAACGTTCAATGCACGCACCGTCGTCCCGTCGGCGAGCCGCAGGCCGCAATAGTCGCCGTCCTTTGCGACGACGATGCCTTTCATCCGGTTGTTGTCGCCGATGAAGTTCGCAACGAAGAGATTTCTCGGCGATTCGTACAGGCGATCTACCGTGTCGAGTTGCTGGATCTCACCTTGGTCGAACACTGCTACACGGTCGGACATCGTGAGCGCTTCGCTCTGATCGTGCGTGACATAGATGAAGGTCAATCCGAGCGCTTCATGCAAAGCCTTGAGCTCGAGCTGCATGTGTTCGCGCAACTGCTTGTCGAGGGCGCCGAGCGGCTCGTCCATCAGCACGAGCTGCGGGTTGAAGACGAGTGCGCGCGCGAGGGCGACACGTTGCTGCTGGCCGCCCGACAGTTGACTCGGCATCCGCGTGCCCAGCTTCCCCATGCCGACCATCTCGAGCGCCAGCTTCACCTTCGACGCCTGTTCGTTCGGCGGCATTTTTCGAACTCTGAGCGGATATTCCAGGTTCTGCGCAACCGTCAGATGAGGGAACAGCGCGTAGTTCTGGAACACCATTCCGATGTTGCGTTTATGCGGCGGAATCCGATTCAGTAATTGACCGTCGAGCCAGATCTCGCCCTCGGTCGGATACTCGAATCCCGCAAGCATCGTCAGGCAGGTGGTTTTTCCCGAGCCGGACGGACCGAGCAAGGTCAGGAATTCGCCCTTCTGAACATCGAGATTCAGATCTTTGACAACTAACGTCTCTCCGTCATATGTCTTTTTGACATGACGAAAGCTCACCACAGCCTTTGTCTGATCCTGCATGGTTGTCTCCAATGTAAATATGGCCACATCTCGACGGTGCGCTCACACTTTGAATGTGTTTCTCATCGGTTGGCTGCGAAGCGAAGCATTGCGCCTAGCTGGGCAGATACTCCTCCGACCAGCTGTCGCCAACGGCATGTCGCGCCATCAGCATTTCGATCTCCGCATCGCTATAGCCGAACTCGCGTAACACGGCGTTCGTCGACGCGCCGAATTTCTCGGCCGCCGGCAGGGCGCGAATCCGGGCGTGACGCGGGCGGATCGCAAAGGGATCGAGCTGGGTGACGCATCGACCGCTCGGATGGTCCGCATAAACGCTGAATGAGTAGCTACCGTTGTCGATCCCGGGGCGGCCATCGCAAGGGCGGCTGTTGTGCCGGCGCAGATTGACGATGTTGTCCGGCACCGCCGCGGCGATGTTGGCCGCTTGTAACCGGGTCTGCCACGTTTGGGCGGAGGCTGTGTCGAGCGCGGACGCGAGAAACGCGACCGGATCCTCGGTGGCGGCGATGCCGTTCAGGCCGTCCACGCCGTCGAGCTTGCCCAGTTCGCTCTCGCTGATATCCACGTAGATCCAGTTGTCCGCGGCACGGTAGAAGCGGGACATCGCGGTGAAGCCTTGTGCGTCGCGGCCGGACGGCTCATCGAACGGGCGGCGGCTCGCGTAGTCGTACGAGAACGGAACCTGCACCAGGTTGCCGAGCGCCGCGAGGGAAGTTCGGGCGCGCCCGGTTTCCCCCGTTCTGGCCTTGCGGTACAGGGCTGCGGCAACGCCCAGCGCAGCCGCGAATCCGCACATGACATCGATCGTCCCGACGTGCGCGTGCTCCTCTGGCGTCTGCATGCTGCCACCGAAGCGCGCCATGATTCCGGTACACGCCTGGATCAAATCGTCGTAGCCGAGATAGTTGGTTCGTGGTCCGGGCCGCGGTCCCCCAAAGCAGTCGAGTTGACAAAAGATCACGCCGGGATTGACGGAACGCAGACTTGCTTCTTCCAACCCCAGCGGCGCCAATTGACGATCCGGAGCGTTCATTACGATCACGTCGACGGACCGCGCAATACGGTTGAACACATCACGCCCATCCGGGTGATTCAAATCGACGAGTACGCTCCGTTTGCCGCGGGCGGAAGATATCCCGAAGACCACGGTGTTCCACGGGTCGTAATTCGGAACGACGGGGTCGAGTTTGATGACGTCGGCGCCAAACCGGCCGAGAAACGACGTTGAATGCGGCCCGGCGATCACATTCGTCAAGTCGAGTACGCGTATCCCTTCGAGCCACCCCTTCGAGCGCCCCTCGGACGGCAGCGGAAGTGCGGCGCTCTCCTGCTCGTCCAGAAGGGCCACGGCATCCTTGAAGGTCACCGGGTGACGCGATGCGGGCGAGAGCATGGCTTCGGCGCAGTCCTCGAGCCACGCGACGGGACCGGGCTGTTTCATCGCGCCATATTCGAAGTCTTCGACATCCACGACCAGACCGGCGCAATTCGCATGATCGTCATGCAGCCACTCCCGCGTGGTGCGATGCGCAGCGCCCGGGAATCCCCCTTCACCGAAAATCTTTTCCCACTGCGCTGCCGTCTTCGTCAGGAAAACTTCCTTCATGCGCGCCGAAATGCGCTTGACCCAATGCTCGGGCAACGGGTAGACACCTAACGAAGCGTCGCCTTCCCATTCGGAAATCGGCAGATAGGGATCGTCTACAGTCGGCAATCCGGCCGCCAGCATTTCGTCGTACAGCCCCATCGCCTGCAAGCAGCGCCGCGCGTGCGAGCGGTGCGAGGGACACACCACGTAAAATTGGCGGCCATCAGCGCACTCGTACGTGCGATAGAAGGGATCCAGATATTCTTGCAGGGCCTCGTACGACAGATCCATCGGGAGATCTTTTGAGCGACGCCGCTCGATCTCCTTCTCACGCAGTGTCTTGTACCGCTCGGGATAGTCTGCGATATGGATGGAGTTGTACGAAAGCCCCTCCATCACCGCCGAAGCCAGCGGGACCTCGATTTCATCCCCGAGGCCGGTGCGCTGGCGCGCCTGCAATGCCAGCGCGACTGCGGATACACCGAGCATCGTGCCGTAGGCGGAGGCGAGCGGCAGCGGCGAGAAGCTCGGGTTAATGCCCATCAGTACTCGATTCTGTCCCATGTCCGTGAATACGCCGGATGCCGAAGCGATGATCGGCTCGGACGCGCGCCACTCCCGCCGCAACTGGTCGTTGCTGGCGAAACCCGGCATCGAAAGGGTGAGCAGCGAGGGGCTTTGCTCGCGCAGCTTCGCGAAGTCCAGCCCTAGCCGCTTCATCACGCCGGGGCGGAAGTTCTCGATGACGACATCCGCTCGTGCTATGAGGCTTCTCGCTTCTTCCTGGCCGCTCGCGGACTTCAGGTCGAGCCTCAGGCAATGCTTGTTGCGGTTCAGAACGGCATTGGCCGGACTGTCCCAAAGCGGCCCATTCGGAGGATCGACATGAATGACGGTAGCGCCGAGATCCGCAAGGATCATTGCTACGGCAGGGCCTGCAATATACTGGCCGAAGTCGATGACTTTCACGCCGCTGAACGGCAGTTGCTTGCTATTTCCCATAATCTGCCAAGTCGCCTCCAGACCCGTCGCATCGCGCGACCGTCGATCATCACGTTGTAGATAGACCCGTCACCGTCGGTCGTCAGTGTCGAGACGCCTTTGGGTGACGGTCAGAGTGGATGGAGGCAACTTTCGGCCGGAAGCCATGATGGGTAAAGCAATAAAAAAAACGATGGTGGGGTCGTTTTTTTTATGCCTAAAGCAAGCGTGCGGAACCGCCGGACGCCATGCCCCAGCGAACCGGCGCAGCCACGCTAGCCCAGCGAGCGATCAGTAACGTGCGTGCGCTTCTTGGGCTTGCGCACTCAACCACGCGACAAACGCAGCCGCATGCGGGTTAACGATGCTGTGAGGAGAGTAGACCAGGTAGAACGCCTCGCTGGTCGGAAGCCGACGTTTCAGTGGGGCGATCAGTTGTCCGGAGATCAGCATGTGCTCGACGAGAGACGAACGCGCGAGTGCGACGCCCTGCCCGAGTTCAGCCGCCTTCAATGCGGAGATCAGCGTGTCGAATTGCATTCCCTTCGACGAATCGACCCCCGAGGCGCCGGCCTTTTTGAGCCAATATCCCCAGCCCTCTTCGTAACCGAGCACATGGAGCAGTTCGTGATGCGCGAGATCCTTGGGTGTCGACAGTGGCGCTGTCGGAGAAGGTAACCCGGGAGCACAGACGGGCAGCAGCGTATCCCACGTCAGTCGCTCCGCGCGCAGGCCAGTCCATTTGCCGTGGCCGTAGCGGATCTCCAGATCGGCTTCGACGTCGGTGACGCTGCTATCGCCTCCCCAGATATTGCTGGTGATGCGCAGATTGACCTCTGGATACCGCTTGCGGAAATCAGGCAGCCGCCACGAGAGCCAGTGCGTGAAAAACACGAGACTCACACGCACGGTCAGCATCTTCAGGTGTCCTTGACCGAAGATTTCGTCGGTGGCAGCGGCAAGTCGCTCGATCGCTTCATGGACAACGGGCAGATACGCAAGCCCGGCCTCGGTCAACTCGATGCCGCGCGGCAGGCGCTTGAATAACGCTGTTCCAAGCTGAGATTCGAGCCCCTTCACCTGCTGGCTCACGGCCGCCTGAGTGAGGCTCAACTCGGTCGCGGCGTGTGTGAAACTGAGGTGCCGAGCCGATGATTCGAAAGCGCGTAACCAATTGAGCGGCGGGAGTCTTTTCATCTTGCGAGTTGTCGTAGCGGATCGGGCGTAGGCCGGGAATTCCGGCATTGTATTGCGTCGCTCGTCGCCGAGCGCTAGCGCCGAACACTCGGCACACGTATCTCGACGGGCGATGTCAATCCATGTCGCGCTCAAGCGCCTGAGCGCAGAAACCCCGGCAAGCTATGCGCTTGCGCCGCGGTGCTGTCTGTCGAAATTCTGCCTCGCTTCTCGAAAGCGGTCTGCATTCTCGACGATCCAGGTCCACAGCGGGACCATACGGACGAGCAGCTCCATGCCCGTGTCGGACAGCATGCGGCCGCCGCCGTCGAGTCGGTTCGCTACACCCGGCTTGCGCTATGGATGCAGCGCAGGAGCGGGCGAGACGGCATGTCCGACGAACAGCGCGCAGCGCTCGATAGCCCAGTCAGACAATTCGCTGCGGATGTCGCATCACCGTCCACGAGACTGCCCTCGCGCGCGAGGCTCATGCAACTTCCACACCACTCGTCGAACGAGCCAAGCGCACGTCTCCAAGGAAAATGCTTTCACCTAATTCGCATTCAAGCGAAGCAGTCCCCTGCTCGTGCCGGATCTCCACCATGTAGCGGCCGCTGCCCTTGGGCAAGCCGCCAAACCGGATATCGCCAAAGCCGTCCGAAACGGTTTCCGCCAACTTGCTCTCACCGCGATAGAGCGTCGCCACGGCGCCGGCAATGCACTCAACCACGCCTTCGACGCGAGCGCTTACGCTTGCGCCGATGAAACACGTGTCCCACCGATCGAGCGCGCTGTACCACACGCGCGGCTTCGTTCCAAACTTCGGCTGGAGCACCTTGAGTCCCTCGCGGCGAGCCCTCTCGGCCATCGACGCGTCATCGAGCCTCACCGTTTCGAACACCTCGGTGGGACACGACTGCTGACAACGCGGATGCGACCACCCTTGATCGAACAAATGAGCATCGAAGATCCAAATCTGCGGCAATTGCAGTTCGTCGTTCCAAACGATCGCCTTGTAGGGGCAAGCCTTCACGATGTCCTTTCGGCCCCTCGCTTTCTCCGGGTCGATGACGACGATCCCGTCGGCGCGCTTGCGAATGGCATCGCCGCCCACTCGCATACAGGGCGCTTCGTCGCAGTGATTGCACATGACCGGGAGATAAGTGGTCTCGACCATATGCGCCCCCCCTTGAACGCGACGAAGGATTCGGATGGGACTTTCGGCGCTCGCGGCCGCCGGCGCGGCATAGCCTGGAAAGTCATTGCCGACATGTTCATCGCGAGCGGCAATGACGCAGTTTTGACAGTTCTCGCAACGCCCGACATGAACGATCAGGTTCCACTTGTTCATTCTCAAATCCTCACGCTGCGCGGCCGAGCAAGAAGGCGTCGGCGCCTCGCCACTTTTCCACCTGGACCAGACAAGAGTTCGGGCTCATGCTGCTGGTGCCGGCCGTTTGCGGCCGATCGGGTGTCAGGATATTCATGCATCCGCCGATTTCGACCTGCTCGCCCTCGATCTCGATAAGCTGAAACTCGGCGCTCGCCTCGTACGACTTGACCACTCCCGCGTTGACGAGCGCGGAAACGTCGGCCGCGCAGATCACGGCGCCGCGATCGTTATGCACTTTGACGAGGTCTCGATGAGCAATGCCGCGCGTGGCGGCATCGATGGGACTGAGCCTCAATAACCAAAACCGGTGGCCACCGATCAACGCGCGATGATCTTCGATACTGTTCACCGCCGAATTCTTTCCGTCGCAATGCGTATGAAAGCTGTAACGGCTATGCGTGGCGATCAACTGCAGCGGATAACGCCGGGCAAGGTCCGAACGCAGCCCCTCCCACGACGGAATGTATCGATTCAGCGGCGGCCGCTCGGGGTTGTCGGCGGTGTGCCGCTTGAGCAATTCCGGCACGAATTCGAACTTGCCGCTCGGCGTCTGCAACCCGACGCCGAATTTTTCCGCGTACTGGGACGGCAATGGATGCGGCTCGTGCAAGTCCTTCCGTCGACCCTGCGCAAACCAACGCATATCGACCGGGTGGCGCAACTCGGGCTTCTCGGGCGGCACGACGAAGTAGCCCTTCCGGCAGAAAGACCGCCACGACACGTGATCGGGCAGATCCGACGAGTCGAACACCCGCTTGACCCAGTTCAGCTCCGAGCCCCCTTCCGTGAACACGCCGCCTAAGCCGAGCCGCGTCAGTACTGCGGTAAAAATATCGTAGTCGGACCGCGACTCCCCCAACGGTTCGATGCACTTGTGCTGCAGCGTGATCACACGATGATTGACCGTCCCGAATCCATGGTGCGCATAGCCGCCGGAATTCGCCCACTCGCCGATATCCCAGCGCTCCAATGCGGTACATGCGGGCAGGATGACGTCGGCGAACTGCGCCTCGCCCTCCATCCAGACCGACTGGTTGACGACGCATTCGATGCTGGGATGCCGATACGCCTGCGCCCAGCGTCCCGAATTCGTCACGGTGCTAAATGCCGACCCGCCGTAGCGATAGATCATGTGAATCGGCGAGTAACCGGGCATCGGATACTCGAACGGCGCAAATTGCGCCTCCTGAGACATCCCGTCCCAGAGATAGCCTTTGGCATGACCCTCGATGATGGCATCGGGCAATTGCTGCCGCGGCACCATCTGCTTGACCGGGTTCATCGTCAGGATGTGCGGCATGCGCTGATAGTTGTTCACCGCATTGGCCGTCCAGGCGAGGTCGCCCGAAATGCCGCCGTCCGCGTAGCCCGGGAAGTAGAAATGCAGATCGTGCGGCGCGCCGACTTCGAGACAGCCGAAGTTCACACCCGGTTTGCCCCACCCCTGCATGGCCATCATCATGACCATGCAGCGCGCCCATTGCGCACCGGTCGCGCCGCGGCCGGCTCCACCAAATCCAGTGCCCGTCATGCCCGCGGCCAGATGAACCCTCTTGCTGCCCCAGAGGCGAGCCAACGCGCGAACGTCCTTTGCGGGCACGCCGGTTTCCGATTCTTGCCACTCGGGCGTCTTGGGGATGCCGTCGGTTTCGCCGAGCAGGTAGTCCCGCCACGCACCGAACCCCGTCGTCCGGCTTGCCACATAGTCTTTGTCGTACAGGCCCTCGGTAGCCCACACATACATGATCGCGGTAGCCAACGCGGCATCGGTTTGCGGCCGAATCGGAATCCAGCGGCCACCCAGCAATTGGGCGGTGGGATTGCAGTGAGGGTCGATATGGACGAACTCGATTCCCAGTTCCTTGGCCCATAAGCGGCGCGGAGTGCCCTCGAAGCCGGCATAAGCGCCATTGGTACTCTCAGGGTCACACGACCAGAACACGATCATCCCCACTTCCTTGAGGGCGTCCTCCACGCCGCCATACCCCGCTGGCACGCCGATCCGCATCGAATTGCCGAAGTGATGCATGGCGCCCCAGTACCACCCTTCCCAGCTGTCCGGATTGGCGGCAACGCGGGTAAAGCCGATCAAGTTGGCAAAACGCGTCAACGCGCTCAGGTAGTAGCCGACGTTGCCCCACTGATGGTGAGACGACATCGGGAACGTGATCGACCCGGGCCCATGAACGCGTTTTTGCCGATTGATCTCATTGGCCACGATGTCTAGCGCTTCCTCCCAACTGATGCGCACATAGCCGGATTTGCCCCTGTTCTGCGGATTGCGTTTGCCATCGGGATCGAAATCGACCCGCTTCATCGGATGAAGAATGCGTTTGTCCGAGTAGACCAGCGACTTGAGCGTCAACGCGTGCGGCGCCACCAGTCCGCGTCGCGGCGGGGAGAATCGCCGCCCGCGTGCCTCGATCACCCAGCTAGCCGCGTCCGAGTCGTCGAATTCGATCGGTGTCACGCGCACGATCCGGCCATCCTTGACGTAGACGAACAGCGGCCCGCCATTGGTGCAGGTGGTGTAGCGGCGAGTACCGTCACGCATCGGCGTGCCCATCGGTAGGCCTACCGTCTGCATCATGGCGAGCGTTTGCATGAACCAAACCAGCAGTTCGTCCTCGCCCTCGGCTACGACCTTGAAGTTCTTGGCGGCGTGGATGATTTCGCCCTGGTCCGGATCGGGCGAGAGGAACTTCAAAGCCGTGGCGACATCCTTGAAGGCCAGGCGCACGTCCGGGCGCAACGGTTTGCCGGGGCGCGATCGAATGCGGCCGTTTTTAATCTCGATTACGCGGCCGATACTTTCGTCCATCAACCCGATCCAGGCAACGAGATTTCTCTCCTTGAGTCGATCGCGATAAACAGGGAAGCGGTGCGCCGTCAGGCCGAGAACCTTGGGCAGCGCGAAGAGAATTGTCCTGAGAGCCTGTCGTTTCATCGTTCAGTCCAGCGGGCGTTAAAACGAATAGGCGACGTTCAAGAACGCACTAAGCGGATAGAGCCGCAGCGTCGATTTGGACACGATCTGCATTCCCGCGGCGGTCTGCCCGTACAACGTCAGGTTCGTTTTAACTGGAATGTAATTGAGCGTGGCGCCGACAGACCAGCGCTTGCTGATCGCGTAGCTCGCGCCTACCTCGAATACCGGATTCCACGATGAGCTCAGAGTCGCGTGCGCCGAACCGCCGGGGCCGAAGCTGTCGGTAATGAATTGGCTGTTGGTCGCCCGCACTTGGGTGAACCACGTGTAATTGACCCCTAACCCGACGAACGGACGAAACTTCGCCGCGGCAGAAAACAAGTGATATCGAAAAACCAGCGCGGGCGGCATCGGTCTG
The DNA here is from genome assembly GCA_964425025.1 of uncultured Burkholderia sp. Lineage (GTDB taxonomy): Bacteria > Pseudomonadota > Gammaproteobacteria > Burkholderiales > Burkholderiaceae > Trinickia. The sequence goes on along the minus strand of CAYRLJ010000012.1, from coordinate 22,518 downwards.
GTCGAGCCCAGGTTGCCGTATCGCTGTAGGGTCCCGTCGCCCACCAGGTTCACCTTTAGCGGCAAGCCGAAGAGCATCGCCGCTCCGATGTGGTCCGTGACATAGTATTCGGTGGTGATCCCCATCGTATCGGTCGAGGTCGCATGCGCCCCGCTCCCGACCATTTCTCGATCGACCGCGATTCCGCCCACGCTCTGCACGATCAAAGGTGTTGCATTGCCTTGAGGCGCGACGTGCAGCCAACCCACCGACATCGTCGTGCTACCGGCCGACTGGGCTATGGCATGTTGGCTCAGCGCCGCCGATCCTATGCACAACGCCGTGCCGACCGTGCGTCCTGCTCGTTTGTGATACGCCATGTCTCCTCCTTCTTGATATTTCAAATGGTCATCGAATGAAAACGATATTTCTTAGCAGTCCTAACTTATTGTCTTGGGCCGCACGACTGGAATCCGTGCACTACGGCGTGGCATCTTTGCTCTTTTCGCTCAGGCGTGCATGCGGCCCGCCGTAAGCGGGCCCGGCAACGCAAGCATCATCGGCCTCTGCGGATACGGGAGGTTGCTTCCTGCGCCGCGCAAGACCCTACCCGCTCAAGTCCCGTGGGCGCTCCCTCGGGGCCTGCACCAGCCGCCAGAATACAAAACGCGAACGGAAACCGGCCCAACACCGAAGCCGCTGTTGCCTCCTTGCCGGGGTCGGGAAGTTCGACGTGTAACACGGTGCCACGTGAGGGATCTTGGCTGGCACTCACGGACGCGCCCTCGATGCCGACCTCCGCGAGCGCAGAAATCAGCGCGTCCACTGTCTCGCGACGCTTCAACTCAGGCTTGAATATCTTGCCGACCCCGGTCAACGGCATCGCCTCGATGATTCGGATGCGCTTCGGCAATGCAGCCCGTTCGCCGATTTCGCATCGTATGAATTCCGCGAGATCGCCTTCCGACACCGTCGCGCCCGGCTTAAGCTGGACGTATGCGATCGGCAATTCCCCAGCGTGGGCGTCGGGACGTCCGATCGCCGCGGCAATCTGCACTGCCGGGTGGCGATGCAGCGGCTCCTCGATCGTTGCGGGATCGATATTGTGGCCACCCCGTATGATCAAGTCCTTCTTGCGGCCCGTCAGCCAGAAATAGCCGTCGGCGTCGCACCGCCCCAGGTCACCCGTGTTGAACCAGCGCTTACCGTCCCCTAGCTCGATCCAGATGCCTTCGTTGTGATGGGGCTGCGCGTATCCTGCGAAGACATTGGGACCTGAGATCACCAGCAAGCCAACCTCGTCGGTGACGCAGTCACGCAGATAGCAGCCGTCGGCATCGAGAACGACGGCCTTCATCTCTTGCCCCGGAATCCGGAGCCCGATTGACCCCACCCGGCGCTCGCCGAGAGGCGGGTTCACGCTGCTCACGCACGTCCCCTCGGTCAGCCCATAGGCTTCGAGAATACGGATACCGGTGCGCTCCTGAAAACCTCGAAACACCTCGACGGGCATCGGGGCCGCGCCGCACAAGCCGTATTCGAGCGAGCCGATGTCGTACCCATCGATGGGTACGTCGAGCAGCGACGCGTAAAGCGTCGGGACACCGCTGAAAAAGTTGATGCGGTGTTGCTCGATGATTTCCCAGAAGCGCGTGATGACTCCCTCGCCCCGGTATCCCTGCGGCGTTCCCAGCACGACATGGGCGCCCATGGAAAGAGGCAGCAGCCCGGTCGCCATCACCGCATTGACGTGAAAGAGCGGAAGACCGCAAAAAATCGTCTTGCCCGGCCCCATGCTCCGGCCGAAGAATCGCGACGTGCTCCACGCGTTGGCGACTTCGTTTCCGTGCCGGCGCATGGCGATCTTCGGGAGCCCGGTGGTTCCGCCCGTGCTGAACAACGAAGATAGGTCGTCGCGAGCGAATCGACGGTTGCTCACCAGCGCCGCACCCGATTCCCGCTCGATCAAGCTAGCGAAATCATGCAACTGGATTGTGGCGGGAACGGCCGCGCGCAGCCCCCCCTCGCCGTGCAATCGGCTCACTTCACCGCGTGCAAGCATGCGCGCGGCGAACTTCATTTCACCTGGCACGCGATCGGCCAAATTGATCAACACGAGATGCTCGAGCGCGGGCAACCGGTCCAAGACGGCTTGGACTTTTTGCCAAAGATCCGTTTGCGGAAACGGTGCGAGTGTCACCAGCACCGTGGCGCCGGCCGCATTCAGCAGATCGGCGATCGATTCGCCTTCGAGCAAGGGATTGATGGCGCACGTGATGCCCGCCGCTTGTCCGCCCCAAATGACGAAGTGCGTCTCGGGCAAATTGGGCAACACGTACGCGATCACGGGTTTGGACGTTACCCCCAGCCGGGTGAAAGCGTTCGCGGTTCGAGTGATGTCACGAACCAATTCGCGGTAGGTCCAGCACTCGGCGTGGCGATGGCCGTCGGCGGTCATAAAAAACGAAAGCGCCGGCGCGGACGGATCGATCGCAGCGCCACGGCAAATCATTTCGTAGGTGCTGACAGGCAGATCCTCGGGCATTCCTTGCGCCTCGATCGCAAGGACGTCGTTCCGGTTCGCGATCCCTTGGGCCGTCATGACGCTTCATCCACCACTTGATTGCGTTGCACGCCGAGATCGATCGAGCCATCCCGGCTCGCGATTCGCGCTTCCACCACGTCGCCCGAGCGCAAGTATTCTGTCCTGGAAGCCTGGATCTCCATGAACATCTTCCATTTGGTGTCTTCCGACAGCGCCGCCGCAAGACGCTGTTTCATCGGCGACGGAACGGACAGTGCGCAGCCCGCAGGCGTGCCGGTGGAAAGCAGATCCCCGATGTGCAGGTCGTGCACGCCGGAAAGCTCGCTCAGGGTTTCCTCGGGGCCGTAAACCAGATTGGCCGTCGAGTCCTTTTGCCGGACCGAGCCGTTGACGGTAAGCGTCAGTTCGAGGTCGCCGAGCTTGGCCATGTCGGCCTTCTGCAGCAGGCACAGGTATGGGCCGATGGGCCCGAACGTGCGGTAGCTCTTGCCCTTATAGAACTGCATCTGCGGGATCTGGACGTCCCGTGCGGAGTAATCGTTCACGATGACCGCTCCCGCGACGTACTCGTGCAAATCCGCATCGGCGATCACGCGGCGTGACGTGATGTTCTTCTTGAGCACGAGACCCAGTTCGATTTCGTAATCGAGGAATCTGACATGCGAGGGCTTCACGACGGGCGAATCTGCAGCGACGATGCAACTCGTCGCCTTCGTGAAGATCATGTTGAATTTCTTCACATCCGGGTCCATGCCGGATTCGATCATATGCTGACGGTAGTTTGCGCCTTGACAGATGAACTGCTGATTCGCCGTGACGGGCGAGAGCCATTGCACGGTTGATTCGGGAATCGTCGGACCGTCGAGCTCGACCAGACGCTCGACCGGATTCGCGGCGATGAACTCCGCCGTCGTTGCGAACTCGCCGGGAATGGGCGTGATGGCGCCGTCTCTTACCACGCCCCAACGAGCGCGGCCTTCGGGCTGGTAATGCAGAACATGCAGTGACATGGTTTCGAGTCTCTATCGTTCGGAAAGCAGGGGATCAGGCAAATATCTTGGCGAGCGTCAGCAGCTTTCTCACCGTGAGGTCAGGACTGCGCCGCAGATTGCGAACGAGGGCCGCCACGCTGGACGGCGAGAGCTTGGGCTTGGTGAAGCTGCGCGGCATCGCCGGCCCCCATTGGGCCATCGCTTCGCGGCTGACCGGGTGCAGGCCCGTGGGGACGGCCGATGTGAAGAGATCGCCGTCGCAATAGTGTTCGTGCTTGTCGCCCCACGGGTCCTGCCAATAATCGAATATCTGGCTGCCGAGAATATGGCGTCCGATCCCCCAGGCGTGCGTCCATCCCTTTTCGCGCAGGACGCGCTGTCCCATGCCGACGGCGTCCGCATCGATCAATTCGAATGCGCTATGGCTGTACTTCGGAACAAAGCCCTGCGCCAGCGCGAGCGTGTGATGGTCGGCGGGCCGCTCACCTAGATCCAGCCGCATGAACGCCACGGCGGGCGAGCCGTCCGGAAGCGTCTGCACGTCGCTTGGGATAAGGCCGAAGTGCTGCGTGTACCACGCGCACGTTTCTTGGAAATCGGCCAACTCGAGCACGACATGCCCTAGTTTGATGACGTCCGGCGCGTGCTCCGGCGGCCGCTGCGTCTCGTTGATTCGTACCGCCGCGTCCACGGTATTGAATTGAAGCGCGTTTCGATGAGGCAGCGGTTCAACTTCGCTAAGACCGCAAACTGCGTCGACGCGGAAACCGGAGGGGTCGGTCAACGACACGCGATATCCACCGCCGGGCCAGTCGGACAAGTCCATTCCTGAGGCGCCAGGGAGCTGGGTCAGCGCGCGTAAATCCGCTTTACTGTCGAGCTGCAATCCGAAGCCGACGAACTGTGCCTTCGTCGCGCGGCGAACGACATAGCAGAATGGCGCCGGGCCGGTGCCCCGCAGGAACAGCAACGTTTCGTTTCGCAAAACAGTTTGCAGTCCGAAGTCGTTGAGAAAACGCTCCGCTCGTTCCAGGTTGGGGCGGTCGAAGATCAGGTATGCCAACGCCGACGCTTTCGTCGTGGGACGCGGATGGCGCGAAGGCTGTGCGGTGGTCAATTTCATGGCGGCGTCTCTATGGTTGTTCGTCCGATCCGTTGCGCGGCTCGTTGATGACATTAAAGTCATCACTGATAGTTTTGTCAATTAACAAAATCGAGCATATGTTCCTGCGACAAGTTCTGCCTCGCACGAGCTTCGGTGCCGGATGGCGGTACGTACATAATTAAATATAAACATCATGATTGATACATACATCATTCATGTGTTATATATCGCAATGTAGATTCGATTCGGAGCCGGACGGTCGTCATCTACCGATTCCGAAGAACAGTCCCGGCAGCCGAAGCACGAGCCACCCAGATGTCGACGAATCCTCCTACCGCAACGCGCGAGGTCCAGCCAGCGCGCCCACGACCCAGCTCCTTCCAGCGGCAGGCACTGCTCTGGGGCATCTTCGCGGTCGGGCTCGGCGTTTTGATGTGGATCTTGCGTCCGGTGCTGACCCCGTTCCTGCTCGGCGGGTTGATCGCCTACATGCTCCAGCCTGGCGTCGAGTGGCTCGTCCGCCAGCGTGTTCCGCGCTTTCTCGCGGCGCTCGCCATGATGCTTTTGTTCGCATCGGTCATCGCGTCGCTCGGATTGCTCATGTTCGCCTTGATCCACAAAGAGCTGCCGGCCCTCGCCGCGCAAATTCCGGCGTTCACCGCAAAGATCAATGCCTGGTTGCAGCCGAAACTCGCAGCTTTCGGCCTCGATGGCGCGTTCGATTTGTCGAGCTTGCGAAACGTGCTGGCAAGCCGGCTCAAAGGGGGCGGACAATCGGTCCAGCTTGCCGCATGGCGCTATGTGCGAACGAGCGGAAGCGTGCTGGTTACCGTGGTAGGCAACGTCGTCGTGGTACCGCTCGTGCTGTACTACCTGCTCTACGACCGGCGCAAGGTGCTGAGCCGGATCGAAAGCCTCGTGCCTCGACCGTGGCTCGGCAAAACGCGCGCGCTCGTGACCGAGATGGACCAGATGTTGTCGCAATATCTGCGTGGGCAATTACTCGTCATAGTTGCGCTCGCAACGTTCTATCCGGTCGCGCTGGGCCTCGCCGGCTTCAGCGTCGCATTGCCCGTCGGACTATTTACCGGGCTTGCCGTTTTCATCCCTTATATCGGCTTCGCGACGGGGCTCGTGCTCGCGCTGCTTGCCGCGTTGCTTCAATTCGGCGACTGGTATGGTTTCGGCGCGGTGGTTTTGATCTACGGCATAGGGCAAGTGCTCGAGACCGCCTATCTCACACCGCGGCTCATCGGCGAGCGCATTGGCCTGCATCCGCTCGCGGTGATTTTTGCGTTGCTGGCGTTCGGTCAACTGTTCGGCTTCTTCGGTGTGCTGCTCGCCCTCCCCGTCAGCGCCATCCTTGCGACGGCGCTGCGGGAGGTGCATCGACGCTATCTCGCGAGCGCGCTTTATGCACATTGGCGGGACGACGCAGTACCGCGCCGGCCGCCTCTGATCTGATATAAGTCAAACGCCCGGCTCGCCTCGATCGTGGCCGCAGCCGTCAACCGGCGCGGGCGCCCCTGGAGGCAACGGCAGCCGCGCCACGCGTTGCGCTTCCTCGTGATTCAAACCCAACGCCTGCAATACGACGACCGCGGCGCGCTCCGCGAAACCCTCTTCCCCGAGATCCCGCGCGCGATGCCCTTCGCCTCCCGCTCGGCCGTTGACGAGAAAACTCAGTTCCGCAGCGATCGCTGCAAAGACGATGCCGCTCACCGCCACATGGCACATGAAGGGATCGGTTACGGCAAAGCGTCCGGCCGCGATACCGGCCTCGCTGTCGCGCTTCAGGCGCCGACCCAGACCATCTCGTAGCGCGCGCTCCGAAAGACCCTCTCGAATCAGGAAGCGCCCCCACACCGGCTCACGCCGCGCGCGCATCAAGGTGTGCCTCACGCCCGCGGCCACCACCTCCGCTGGATCGGACACGCCGCTCACCAACGCATCGAGCTGTTCACCGAATTCTTCGAACACCCAGTCGAAGAGCGCCGCTTGAAGCGCGTCCTTCGACTCGAAATGGTTGTAGAACGACCCGAAGCCCACATCGGCCGCCTCCGTGATCTCGTTGATGGTCACGTGCTCCACACCTCTCGTCGCCACCAGGGCTAGCGCGGCCTCGAGCAGACGTGCTCGCGTCTCGCGCTTGCGCCGTGCACCGCGGGGTTCTCGCGCTGTGCTCCCGCCTCGGCTCGCCACCTCGACTACATCGGCTGCCTCGACACGAACGGCGGCAGTGCCCCCTGGCCGGGGCCGTCCCGACCCGGTACGCCCGCGCGGCGTTGGCATCCCTTCCTCTTTTCCATCGGTCATCGTCACAGACTCAAAAGTCATAATTGACAATATTATCACTTTCGACTCTAATCTCACCATCGATCGATCATCGTCAGTAAAAACCCTGACGAATGAGCGGTTCCCCTTCCTCTCGCTAACCCATTGCTTTGGAAACATCGTGAAACTCCCCGGTCCTGAAACGCGGTCGTCCTCGCGCCCGTCTTCCACTGCGTTGCCCGGTCGGGCGGCTCTGTGCCTCGCCGTTTGCGGCGCGGCCCTGCTTGCGGCCTGCCACTCGCGCGAACCCGGCGCTCCCGAAGTGAAGCCCGTTGTGGCGCTTGCGGTGCATGCGGACGCTACGCCCGACGCCACTTCGTTGCCGGCTCAAGTCGAAGCGCGCTACTCGACGGTGCTTTCGTTCCGCGTAGGCGGCAAGATCGCCGAACGGCGTGTACACCTGGGCGATACCGTGAAAGCCGGGCAAGTGCTCGCGCTGCTCGACCCGACCGACCTGCGCAACAACGCCGCGAACGCACGCGCACAGCTCGATGCGGCAGAGCATCAGCTCGCCTATCAGAAGCAGCAGCTCGCTCGGGATCAGGCACAGGCGAAAGCCAATCTGATTGCACCGGCGCAGCTCGAGCAAACGCAGAACGCCTATGCGACGGCCCTCGCGCAGCGCGATTCCGCGTTGGCTGAAATGGCGTTGGCCGAAGACCACCTGCGCTACACGGTATTGGTCGCGGACCACGACGGCGTGATCAAGTCCGAAGACGCCGATACCGGCCAGAACGTCGAGCAAGGGCAGGCCGTGTATCGCCTCGATTGGAGCGGCGATATCGACATCGCCTGCGACGCCCCCGAGAGCGCTCTGAGCTCACTGAGCGTCGGCCGAATCGCAAAGGTCACGCTGCCGGCGTTGCCGGGTAAGACGCTCGATGCGCGCGTGCGCGAGGTCGCGCCGAGCGCCGACTCGCAAAGCCGCACCTGGCGTGTGAAGCTGACGCTCATTGCGCCGAGCCCAGAGATACGGCTCGGCATGACGGCGCAGGTGCAGTTCGATATCGCGCACGCGAACGACGGCGCCGCCCCCTTCGAGCTGCCGGCCACGGCGCTCTTTCACGATGGCGACAAGGCCGCCGTCTGGGTCGTGCAACCTGGCACCGACAAGCTCGCGCTACGTCGTGTCGCCGTCACCACCTACGGCGAGCGGACCGTTCAAGTCGCCGCAGGCCTGCACGACGGCGAGCGCGTCGTCGTGCAAGGCGTCCATACCGTGAGCGCCGGCGAACACGTTCAAGTCGTCGCGCCGCTGCATCCCGAGGATTTCGCATCATGAGCATCGTCGACCGTGAAAAAACCGGCGACGCCACGCTCGCCACCGCACCGCAGGCCGAAAGCAAAAGCAAGGGCGGCTTCAATCTTTCCGAATGGGCGCTGCGTCATCAGCAGCTCGTCATTTACTTGATTGGTCTGATGACACTGTTCGGCGTCATCGGCTACACCCATCTATCGCAATCCGAAGATCCGCCGTTCACGTTCCGGACGATGGTGATTCAAACGTATTGGCCCGGCGCCAGCGCACGCGAAGTGCAGGAGCAGGTCACCGATCGCATTGCGCGCCAGCTTCAGGCCGCGCCCTATGTCGACAACATCAAAAGCTATTCGCGCCCCGGCGAGTCGATGATCTTCTTTGCGATGAAAGACTCGGCACCGGTAAAGGACGTGCCGGAAACCTGGTATCAGGTGCGCAAGAAGGTCGGCGACATCCGGGCGACGCTGCCGCAGGGAATCGTCGGCCCCTTCTTCAACGACGAGTTCGGCGACGTCTACACAAACATCTATGCGCTCGAAGGCGACGGCTTCTCGGCCGCGCAGTTGCATGACTATGCGGATCAACTGCGCACGGTGCTCCTGCGTGTACCCGGTGTCGCGAAGGTCGACTATTTCGGCGATCCCGCTCAACACGTCTTCATCGAAATTTCAAACACGCAGTTGACGAAGCTCGCGATCACGCCCGCCGAATTGGCACACGCCATCGATGCGCAGAACGCCGTCGCCCCGGTCGGCACGTTCAACACGCCCGACGATCGCGTATTCGTGCGCACGAGCGGTGCGTTCAAAAGCGTGCAAGCACTCGAGGACATGCTGATTGCGGTCAATCACCGTACGTTCCGCCTCGGCGACATCGCGAAGGTCCACCGCGGCTATGACGATCCTCCCGTCACGCAGATGCGCACGAACGGGCACGCGGTGCTCGGGGTCGGTGTCACGATGCAAACGGGCGGCGACGTGATCCGCCTCGGCAAGGCACTCGATGTCGAACGGGCCGAACTGCAGGCACGGCTTCCAGCTGGGCTCAAGCTCGTCCAGATTTCGAGCATGCCCGATACCGTCAAGCATTCGGTCGACGATTTCGTCGAAGCCGTCGCCGAAGCCGTCGCGATCGTGCTCGTGGTCAGCCTCGTCTCGCTCGGTATACGCACGGGCATGGTCGTCGTGATTTCGATCCCGATCGTGCTCGCCGTGACATCGCTTTGCATGTATCTGTTTGGCATCGGTCTGAACAAGGTCTCGCTCGGAACGCTCGTGCTCGCACTGGGACTGCTCGTGGACGACGCGATCATTGCCGTTGAAATGATGGCGGTGACACTCGAGCAGGGATGGAGCCGCACACGTTCAGCGGCATTCGCCTACACGAGCACGGCCTTTCCGATGCTGACCGGCACGCTCGTCACCGTATCGGGCTT
>CAYRLJ010000012.1:0-12860 GCA_964425025.1 uncultured Burkholderia sp. | reverse complement strand
GCCGATCGCACTCGCGAAATCGAGCACGGGCGAGTACACGCGCTCGATCTTCGAGGTGTCGGCGATCGCGCTCATCGTTTCCTGGTTCGCCGCCGTCGTGCTCGTTCCGCTGCTCGGCTACCACCTGCTCCCCGAACGCAAGGCCGGCGAGCACGGCGGCCATGGCCATGACGAGGATATCTACAACACGGGGTTTTATCGCCGCATGGGCGGCTGGGTCGCCTGGTGCATCGAGCGCCGCTGGCTGGTGCTGGGCGTCACGGCCATTGCATTCGCAGTCGCGATGGCGGCCTTCACGCGCGTACCCAAGCAGTTCTTCCCGAACTCCGAGCGCCCCGAATTGCTGGTCGACATGCGGTTGCCCGAAGGCGCATCGTTTGCGGCGACCTTGCGTGAAGCCCAGCGCCTCGAACAGACGCTCCACGGCCGCCCCGAGATCGAACGCGTCGTCGACTTCGTCGGCACCGGTGCGCCGCGCTTTTACCTGCCGCTCGACCAGCAGTTGCAGCAGCCGAACTTCGCGCAATTCGTCATCACGGCGAAGGACGTCAAAGAGCGGGACAAACTGTTGTCATGGCTGGACGCCTCGCTCGACAAGCAATTTGCCGGTGTGCGAACGCGCGTGGCGCGACTCGAGAATGGGCCGCCCGTCGGTTATCCGATCCAGTTCCGCGTGAACGGCGACGACATCGCGACCGTGCACGAGATCGCGCAGAAGGTGGCCGACAAGGTACGGGCCGACGCGCGCACACGCAATGTGCAGTTCGACTGGGATGAGCCGCAAGAGCGCTCCCTCTCCTTTCAAATCGACCAGAACCGGGCTCGCCAACTCGGCGTGACCTCGCAGGACGTATCGAACTTCCTCGCCATGACGCTTTCGGGCTACACGGTGACGCAGTATCGCGAGCGCGACAAGCTCATCGATGTGGATCTGCGCGCCCCCAAGAACGAGCGCGTCGATCCCGCGCAACTCACCAGCCTGGCCGTTCCGACGCCCAGCGGCCCGGTGCCGCTCGGCACGCTCGGCCACGTGCGCACCGCGCTCGAGTACGGGGTGATTTGGGAGCGAGACCGGCAGCCGACCATCACGGTGCAGGCCGACGTTCGCGCAAACGCCCAAGGTATCGACGTCACGCACGACATCGAAGGGCAACTCAGCCAGCTTCGTGCGCAACTGCCGATCGGATACCGCATCGCAGTGGGCGGCTCGGTCGAGGAAAGCTTGAAAGGCCAGACGTCGATCAATGCGGAAATGCCGATCCTCATCATCGCGGTGCTGACGCTGCTCATGATCCAGCTACAGAGCTTCCCGCGAACGCTAATCGTCGTGCTGACCGCACCGCTCGGATTGATCGGCGTGGTCGCCGCGCTGCTGCTGCTCGGCGAACCGTTCGGCTTCGTCGCCATGCTCGGCGTGATTGCGATGTTCGGCATCATCATGCGCAATTCGGTGATCCTCGTCGATCAAATCGAGCAGGACATCGCATCGGGCCAACCGCGCTTCGATGCAATCGTCGGCGCGACCGTGAGGCGCTTCCGGCCGATCACGCTCACCGCCGCCGCCGCCGTGCTGGCCCTGATTCCGCTGCTACGTTCCGGCTTCTTCGGCCCGATGGCCACTGCGCTGATGGGCGGCATCACGATCGCCACGGTGCTCACGCTGTTCTTCCTGCCGGCCCTATATGCCACTTCCTTCCGCGTTCGGCGCGACGAGCGCGGGCCGCAACAGAGCGTCATCGAGCATGCGGAGATCTGATCATGCAATCAGCCATTAAGACATCCGTTATCGCCGTATTCACGGCACTCGCCGCGAGCGCTTGCTCGTTAGGCCCGAGCGGTGCGCCGCCGGCCATGCCGTCGCCCGCGCATTATGGGGCGCAGCCGCAACCCCGACAGACCGTCGCGGCCGGAGGAACGGCGCAACACTTCGACGTCGGCGCAGCGCCCGTCCCGCAATGGTGGCGGCTGTACCGCTCCGAGGCGCTCGATTCGCTCGTCGAAGAGGGGTTGCGCAACAACCCGACGCTCGCCGCCACGCGCAGATCGCTCAGCGCAGCGCAGCAAGAGCTGCGGGCGCAGATCGGCGCTTCCACCCTGCCGTCGATCGACGCGCTCGCGCAGGTCGATCGCGTGCATTCGCCCGTCGTCCCCGGCATCGGCCCAACCACCGAACGCTACAACGTCTTCGTCGGTCAGTTGCAGGCGCAGTACAACTTCGATCTGTTCGGCGCCACTCGCTACGGAAATAAGGCCAGCGCGGCTCGCGTCGACGTGCAAGCGTACGAACTCGAAGCCGCGCGCCGCGCGCTCGCAGCGAATATCGTCGGCGCCGCCATCAATGCCGCGGCGCTCGATCGTCAGATCGCGCTCACCGAACGCTTGGTGACGCTCGCCGGCGATACGGCGCGCGACGATGCGCAGCGTCAAGCGCTCGGCTCGGTCTCGCATGCGCAGGCACTCGCGTCCGCGCGGCAGGCCGCCGCGCTCGCCGCTACGCTGCCACCGCTGCGCCAGCAGCGAACGAGCACCCTCCACGCGCTGGCCGTGCTCCTGGGTCGAACGCCCGACGCTGCGCCCGCCGTCCCCGAGTTGGCGAGCCTTGCGCTGCCGGAGCATGTACCCGTGGCCGTACCGGCCCAACTCCTCCGATCGCGCCCGGATGTCCAAGCCGCGCAAGCCGCGTTGCAAGCCGCCGCGGCCGATGTCGGTCAAGCGACGGCACAACTGTTCCCGAGCCTATCGCTGACGGCCTCGATGGGCCGCGCCGGATTCAGTTGGCCGGCCCTGCTCTCCGGCGCCGGCGGCATATGGGCAATCGGGGCAAGTGCCGCACAACCGCTCTTCCATGGCGGCGCCTTGCTGGCGCATCGGCGTGCAACGAAGGAGGCGTATGAGGCAGCCGTTCTGCACTACAAATCGACGGTCTTGTCCGCGTTCGAGAACGTCGCCGATTCGCTCGCCGCGCTTGATAACGATGCGCAGATCCTCGCATCGACAGAAAGCGAGGCCCGCTCGGCGCATGAGCTGTTCGACGAAACGAGAGCGCGCTATCGGCTCGGGGCATTGCCTGTATCGGCGGCTCAAGCTAGCGAACAGCAGTTTTTGACGGCAGAGGTCGACGCCGTGCGGGCGCAGAGCCAGCGACTTGGCGATACTGCCGCGCTCTTCCAAGCGATGGGCGAACTGCCGCCCGAACCCAGCAAGTCGGCATCGCGCGATTGATCATGGAACATCGAGATTTGATTGCCTGTCACGAGTGCGACTCGCTGTTTCGCAAGCCGCCGCGCCTGCGCGGTTTGGATTGCGCACTGCTCGTCTTCTTCGCCACCGAGCCGGTTCTATACCCTGGCGCCGAGTGCGCGAGCGGGGTCCGCTTCGAGCATTTCAAGCGTTTCGAGTCCCGCTGCCTTGATCGACGTTCAGTCCGTCGTCGTACCGGCCCAGGTCGCGCGCAAGCAACTCGCCGCCAGGGTCAGCGATACACGGGTTGAAGTGCTTGAAAGGCGCGGTGCCCATTTATCGCGTTGCCGCCGACGTGCAGCGTTTCGAGTCATGGCTCGGCTCGCGGGTGGTCGTCGATGCGATTTGGAGTATTCGCTCACCGGGAGAGGCCGGCGCAAAGTTGACATGCCGCAGTTCGGTCGCCGAGCCGGTAGCCGCCGGATACGACGCGTTAGTGGACGGTCATCGCCGCGCGCTGACGACCATCGCGCGGCAACTGGCGGCGACGGTTCGCGCTCTTGCGTTGCCCGCAGCCGAACGGACAATGGCGACGTCGGGCCATTCGTCGATCCCGCTGCCGGCGGGGCAATGTCCAGCACCGGCCACCCACGTCGAAAAACGCGCCCTAGCGGCTTCGGGCTGGAGCGCCGCCCGGACGGCGTTAGCGCAATGATTCGATCCCGTCCGCATGGCCGACTTGCCGCCCATGAGCCATACGGCTTGCCGGCACGGCTTTCATTCGGCCTCGACAGCAGGTTCCACGATCGGCAACGGACGCGTCGCGACTTTTTCCGCTTCCGCCCGTTTGAGACCCAAGGTTTGCAGCAGTGCTGCGGCAACCCGCTCGGCGAGATGCTCACCGCTGAAACTCATCGCCTTCAACGCCGCGGCATTCGGCGCCCCCGGCGCGACAAAGCCGAGTTCGGCTGTTACCGCGGCAAGCACAGTGCCGCCCACGGACAAGAACGCGACGAATGGATCCGCGACCGCGAAACGTTTTGCGGCGATGCCTCTTTGCACATCCCGCAACAAGCGGATGCCCAGCCCACGGTCGAGCATGCGCGAGGAAAAGCCTTCTCTAACCAAGAACTGGCCCCACAGCGGCTCGCGGTGCGCCCGCATCAACGTATGGCGCACCGAGACGGTAATCACTTCGGCCGGATCCGACAGGCCGGTCGTGAGACGGTCGAGCCAGTCGGCAAATTCATCGAACACAGACTCGACCAGCGTGGCGTAGATCGCCTCCTTCGACTCGAAGTGGTTGTAAAACGACCCGAAGCCAACGTCGGCCGCCTCGGTGATCTCGTTGATGGCCACCCCTTCCATGCCCTTTTCGGCCATGAGCTTGAGCGCTGCGTCCAGCAAGCGGGCCCGCGTCTCTCGCTTGCGGCGGGCGCCGCGCGGCTCGCGCGCATCGTTGGCATCTATCGGGGCAGCGGGCGCGCGCGGCGTCGCGCGCTTTTGTGCGGGTCGATTTGTGGTCTTCGGCATGGCGGTTCCGGTTCGATCAGAGCGACAGTATAGATGCAAGGCTCGCATATGACATCACACTCATATATGACACAACAATCATATAATTCAATGGAATTGCCCGATCAGCCACGAAGCGTGAATCGACGGTCCGTACGGGACAGTGGCAGCACGCTGTTCTCATGCACAACTTGAAGGCGAGACTCGTCTCGGACCCATGAAACGCAAACGACTGACACAACAAGAGCGGGGACTCCAGACCCGCGAGCGGGTGCTTGAGGCCGCGCGGCAGTTGTTTATTCAACGGGGATTTCTGTCGACAAGCCTGGCGGATATCACGGACGCGGCCGGCTACACGCGCGGCGCTTTTTATTAAAATTTTTGCGATAAATCCGACTTATTACTGGAGTCCTCGCGTCGCGATCACGGAGATCTGCCGGCTAGTCTTCGCGCCGTCCTTCAGACGCTCAACTACCACTTGGCGGGCAACGATTCATTCCGAATCTGGGTCGAGGCCAGCCTTCTTGCCACGCGCGACCCGCGGCTTCGCGAGCAGCTCGAGCCGCTCCTAAAAGATGTCGGCTCTGTCAGGCCGGCTCAGTCAGCCTCGACAGAAGAGTAGCGCCCGAGGCCGATTTGTCGGGCGGACAGATTTGGTGAAACAACACAACCTTTCGGATGAAAAAGGCAAGCTGTAGTCAAGGCTGGGCCAGATACTCTTTGCGCGAAGCTAGTCGTTCAGCCGCCAGAGGCTCCCGGGCAAACCCATTGCTTACCCCCGATCCTACCCCCAACTGATGGTGCGATTGTGCGAGCGGCGCTGAGAAGAGGCAAGAAGATCGATACCCCCAACTCGCCCGTCCAACAAGGGTTTGCGAGATTTCGCGGGAGCCGGCGAGAACGCCTGAGAAGCTTGACTGGCGGAGAGAGGGGGATTCGAACCCCCGATAGGCTGTTAACCTATACACGCTTTCCAGGCGTGCGACTTAAACCGCTCATCCATCTCTCCGAGAGCCGCGGATTATAGCAGAGTCTTTCCGAGTGGTGGCAGCTCCTCGCTCCCACGCAGCGCCGGTCCCGCCGCTTCTGCGCTCACGGGTGCCGAATGTAATCGACAAGCGCCTTGGTATAACCATCCGGCGCGCGATCGAGCAAGCTAACGACGATCGTCGCGACAAACCCGGCAGGCACGCCGAACACCCCCGAACTGATCGGCTCGATCCCGAACCACTGCGCCCCGGCGAACCCCGTCAGTTGCCTAAAGTACGGATACGTCGACACGATGTAATACACGCACACGCCCAACCCAGCGAGCATCCCCGCAACAGCCCCCCGCTGGGTCGTCCGCTTCCAAAACACCCCCAACACCAGCACCGGGAAAAAGCTCGACGCCGCCAAAGAAAACGCCGCGCCCACCAGAAACAAAATATTCCCCGTATTGAGCGACGCCACATACGACGCAAACAATGCCACCCCAAGCAGCAGGATCTTCGATATCGTGACGCGCCTCTGGCTCGACGCCGACGGATCGACCATGTGGTAGTAGATGTCGTGCGACAACGCATTGGCAATCGTCAGCAGCAATCCATCCGCCGTCGACAACGCCGCCGCCAACGCCCCCGCGGCAACGAGCCCCGAAATCACATACGGCAACCCGGCAATTTCCGGCGCCGCCAGCACCACCATGTCGGGCTGCATGCGAATCGCCGACCATCGGATGATCGCGTCACCATTGCCGCCGTCAATACCGATCAAGCCCGGCTCGGCACGATGCCACTGCGTCACCCATGCGGGCCAATCGGTCATCGAATGGCCGACCAGATGGGTCATCACTTCATACTTGACCAGCACCGCAAGCACCGGCACGGTGAGATAAAACAGCGCGACAAAAAAAAGCGTCCACGCAACAGAACGCCGCGCCGAGCTAACGGAAGTTGTCGTGTTATAGCGCGACAAGATGTGCGGCAAGCTGGCCGTGCCCAACGACAAACACAACAGCAACGAAAGAAAATTGCGCTCGTGCGTGCTCCGGTCATCGCCACGGGTAGCGGGAAACGGTTCGTACATCGGCACGGGATCCGTCGCGCGCGCGAGCAAATCGTCACGCGTCTGCGTCCATACAATGCGTGCAGCCGCCGCATCGCGTGGAAACGCCTGAAGTGCAGCCTCACGCTCATGAATATCGCGCAACGGTCCATTACGACGACGCAGATTATCGAGCTCGCGCATCAAGCGAGCTTTCTGATCGAGATACGAGCCCGGCAGCGCGGCGATCTGCGCATCGATATGCGCGGCCCGCTCTCGATACGACACGCGAACACTATGCTCTTGCGGCGAGTCACGCACGATCCGATCAAGCTTCTCCATCCGCGCCATCAGCCGACCATAAGTCACCTGAGGCACCCACCCAAGCCCCTCCTTATGCGCGATCATCGACACGGGAATCAAGAACGCGCTGATGAGAATGACGTACTGCGCAACCTGTGTCCACGTCACGGCACGCATACCGCCAAGAAACGAACACACGAGAATGCCGGCCAATCCGCAAGCAATGCCGATCGCGAAGTCGACGCCAATGAAGCGCATCGCAATGAGCCCCACGCCTTGAAGCTGCGCAACGAGATAAACGAACGAACACAGGATCGCCGCCATCGCCGCGATGCCGCGCACGACGTTGCTCGAATAGCGCGTGCCGAGAAAATCCGGAATCGTATAGCGAGCAAGTTTTCGCACGTACGGAGCAAGCAAGAACGCAACGAGACAGTAGCCGCCCGTCCACCCCATCAAGTACGCAAGCCCGTCATATCCCGTGGCGTAGAGCGACCCAGCCAACCCGATGAACGAAGCCGCCGATAGCCAATCGGCGGCCGTCGCCATCCCGTTGAACGCAGCCGGAACGCGCCGCCCCGCCACGTAGTATTCGACGAGATCCGATGTGCGCGACAGCAATCCAATCACGGCATAAACGGCGATGGGCACGAACAAGAAGACGTAGCCGACCCAAACGCCCGGCCCCGTCACGCGTTCGACCCGCCACATCGTATAGATGAACAGAAAGAAGCCCAGCGTATAGAGCACGTACGCGCGAACGAGCCGGCTCACGAGCGTCATCGCGCGGCCTCGTGCCTGGCATCACTGGCCGCATCGATCGCGTCGGCCGCACCGGCCCGTCGCAAGCGGCGGTCGGCACGCGTCATCGCGACGATATAAACGGCAATCAGCAACAAGTAGACGATGATCGCCCCTTGTGCGCCGATATAGAACGGCAGCCGGAATCCCGCCACCCGCACACTCGACAATGTCCGCGCGAACAGCGGTACGACAAACGAGACGGCAAAGCCGATTAGCATCAATACGCTGATCAACGTCACGTTGAAACGCCAATAACGACGATGCGCAAGCACCATCGCACTCGAAACCGGAGGCGGTTCGAGCGCGCGTTGGGCGATGGGATCGAGAGGACGTGGCGCGGCCATGCGCCTAAGTACCAAAAAGGGACGGCACGGGCAATTGGGATTGTCAGAGCCTCCCCCCCTGCCGCAGGCATGGCAAACCGATGAAAACGATAAGCCGAGCCGGGCGCCACACGCCACACGCCACACGCCACACGCCACACGCCGCACCTGCCCGCTCGCTCGCTCAATAGCTTGCTTGCGAGAGCAGGCGCGACGATGTTTCGTTAGCGCGCCTTGGCGAGCTGTTCGAGGATCGCGGGATTCTCGAGCGTGGAGACGTCTTGCGTGATCTCCTCGCCCTTCGCGAGCGAGCGCAGCAAGCGCCGCATGATCTTGCCCGAACGCGTCTTCGGCAAGTTATCGCCGAAACGCACCTCCTTAGGTTTCGCGATCGGTCCGATTTCCTTGGCCACCCACGTACGCAATTCGTTGGCGAGCTTGTCCGCTTCCTCGCCTTCCGGACGGCTCCGCTTGAGCACGACGAATGCAACAACCGCTTCACCCGTCGTGTCGTCGGGCCGGCCGACAACCGCCGCTTCGGCAACGATCGGATTGGCGACGAGCGCCGATTCGATCTCCATCGTCCCGAGCCGGTGGCCCGACACGTTGAGCACGTCGTCGATGCGGCCCATGATCGTGAAGTAGCCCGTCTCCTTGTCGCGCACCGAGCCGTCGCCGGCCAGGTATAGCTTGCCGCCCAGCTCGGCCGGGAAGTAGCTCTTCTTGAAGCGTTCGGGATCGCCCCACACGGTACGCAGCATGGCAGGCCACGGCCGCTTCACGACGAGAATGCCGCCCTGCCCGTTCGGCACGTCTTGTCCCGTCTCGTCGACGATCGCGGCCATGATGCCCGGCAGCGGCAGCGTGCATGAGCCCGGCACGAGCGGCGTCGCGCCAGGCATCGGCGCGATCATGTGGCCGCCCGTCTCGGTCTGCCACCAGGTATCGATGACGGGACAACGCTTGCCGCCCACTTGCTCGTAGTACCAAATCCAAGCTTCAGGGTTGATCGGCTCGCCCACCGTGCCGATGATGCGCAGGCTCGACAAGTCATAGCGCTTCGGGTGCACGTTCGCATCGGCTTCGGCGATCTTGATCAGCGAACGGATGGCCGTCGGCGCGGTGTAGAAGATGCTGACCTTATGCTTCTCGATCATGTTCCAGAAGCGGCCGCCATCTGGGTACGTCGGCACGCCTTCGAACATGACTTGCGTCGCGCCGAGGGCCAGCGGCCCGTATGTGATGTACGTGTGGCCCGTGACCCAGCCGATATCGGCGGTGCACCAGAAGACGTCCGACGGCTTCCAGTCGAACGTCCATTTGATCGTCTGCGCGGCCCACAGCAGATAGCCGCCCGTGCTGTGCTGCACGCCCTTGGGCTTGCCCGTCGAGCCGGACGTGTACAACACGAACAGCGGATGCTCGGCGCTCAGCCACTCCGGTTCGCACGTGTCGGACTCCTGCGCGACAGCCTCGTGCATCCATGCATCGCGCGATGCGTCCCATTCAATGTTGCCGCCCGTGCGGCGATAGACGAACACGCTCTTGACGGCTTCGCATCCGCCCATCGCAAGCGCTTCGTCGGCGATGCGCTTGAGGGGCAACGCCTTGCCGCCGCGCATTTGCTCGTCGGCCGTGACAAGGACAACGGCGCCGACGTCGACGAGCCGTTCATTCAGCGACTTCGACGAGAAGCCGCCGAACACCACCGAGTGCGGCGCGCCGATCCGTGCGCACGCCTGCATGGCGACGACGCCTTCGACCGACATCGGCAGGTAGATGACAACGCGATCGCCCTTCTTCACGCCTCGCCGCTTCAACGCATTCGCAAAGCGGCAGACGCGCTGGAGCAAATCCTTGTAGGTGACGTTCGTGACGGTACCGTCGTCGGCCTCGAAGATGATGGCCGTGCGATCGCCGTTGCCCGCTTCGACGTGCCGGTCGAGACAGTTATGCGATGCGTTCAAGTCGCCGTCTTCGAACCACTTGTAAAACGGCGCATCGGATTCGTCGAGTACCTTCGTGAACGGCTTACGCCAGGTCAGCGTTTCGCGCGCGAGCCTGGCCCAAAAGCCTTCGTAATCGCGCTCGGCCTCGGCCGTCAGCGCCCGGTACGCGTCCATCCCCGAAATGGCCGCCCCGGCCGACGCCTCGGCGGACGGCGCAAACACACGGCCTTCGTGAAGAACCGATTCAATCGCAGACATCGACTACTCCCTTATCGACAAAGATAAAACTTGAATCCGGCGTCGGCTGAGGAACGTGCCGTCAAGCCGCGCTTCGAGGTATGGAATGCCGCATCGCAGCAACGACAAATGACGCGTTGCGCTCGCACGATAGTCGCTGCACAGTACCGGCAGCAACTTACCGGGTTCTTACAGCGCGCGCCATTAGCCGTTCGTTCGATCGAGTACTATTGTCGTCGCTGCATTGGGGCGCTGCGCACCCCGGGTTTACGCGGCCCCATGGCCCCATACAATGTTAGTGCAGTGCTCGGCAGTGCTCGGCACTAATCGGCACCGAACACTACACTGCCCGAACTCTCCCCCTCGGATTACAGCTTGAATCGGTACGCGTGGTTTCTCATTGCCGCGATGGCGCTAGTCGGCAGCAACGTCGGTATCGGCAAATCGATCGTCGCATTCGTTCCCGTCCTCGTGTTCGCGCTGGCGCGCTTCGTGATTGCGCTCGCGGTGCTTTGGCCGTTGCTGCGCCCGGCGAAGATGCGCGCCGTCAAGCGCGACGAATGGCTCAATCTCTTCTTGCAGGCCCTGTTCGGCACATTCGGGTTTACGCTGCTCATGCTGAGCGGCGTGGCCCGCACGAGCGCTGTCGCCGCCGGTGTCATCACGAGCACGATACCGGCCGTCGTCGCCCTGTTCGCCTGGATATTTCTACGCGAGCGGCCGAATGCCCGCGCGCTCGCGTCGATTGCGCTCGCCATGCTCGGCATCGTCGCCGTCAATCTGTCGCATGGCGGGGCGTCATCGAACGGGCCGGCCGCCGGATCGCTCGCCGGCAATCTCATGGTGCTCGGCGCGGTCTGCTGCGAATCGCTCTATGTCATTTTGTCGCGCCGGCTGACGCAGACACTCGCAGCCATCGACATCTGCGCTTACACCCATCTGTTCGGTTTTCTTCTGATGCTGCCGCTCGGCATCAAGGCGCTGGCCGGTTTCGACTTCACGGCCGTGCCGCTCGGCATCTGGGCGCTGATGCTCTGGTACGGCCTATCGGCCAGCATTTTCTCGTTCTGGCTTTGGATGAAAGGCATCCGGCACGTGCACGGCTCGCTCGCGGGCGTGTTCAGCGCCGTCCTACCCATCGCCGCGGCGGGGTACGGTATCGTCTTTCTCGGCGAGCGGCCGACACTGGCTCACGGCATTGCGCTCGCCTGTGTCATCACGGGCATTGCGATCGCGAGCGTGGACATCAAGCGTTCGCCTCCGGTCACATCCTGAAGCCGGGCGGCGGGCCGCTGCCCGGTGCATCGGTCGCCGGCGCGGTACAATAGCGCGGTTTTTCGCGTGCTTTTTTGGCGCGCATGTCGTTCGATTCGCCGCTCCGTCCCCACAGCCCTCAGCCATGACAGTCATCAAACAGGAAGACCTCATCCAGAGCGTCGCCGACGCGCTGCAGTACATCAGTTACTATCATCCGCTCGATTACATCCAGGCCTTGGGCCGCGCGTACGAGCTCGAAGAAAGCCCGGCCGCGAAAGATGCTATCGCGCAAATCCTGACGAACAGCCGCATGTGCGCGGAGGGCCGCCGGCCGATCTGCCAAGACACCGGCATCGTCACGATTTTCCTGAAGATCGGCATGGACGTGCGCTGGGGCAGCGAAAGCGGCCCGGCGACGATGAGCGTCACCGACATGGTCAACGAAGGCGTACGCCGTGGCTATCTGAACCCCGACAACGTTCTGCGCGCGTCGATCGTGAATCCGCCCGAAGGCGCCCGCAAGAACACGAAGGACAACACGCCGGCCGTCATCCACTACGAGATCGTGCCCGGCGATAAAGTCGACGTGCAAGTCGCAGCCAAGGGCGGCGGTTCCGAGAACAAATCGAAGTTCGCGATGCTGAACCCGTCGGACTCGATCGTCGACTGGATCCTGAAGACGGTGCCGACGATGGGCGCCGGCTGGTGCCCGCCGGGCATGCTCGGCATCGGCATCGGGGGCACCGCGGAAAAGGCGATGCTGATGGCGAAGGAATCGCTGATGGATCCGATCGATATTCAAGACATCATCGCCCGCGGCCCGCGCGATTGGATCGAAGAGCTGCGCGTCGAGCTGCATGAAAAGGTGAATGCGCTCGGCATCGGCGCGCAAGGCCTCGGCGGCCTGGCCACGGTGCTCGACGTCAAGATCATGGCGGCGCCGACACACGCGGCGTCCAAGCCGATCGCGATCATCCCGAACTGCGCGGCAACGCGCCATGCGCACTTCGTGCTCGACGGCACGGGCGCGGCCCATCTCGATGCGCTCCGCAATCGCAACCTCATCAAAGCGGATGACTACAGACAATGTCGCGCGCTGCTGTTGAGCATCGTTCGGATTCTCACGAAACTCTCGCCGCCGCCGTTCCCCTCTGAACCTGAGCTTGAGCTTGATCCTGAATCGGCCCAAGCCCTTTCCCCCCGGGGCCAGACTCCGAATCAAGCAAGGCGAACTCTGCGGTTAGAGCCCGTGGCCGCGGAGGCGCTTGAG